>CBHFOL010000014.1:0-49766 GCA_965995405.1 uncultured Saccharothrix sp.
CCCCGGTTCGCCGGTGGACTTCGCGCCGCACGACGGCGCGGTGGACGCGGTCGCGGTGAGCGACGACGGGAAGACGGTCGCCACGGCCGGCGAGGACGGGGCCGTCGGCCTGTGGGACCTGGCGGACCCGGTGGAGCCGAGGCGGCTGGCGACCGTCGACCGGCACGACGACGCGGTCCGGTCGGTCGCGTTCGGTGCGGGCGGGCGGACCCTGATCACGGCGGGTGACGACCGGACCGCCCGGCTGTGGGACCTGACGGAGCCGACCCGGCCGGTCGGCATCGCCACCCTGTCCGGTCACCTCGGCGGGGTGCGGGCGGCGGCACTCGCGGACGACGGCCGGGTGGTGGTCACGGCGGGCTCGGACGGCCTCGCGCGGGTCGTGGCGGTGGCCGACCTGCCGATGGCGCAGCCCGCGAAGGTCCGGTCGATCGCGGTCAGCGCCGGTCGGCTCGTCGTGGCGACGATCGACGTGGAGTGGAGGCTGCGGCTGCTGGACGTCTCCGACCCGCGCGCGCCGCGCACCGCGTGGCCGTTGCCGCACACCGGCCGGGTGCGGGCCGCCGCGTTCAGCCCGGACGGCGCGCACCTGGTGACCGTCGGGTACGACGACCACGTGGTGCGGGTGTGGCGGACGGTGAACCTGGCGTCGCCGGAGCTGATCGGCGAGTTGCCGGACGGCTGGTCGGTGGCGTTCCGGCCGACCGGCGGGGTGTTCGCGATCGGCGGGGCGAACGGCGAGGTGCGGCTGGTGGGCGTGGCGGACCGGGCGGTGCTGGCGGCGGTCGGCCGGCCGCTGCACGCCGCCGCCGAGTCCCGCCCGATCGGCGCGTTGGCGTTCGACGAGACGGGGACGTGGCTGGCTTCGGCGCGGGCGGACGGCCGGGTGGAGGAGTGGGATGTGACCGACCCGGGCCGGCCGGCGGCGCGGGCGGGGGTGTTCCCGCTGCCGAGCGGGCTGGTGTCGTCGCTGGCGATCGGTCCGACCGGCGGGCTGTTCACCGTGGAGCAGGAGGGGAGTGCCGTCCAGTGGCCGGCCGACCGCGGTCCGGATCGGCTGTCGGTCCATGACGGCAGGGCTTTGGTGGACGACGCGCAGTCGGTGTCGTTGAGCCGGCTCGGCCGGGTGGCGGTGGCCGGAGTGGACGGGAAGGTGCGGCTGTTCGACCTCGCCGACCCCGGTGCGCCGCGCGAGGCGGCGGTGCTGTCGGGGCACGCGGGGGAGGCCGCTTCGGCGGTGTTCGCGCCGGACGGGCACACGCTGATCACGGTGGGCGGTTCGGTGCTCCGGTTCTGGGAGACCGATCAGGGGATGGTGGAGCGGCGGATCTGCGAGACCGCGTATCCGAGGATCACGGCGGAGGACTGGCGGCGGTACTTCCGCGACCTGCCGTTCACACCGCCGTGCGAGCAGTAGCGACCTGCCCCCACCGGCTGCCCCGCCGGCTCGCGCGGGCGCGCGTGTGTGTGCGGGTGGGCGCGCGGGATGGATCGAGTAGGGCGTGCGAGGCGGGCCGGAGTCGGTGTGTCCGGGTTGGAGTCGGTGGGGTGATGGGATGCCGTCCGGGTGGGCCGGCGGCCGGCTGGGAGGTCCATACCAGCCTGGAGGCGGGCGCGACGGGGGATGGGGGAGTCGTGCCCCTACCGGTGAATATTCGTGACAGTGATTTGCCGTGCACGCATTGTGGCGACGGGGGAGGACTCTCTAGATTGAGCCGGGTTGGCTGTTCTTGATCAACTGGAAGTAGGCGTTGCGCGTGCGTGCGCTCACCCGGGGACTGCTCGGTGTGGCCGGGTTCCTCGTCATCTGGGAGCTGTTCGGACGGTCCGGATTGGTTCCTTCGGACTATTTGCCACCGCCCTCGGTGGTGGGTGTCGAATTAGTGCGGCTCTCGGGGGACGAGGCCTTCTTACGCGATGTCATCGCGACGGTTCTGGCGATGTTGATCGCGGTGGGGCTGTCCGTCGGGATCGCCGTCCCCTTGGGACTGGTGCTGGGCAGCGTCCCGGCCGTCCGGCACGCGACGCGGGCGGTCATCGAGTTCCTTCGTCCCATCCCGTCCGTGGCCTTGATCCCGTTGGCGATCCTGGTGCTCGGCATCGGGCCGGAGATGAAGATCACGCTCGCCGTGTACGCGGCGGTGTGGCCCATCCTGTTCAACACGATCTACGCGCTCGACGAGTTGGACCCCCTGCTCGTGGAGACGGCCCGGGTGTTCGGCACCGGGCGGGTCCGGGTGTTGTTCGCCGTGGCGTTGCCCAGCTCGCTGCCGTTCGTGTTGACCGGTATCCGGCTCGCCGCCACGACCTGCCTGGTCGTGCTGGTCAGCGTCGAACTGCTCGCCGGTGGCTCGGGCGGGATCGGGCAGTTCATCATGGAGGCGCGCAGCGGCTCCGGCCGCATGGACCTCGTCCTCGCCGGGACCGTGGTCGCGGGTGTCATCGGGTTCCTCGTCAACGAGGGCCTGGAACGCGCGCAACGTCGCTGGGTCGCGTGGAGTTCGGTCACCGGAGGTCGCTCATGACCCGGTTCTTGCAGCGCTGGGCCGTGTTCGCGGGCCTGATCGTGGTGTGGGAGCTGGCGACCTGGCTGGCCGACGACACCTTCTTCCCCCGCCCGACGGTGATCGCCGAGTCGGCCTTCAAGCTGTGGCTGTCCGGGCCGGCCGACCGGCTGTTCCTCACCGACACGGTGTTCGGGCACGTGTTCCCGAGCATCGGTCGACTTCTCGCCGGCTGGGGCATCGCCGCCCTGGTCGGGGTGGCGCTCGGCGTGACGCTCGGCCGTTCCGCGACGGCCATGCAGTACGCCGGGCCGTTGTTGACGTTCCTCCGTTCCATCCCCCCTCCGGCACTGGTGCCGGTGTTCCTGCTCATCTTCAACATCGGCACCCAGATGCAGCTCGCCACGATCGTGTTCGGCGTGCTGTGGCCGATCCTGCTCAACAGCGTCGACGGCGCCCGCTCGGTGGACGCCACGAAGTTCGAGACCTCGGCGGTGTTCCGCATTCCCAAGGGACAGTGGATCTTCGGCGTCGTCCTGCCGGCCGCCGCACCGAAGATCTTCGCCGGGCTCCGGGTCAGCCTGTCGCTGTCCCTCGTCCTGATGGTCGTCTCGGAACTGGTCGGCACCGACAACGGGATCGGGTCGCAACTCCTCGTCGCACAGCGGGAGTTCGACTTCCCCGACATGTGGGCCGGGATCGTCCTCTTGGGAGTCCTCGGCTACGCCCTCAACACCGTGCTCCTCGCGTTCGAGCGCCGCGCCCTCGCGTGGCAGCCGAAACGGGAGCGCACCCCCGCGACGGTGGAGGATTGACATGACCGCGATGCTTTCCGTGGCCGACCTCGGCCATACGTACCAGGCGAAGGACGGTGCGCACACCGCCATCGCCGACCTGACGTTCACCGTGGGCGCAGGCGAGCTGGTCTGCGTGGTCGGACCCTCCGGCTGCGGCAAGTCCACGCTGCTGCGCACCATCTCCGGCCTGGTCCGGCCCACCAAGGGCGAGGTCTCGCTGCACGGCAACGCCGTCCACGGCGTGCCGGAGGACCTGGCCGTGGTGTTCCAGGACTACAGCCGCTCGCTGTTCCCCTGGCTGTCCGTGCAGAAGAACGTGGAGTTCCCGCTCAAGCGCATGCTGGGCCGCTCCGCGCGCCGCGCCCGGGTCGCCGAGGCGCTGGAGTGGGTCGGCCTGTCCAAAGCGGCCCGGAAGTACCCCTGGCAGCTCTCCGGCGGCATGCAGCAGCGCGTCGCCATCGCCCGCGCCCTGGCCTACCGGCCGGCCCTGCTGCTCATGGACGAGCCGTTCGCGTCGGTGGACGCGCAGACCCGGTTCGAGCTGGAGGACCTGCTGCTGAAGGTCAAGAGCGAGCACGACACGACGGTGCTGGTGGTCACCCACGACATCGACGAGAGCGTGTACCTGGGCGACCGGATCCTGGTGCTGTCCGGCTCCCCGGCGTCCGTGGTGGCGGACCTGCCGGTCGACCTGCCCGCGCAGCGCGACCAGATCACCACGCGCGAATCCGAGGCGTTCGTGGCATTGCGCGGTGAAGTGGCGCGGCTGTTGAACGTCGGGAAGAGCTCGGGGCCGGCGAAGATCCGCCGCCGGGTGGGCGAGCATTCCGCCGCGAAATGGGCCGAGGCGGAACGGGCCGAGGTTTCCCGGGTCGAGGCGCAGGATCGCGCGGCTTCTTCCTGAGTTTTCGTGCCGACCCGAAAAGCGGGCGGGCGGTTCCCGGTGGGGACCGCCTGCCCGCTTTGTTTGTCGGGGTGTTCAGGGACCGACGTAGTTTTGCGCGAAATAGCCGGCGGACGAGCCGGATCCGATCAGGTGTTCCAACCGGGCCTGGCCCAATCGGCTGAGGAACGGCTCCGGCGAGCGGTGGATCATGAACACCATCCACTGCGAGAACTCCTGCGCACGCCACACCCGGCGGAGGCAGACGTCGGAGTACGAGCGGAGCCCCGTGTCGTCACCCGTCCGGTGGTACTCCGTCAGTGCGGCGGCCAGCACCTCGGCGTCGTGCAAAGCGAGGTTCATTCCCTTTGCGCCGACCGGCGTGATGATGTGCGCGGCATCGCCCAGCAGATAGAGGCTGCCGTGGTTCATCGGTTCGACCACGTGGCTGCGCATGTCCAGGATGCGCTTCTCGATGATCCGGCCCTCGGTGAGCTTCCAGTCCGAGTCGCGCAGCGCGAACCGCTTGTGCAGTTCGGCCCACACGCGTTCGTCCGACCAGTTGTCGACGGTGTCGTCCACGTCCACCTGGAGGTAGTAGCGGGAAACCGTCGAACTGCGGAGCATGTGCCCCGCGAAACCGTCCGGGTGCAGGGCGTAGATCACCTTGTGCGTCGACGGCGGTGCCTCGGCCAGGATGGACAGCCACTCGATGCCGTGCTGGTGGGAGAACTCCTGGATCGCGCCGGCCGGGATGCTGCGCCGGGTCACGCCGTGGAAGCCGTCCGCGCCCGCGATGAACGAGCAGTCCAGCCGCTCCCGGACGCCCTCGGCGGACGTCCAGGTCAGCGCCGGCTCCGCGCCCTCGATGTCGTGCAGCGCGACGTCGGTGACGGAGAACCGGACGTCACCGCCACTCGCCGTGAACGCGCCCACCAGGTCTTTCACGACCTCCTGCTGGGGGTACACGTAGTGGGTCTGCCCGTCGTAGAGCGACGAGTAGTCCACCTCGTGGGCCTCCCCGTTCACCCGGAACTCGCACGCCCCGTGCCGGTCGGCCTCCCGCAGAAGCCGGTCGGCCAGCCCGTGCCGGGTCAGCATCTGGACGGCCCGGTGCTCGATCACGCCCGCCCGGGGGCGCGTCTCGATGTACTCGCGGGTGCTGCGTTCCAGTACCACACAAGGGATTCCGGCCTGCCGGAGCAGGTTCCCCAACGTCAGTCCGGCCGGACCCGCGCCGACGATGCCCACCGGACGCCGGTTGCTCTGTACGGCCCATTCCCCATCAAGATCGCTCACCGCGTACCCCAACCTCTGGACAGCCTGTGCAAAGATGCTCACCGAAGGTAGTGGATCAGCCTTCGAGTGTCGGTCGACTGGGGACTTGCCGAACCACCAAAGTTACTTTGAGTGGTTCCGGTCGGGCCCTCCGTCGCCCGTGCATCCTGCCCCCGCAATGTCGCCACTCCAACAGGAGATGCCCCCCATGACTCGTAGAGTCGGCCTCTCGGCAAGAAGGATCACCGGCGTACTGTCCGCTGTCGCGATGCTCGCCGTGGTCTCCGGCTGTGGTCTGCTCGGCGGTTCCACGGAGAAGCCCGCAGACGCCAACGCCGCCCCGGGCAAGGTCGAAAAGACCAAGATCAAGCTTGGTCTGCTCCCGATCCTCGACGTCGCGTCGGTCCACGTCGCGATCAGCAAGGGTTACTTCAAGCAGGAAGGCCTCGAAGTCGAGCCGGTCATCGTGCAGGGTGGCGCCGCGGCCATCCCGTCGCTGATCAGCGGAGACATCGACATCACGTTCGGCAACTGGGTCTCGTTCTTCGCCGCCGAGACCAAGGGCGTCGCCAAGGGCGTCGACGGCCTCAAGCTCATCAACGACGGCTACCAGGCCAAACCCGAGATGTTCCTGATCCTCACCGGCGCGGATTCCCCGATCAAGTCGCCGAAGGAACTGGCCGGCAAGACGATCGCGATCAACACGTTCAAGAACATCGCCGAGCTGACCGCGAAGGCCACCCTGGAGGCCAACAACGTCGACCCCAACTCGGTGACGTTCAAGGAGCTCCCGTTCCCCGACATGCAGGCCGCGCTGACGAACAAGCAGGTCGACGCGGTGTTCATGGTCGAGCCGTTCATCAGCAAGGCCCAGCGCGCGATCGGCGCGATCACCGTGCTGGACGCCGCCTCCGGTCCGACGGACGGCATCCCGGTCGCCGGCTACGGCACCACCGGGAAGTTCGCCAAGGAGAACCCGACCACCGTCGCCGCGTTCCAGCGCGCGATGGCCAAGGGCCAGCGGGACGCGGCCGACCGGCCGACGGTGGAGCCGCTGCTGGTGGAGTACGCCAAGGTCGACAAGGAAACCGCGAGCCTGGTCCACTTCGGCGAGTTCCCGACCACGCTGGACGCCACCCGGCTCCAGCGGGTCGCCACGCTGATGAAGACCTACGGCCTGCTGGAGAAGGACTTCGACGTCAAGCCGATGCTGGTCGCCGCGTCCGGTAGCTGACGGGTGCGCCGTGGGGGAGCCCACGAGGGTTCCCCCACGGTGTTTCCCAATCATGTCGACTGCGTGAAAATGGTCTGAAGCCGGCTTAGCGATCGTTTAGCCGGCCCCGCTCGGACGTGCGGCACAATGGTTGATTTGCAAAATACCGGCCTCCTCGTCCGAACGGCGGTATGACTGCCGGGGATTTTCCTCCAAGATCCACCGGGTTTGTAGGGATGTGTTCAACTGGCTGGGGGGCTGGGGAGTGTGCTGACGGTGCGCGGTCACGATGACCACGCCTCCGGGAACCAACCGGAGCGGATTGAACCCGTCGAGGTCGCGGACGCCGTTCCGCCCGACCCGGGTCCGAGCACAGGCACCGCCGCATCCGCCGACCGGGGCATATCCCGGTGGCGGCTGCGCAACTGGCGGCTGCGGAGCAAGCTCGCCGTGGTGCTCCTGGTGCCCGCGCTGAGCACGCTCGCCCTCGCGGGCCTGCGGCTCAACACCCAGCTGGACGACGTCGAGCTGTTCGGCAAGGTCCAGCGCGAGCTCCAGCTGTCCGCCCAGGCCGCCGCGGTCTCCAACGCGCTCCAGCTGGAACGCGACGCCGCCGTGTGGTTCGTGGCGGGCAACCGCGCGGACAACAGCGCGGAGCTGGTGGCCAGGTCGGCCGGTGTGGACAACGAGGTGCGCAAGTACCGCGAGGTCGCCAACGCCACCGCGGGCATCGACTTCGGCGTGCAGGAGTCGTTCCACAAGTCGGTCCAGGCGCTGGACGGCCTGCCCTCGCTGCGCAACACCACGCTCACCACCAAGTACCCCGACATCTCGGTGGCCAGCGCGTACACCCAGATCCTCAGCGCGCTCGCGCAGGTGCACCGCGCCACGTCGAGCAGCCTGAGCAACGAGACCATCACGCCGCTGTCGGGTGCCAACCAGGCCCTCTACAGCGCGAAGGAACAGCTGTTCCAGCAGAACGCGATCCTGCTGTCCACCGCGAAGCGCGGCGAGTTCGCGCCCGGCCAGGTCAACGCCCTGCGCGCGGCGCAGTCCCGGTTGGACGCGGCGCTCACCGACTTCGCCAACACCGCGAGCCAGGAGAACCGCCAGCGGTTCTCCGACGTCGTGTCCGGCGCGGCCGTGGACGGTCGCAACCGGCTCGTGCAGCTCGCGCTGGTGCAGCAGACCGAGTCCGGCGAGGTGTCCATCTCCGACGCCGAGGTCATGCGGGTCGGCGAGGAGACCGCCGCGCTGATCCGGAACGTCTCGATCAACATCGAGCAGCAGGCCGACAAGGCGTCGGTGGACCTCACCGAGATCGCCCGCGGCGCGGCCTGGCGGGACGCGGCCCTGGTCGCCGTCGCGCTGCTGATCGCGTTCGCCCTCATGGCGTTCGTGGCCCGCTCGATGCTGACGCCGCTGCGCGTGCTGCGCCGCGCCGCGATGGACGTGGCCCGCAACCGCCTGCCGGAGGCGATCAAGCGCATCCGGACGCACCGCGACCCGGCGCGCGCCGCCGAGGAGTCGCTGGTGCCGGTGCCGATCCACAGCACCGAGGAGGTCGGCCAGGTGGCGCGGGCGTTCGACGCCGTGCAGCGCGAGGCCATCCGCCTCGCGGTCGAGCAGGTGGCGCTGCGCGCGAACGTCAACGACATGTTCATCAACCTGTCGCGCCGCTCGCAGGCCCTGGTGGAACGCCAGATCACCGTCATCGACCGGCTGGAACAGGACGAGCAGGACCCCGACCAGCTCGCGTCGCTGTTCGAGCTGGACCACCTGGCCACCCAGATGCGCCGCAACAGCGAGAACCTGCTGGTGCTCTCCGGCACCACGGTCAACCGCCGGGTCACCCGGCCGGTGCCGATCAACGAGGTGCTCGGCGCGGCCGTGTCCGAGGTGGAGAAGTACGCCCGGGTCCAGGTCGCGCCCGCGCCGGAGCTCAAGGTGCAGGGCCGCGTGGTCAACGACCTCGCGCACCTCATCGCCGAGCTGCTGGACAACGCGACCGCGTTCTCCAAGCCCACCACGAAGGTCACCGTGCGGGCCATAGAGACCCGGCGCGGCGAGGTGTCCATCCGCATCCACGACCGCGGCGTCGGTATGCAGGAGCAGGACATCATCGAGGCCAACACCAAGCTCGCCGACCCGCCCGAGGTCGACGTGTCGGTGGCCCGCGAGATGGGCCTGTACGTGGTCGGCCAGCTCGCCAAGCGGCACGAGATCCGGGTGACGCTGAGCAACAACGACGACATAGAGGGTGGTGTCACCGCGCAGGTCGTGCTGCCGGTGTCGCTGCTGCACCGCGGCCCGGAGCCGCTCCAGGCCGCCCGGCCGGTGCAGGCCCTGCCGTCCCGGCACGCCGAGGCGGCACCGGACGAGAGCGGCGTCGGCGTGCTCGCGGGTGTGCCGAAGTGGACGCCGGAACAGCTGCCCGCCTCGTTCGGCGGCGGTTCGCCGTTCGGCGGCGCGCCGGCCGAGCTGCCGGTGGCCGAGCCCTCGTCGTACCCGCACGCCGTGCCCACCCCGTCCGACGAGGGCACGAACTACTTCCAGGTCGAGCAGACCCCGGCGGCGGACCTGTTCACCGCCACCGTCGCCGAGACCCTGCCGCCGCGCGGTGGCGCGATCGACTACTCCTACCCCGGCTCGGCGAAACCGCCGCCCGCCGTCGTGTTGGAGGAAGACGACGCGTCCACTCAGCGGCTGCCGATCTACGAGGACGTGCTGTCACGCTGGTTCCAGGGCAGCGAGGGAGCGGAGGCGCCGGTGCACGGCGAGCTCACCGACGACGTGCCGCCGGAATCGCCGGCGGAGAAGACGATGTTCGCCGACCGGGTCGAACTGGTCGGGCCGGAGCCCGTGGTCGAGCGCACCGTGTTCGCGGAGCGGATCGACCACGCCGACGCGGCCCGGGAAGCGGCCCGCGACGTGCCCCGTGACACGCCCAAGGTGGATCGGGTCGAGGCCGAGCCCACCGCCGCCGGCCTGCCCAAGCGCGCGCCCGCGCCGTCACCGGTGCCCGCCGCGAACGGCAACGGGAACACCGGCTGGGGCCCGTCCGACGAGGGCTGGTCCGCCGCGAGCAACGTCCTGAAGTCCGAGGTGGACGACACCACGTCGGTCGGCCTGCCCAAGCGGACCCCCAAGGCCCGCCTGATGCCCGGTTCGCTCAGCGCACCCGCCGCGCGCCCCGCGAACACCCCGCCGTCCACCAACGGCGACTCCCCGGCCTCCGCCGGTGTGGCCACGGCCGCGCCGCCACGCCGTTCCGCCGACCGGCTGCGCCAGCGGTTCGCCACCTATCAGCGCGGTATCCAGATGGGGCGCGAATCGGCCGACGACAGCGGTCTGCCGTGGGAGGGCGTGGCGTTCGGCGAGGGAGACAACCCCGGCAACCAGAGCAAGGAGCTGAAGTGACCACCGCAGCCGAGGAACTCGACAATTTCAGCTGGCTGGTCGACGACTTCGTGAGCCGCGTCGCGGGCGTGGCGCACGCGATCGTGGTCTCCGCGGACGGACTGCTGCTCGCGTCCTCGGAGCGGCTTCCGATCGACCGCGCCGAGCAGTTGGCGGCGGTGGCGTCCGGTCTGGTCAGCCTGAACCTGGGCGCGGCGCGCTGCTTCGAGGCGGGCGACGTGAAGCAGACCGTGGTCGAGATGGAACGGGGCTACCTGTTCCTGATGTCCATCAGCGACGGCTCGTGCCTGGCCGTGCTCGCCGCGCCCAACTGCGACATCGGCCTCATCGGGTACGCGATGACCCGGCTGGTGGAGCGGGTGGGCGTGCAGCTCACGCCGGAGATCCGGTCGCAGCTGCACGTCGCGATGCGCGGCTAGAACCCTCTTCGCGGGGCACCTACTAGGGAAAGCGGAAGCAAATGAGTGCTCCCGGGAGGCCGGGGACACCGAGCCTGTCGGTCACGTCGACCAAGATCGTGGTCGCCGGCGGGTTCGGCGTCGGCAAGACCACGTTCGTCGGCTCGGTGTCGGAGATCGTTCCGCTGACCACGGAAGCGGTGATGACCGAGGCCAGTGTCGGTGTGGACGACCTGTCCAGCACGCCGAACAAGATGACCACCACGGTGGCCATGGACTTCGGCCGGGTGTCGCTGGACAGCGACCTCATCCTGTACCTGTTCGGCACACCCGGGCAGCATCGGTTCTGGTTCATGTGGGACGACCTGGTGCGCGGCGCGATCGGCGCGGTCGTGCTGGTGGACACCCGGCGGCTGTCCGACGCGTTCGCCTCGATCGACTTCTTCGAGGACCGCGAGCTGCCCTACGTGGTGGGGGTGAACTGCTTCGACGGGTTGCTGCACCACCGGATCGAGGACATCCGGGAGGCGCTGACCGTCGACCAGTCGGTGCCGATCGTGCCGTGTGACGCGCGCAACCGGCAGTCGACCAAGCAGACGCTGATCACGCTGGTGCAGCACGCGATGCGGCAGCCGCTGTTCGCCTGATCTTCGCGGTTCGGCGGGGTCGTGGGAGGTCTCCGCGGCCCCGCCGCCGTTTTCCGGTCACCACCGGACGGAGAGGTCCGCTCCCGGGACGTCGCCGATGACCAGGGTGCCGGTGGAGCGCAGCAGGGGTACCAGCATCGCCAGGGCTTCGCGGGACAGCGGTTCGTCCGGTGTCGTGGCGAGTTCGACGCCGTGCGGGGTGTGGCGTTCCACAAAGGACAGTTCGCGCAGACCGCAGGTGAAGCCGTGCAGGAGTCGCCGGACTCCCATGTCCGCCAACGTGGCCAGGTTGTCCTCCAGCACGTCCAGGGTGCCGGTCAGGCAGCGCGAGTCGAGGCTGAGCCAGAGGTGTCGGGGCGGGAGTTCCGCGCCGCGCAAGGCTTCCGTGACGACGGAGGCCAGGTCCGGGTCGCGTGACTGGTCGGCGGACAGCCGGACCACGACCGGCACGTCCTCGGCTGCCGCGAACGCGCACGCCTCGTCCAGCAGCCAGCGGCCGAGGTGCCCGCTCAGGCCGAGCGTGTCGGCGAAGTCCAGGCACTCCTCGTGGCCCACCACCCCGAATTCCGGCTCGTCCCAACGCAACCGGGCCGCCACGGCGACCCGTTCACCGGGCGACCGCCGCCCCGCCGATGTCCCGTGCGCCGGGAGGGCTTCGCCTGCCGGCCGGGTAGCGGCGGCTGTTCGGTCCTCGTCCTTTGCGACCTGTTCGACAGGCCGGTAGTCGATGGCGATCTCGCCGTTCTCCAGCGCGCCCGGCATGGTGGCGATCAGCGACAGCCGCGTCCGGTCCCGGGCGTCCTGGCCCGCGTCGTAGATGCCCCACTGGCCCTTGCCGCCGCTCTCCGCCCGCCGCAGCGTCGAATGTGCCTGGCGCAGCAGGGACATCGCGGCCAGCCCGCGTGCCGACGTCCGCACGAAACCCATGCCGGCCGTGATGCCCACCCCGTGCCCGGACAGGTAGACCGGTTCGGACAGCTCCAGGTCGATCGCCTCGGCCAGCGCCGAAATGCTCGGCGTGCCGGGGGAATCCTCGATCAGCACGACGAACTCGTCACCGCCGATCCGGGCCACCGTCGCGTTCTCCCCGGCCACCACGGCGAGCAGCCGCTTCGCCACCACCCGCAGCATCTCGTCGCCCGCCTCGTACCCGATGCCGTCGTTGACGATCGCGACGCTGTCCACGTCCAGGTAGCACAGCGTGACCGAGCCCGGCGCGTTGAGCGCCCGTTCCAGGCGGGGCAGGAAGCTCTGCCGGTTCGGCAGGCCGGTCAGCACGTCGTGCAGCGCCTGGTGCCGCAGGTACTCCCGCAGCACCCGCTGTTCGGTCACGTCCTCGACCACGGCGACGCGGTACTTCGGCAGTCCCTCGGCATCCCGCACGGTCGACAGCGCCACGTTCGTCCACATCGGATCGCCGCGCGGCCCGCTGAACTGCTGCTCGATCCGCGCGCCACCGTCGGCCGACGTCCACGCGGCCCGCAGCGCGGCCAGTTCCGCCGGCTCGAACAACCCCGGGCCGGCATCTCCGTCGGGGTGCCCGAGCATCCGCACCAGCGCCGGATTCGCCTCCAGCACCACGCCCTCCGGGGAGAAGATCGCGATGCCCACCGCGGAGGACGCGAACACCTGGCGGAACCGCGCCTCGCTCTCGTGCAGCTCCTGCCGCGCCTGCTCCAGCGCGAACAGCAGCGACGTCCGGACTTCCTCCTGCTCGGCGAAGATCTGCCGGCGCACCGCGTTCGCGTACCCCGCCGCGACCGCGCCGAGCACCGCCGACACCCGCTCGTACTCGCCGCACAGCACCGAACCCAGCACCTCGACCGTGTGCCGGAGGCTGGTCTGCCCGGTGAACCGGGCGGCCACCAGCCACTCACCGACCTCGGCCGCCCCGTCCGGCCGGAACTCGGGCGCGGCCAGCAGCTCGGCCAACCGGTCCAGCCACCGCCCGAGCCGTTCGACGATCTCGTCCCGGGCCATCGGCGCGTACGCGCTGGCGACGAGTTCCCTGGTCCACCGCTCGACGGCCGCCGCGCGCGCGGCATCGGCCGCGGAAGGTGCTTCCGAAGCCCGTTCGTCAGATGCCGAATCAGTCATCGCGGAGAGTTGGCGCATAAGATCAGGTCCGCAAATCTTGCGTATCCGGAACGGCCTTCGTCAAGGCTTCCGGCCGACTACCGCGTACAGGTTCGCGCTGCCGGGGTCGTCCGGCACGTCGTCGGGCGACTCGGGCCGCCACTCGGGCGTGAACACCAGGCCGGGCTCGACCAGGTCGAAGCCGGACATCATGGCCAGCACCTGCTCCCGGGTGCGCGGTGTGATCGGCTCGGACGTGTTCTTGAAGATGTCCGCGCCGGCCGCCATCGCCCGGGGCATCCGGTCCGGCGTGAAGTGCGACAGGGCCAGGTAGCTGCCGGACGCCAGCAGGTCCCGGTACCGGCCGACGACGCCCCACGGGTCGGCGGAGTCCGGGATGAACTGGAGCACGCCCACCGCGAGCAGCCCGATCGGCCGGCTGAAGTCGAGCAGCAGCCGGGTTTCCGGCGCGTCCACCACGGCTTCGGGCTCGCGCAGGTCGGCCAGGATCGCGGTCGCGTCCGGGTTGCCGGCCAACAGCAGCTCGGCGTGCGTGATGGCGACCGGCTCGATGTCGACGTACACCACCCGACACCCCGGCGACGCGGCCTGCGCCACCTCGTGCACGTTGCCCACGGTGGGGATGCCGGAACCCAGGTCGAGGAACTGGGTGATCCCGGCCTCCACCAGCGCCAGCACCGCACGCCGCAGGTAGGCCCGGTTGAGCCGGGCCATGTCCCGCACCGGCAGCACCCGGATCAACTGCTCGGCGACGGCCCGGTCGGCGGCGAAGTTGTGCCCGCCGCCCAGCAGGTAGTCGTAGATCCGGGCGGAACTCGGCACATCGACGTTGATCCCGGCCGGAGCCCAGCTCACCCGTTCGACCACCGCGCACCTCTCCACCAGCAGCGAAAAAGTCGCCTCACCCTACTGGCGTGGCATGGCCCGCCGGCCGGCCGGGAACGGCGAATCACCCGCTCGGGACGCTCGCGGCGGCAGATTCGCACCAACGGCGGAATCGCCGTCACAGGCCGGAACAGTCGAGGCGGCCACACCTTGGTTGCGGGCGTGAAAATGCCCCGTCGCGGACGGGCAGGCGTCGCGACGGGGCTACACGCAGACCCAGTCGGTGACCACGGTCGTGCCGTCGGTTTCGATGCGGAACCGGACCGGGCCGGGTGGCGGCGGACCCAGCAGGAAGCAGCCGAGTTCGTCCAGTTCCGCGTCCTCGCCCGGACCGTTGGCGGTGAGGAGGGTGACCCGTCCCGGCAGCGCGGGCAGTACCTGTCCCGCGACCCCGACCTCGGTGACCTCCACCTGCACCGAGATCCCCTCGGCGTCGAACACCAGCTGGCGTGCGGTCAGCGCGGCCCGCGCCCGGCCCGCCAGTCCGGCGTCCAGGATCGAGTCGTAGCTGGTCAGCAGCATCAGCTCGGTGTCCACGGTGCGCCACGTGTACGCGGCGCGCGCGGCCTCGGCGAACTCCGGCGGCACCTCGTGGGCCTCGGCCAGTGCCTCGGTCAGGTCGCGGAGCAGCACCTCATCGCTTTCCCACCCCGGAGCGTTCACCGTGCACACCTCCTCCCACACCTCGGACCGGCCTCGGGTCGAGGAACCGCACCACCGCCGGCGTCCGGCGCAGCTTCTCCAGGCAGCGGATGCGGGTCGGGCCGATGCTGCCGACCGGCATCGCCAGCTGCTCGCCGACCACCGCGTAACTGGGCGGCGGGTCGGCCATCAGCTTGGTCAGCAGTTCCCGGCACTGCTCGGACAGCAGCCGGAAGCCGTCCCGCAACGCCTGTCGGCGCTGCGCGGCCTCCATCTCCTCGTCCAGGTCCGCCACCGCGTCGCCCGGACTGACCGGCTCGTCGTCCGACGTCGGGTCGTACGGCTGGGTGCGCTGCTGCAACCGCAGCATCCGCAGGCACTCGTTGCGGGTGGTCGTGGCGATCCAGCCGGGCAGCGCTTCGGGATCGCGCAGCCGGCCGATCTGCTCCACCAGCCGCAGCCAGAGCGTCTGGTTCACGTCGGCGGCGTCCGCCGGGCGCAGCCGGTGCTTGTAGATCACCGACAGCACCAGCGGCGTGTACCGGTCGACGATGTCGTTCCAGGCCCGCTGGTCGCCCTGCGCCGCCGCGCTGACCAGCACGGCGAGGGGGGATGCAGGGGTCACGGCCCCTCCTGGGCTCAGATCTCGTCGTGGCTTCCACACACTACGGAGCGCGGACATCCCCGCCGGATACGTCCTAGGGCACGCGGACTCCGTAGCCGGGGAAGAACGGGGCACCGGTGAGCAGCTTGTCGCGGGCGGCGATGGCCGTCATGCCTGTTCCTTCGGTCATCGTGGCGGCGATCCGGCCGGCCACGTGCGGTGCGGCGAACGACGTGCCCAGCCAGTAGGCCCACAGGTCGAACACGTCCACCGTCGGGTCGCCCGGCAGGATCCACTTGCCCTTCAGGAACGTGCTGGTGCGGTTGCCGACCGCGCAGGCGTCCACCCAGTGCCCGAAGTTCGAGTAGCACGCCGGGGTGAGGGTGCCGTCCTTCTCCTTGGCGAGCGCGGCCACGCCGACCTCGCCGGGCAGCGCGGCGGGCCAGTTCTGCCGGGTCAGGCCCTGGTTGCCCGCCGAGGCGACCACCACGACCGTCTTCGGCAGCGCCTGGATCGCCCGGTTGACCGGTTCCGGCGCGACGTCGTCCAGGGTGGAGCAGCCCATCGAGATGTTGACGACGTGCACCACGCGCTCGTCGAACGACGACAGGGCCTTGACGAACTCCTCCTCGGTGCCGAGCCCGATCGGGGACAGCGCCTTCTCCGGGTCGAACCGGACACCCGGCGCGGCCTGCCGGACGACACCCGCGACGAACGTGCCGTGCCCGCCTTCGAGCGCGAACACGTCGGCGCTCTGGTAGGCGACGTCCACCTCGTCCGGCCGGGGTACGAACGACGAGCCGGCCAGCCACTTCGGGTGGTCGGTGGCGGCGGTCTTGGAGATGCCGGTGTCCACGACGCCGACGACCACGCCCTTGCCGATGGCCTCGCTGCCGGCCGGCGGGTTGGGCAGCGAGGACCCCACGCGGGGCGGCTCGCCCGGGTGACCGTGCATGTTGCCGCCGTGGCCGATCATCCCGTGGTGGGGCTGGACGAACGGCACCCGTTCACCCGGCCACTGCCTGGGGTCGCGCAGCAGGCGCACGATGTTGGGAATCGCGTTGGGGTGCTGCGGCAGGATCAGCCGG
Source organism: uncultured Saccharothrix sp. (assembly GCA_965995405.1). GTDB lineage: Bacteria > Actinomycetota > Actinomycetes > Mycobacteriales > Pseudonocardiaceae > Actinosynnema. The sequence continues at coordinate 16,457 of CBHFOL010000014.1, forward strand.
GCCATGCCGCCGAAGCCCTCGCCGCGCTGGTTGGGGATGCCCCGCTCGGTGAGCTTGCGGGCCACCCGGTCGACGTCCTCGGGTGTGGTCAGCAGCTCGCGCGCGACGAACAGGATCTCCCGGCCGAGTTCCGGGTGCAGCCGGAGGGTCCGGTGCTCCTTGATCGCCTGGGCGAACGCCCGTTCGTAGAGCTCGGCGCGGGTCGGGGTCGGAGGAATGGCCACCATGGCCTCACAACGGAGTCGACGGGGTGCTGAGCTTGATCAAGCTACCACAGTGTTCTTGGTAATAAAGTGTGGTTCGTGGCCGGTGTTTCCGCTGCCGCAGCGCTGGAAGCCCGGCAACGGGACCCGCACGCGGCGATGGCGATGGGCCGTTCGGCGCTGCGCGCCGCGCGGGTCGTGGGCGACGCCCGGGAGGCGTCCACCGCCGAACGCGCGATAGGTCTTTCGTTGCGCGAACTACACGATTTCGACGGCGCGTTGCGCCACCTGCGCCGTGCGGTGCGGATCGCGGAACAGGCGGGTTCGCCGAGACTGGCCGCACTCGCCCGGATGAGCCTCGCCTACGTGCTGTCCAACACCGGCCGGCACGCCCAGGCCCTGCGCACGGTCAACGCGGCCCTGCCCGAGCTGAGCGGCGTGGACGCGGACAACGCGCGGATGCAGCGCGGCCTCGTGCTGCACTACCTGTGCCGGTACGACGAGGCGCTGCGCGAGTACAACTGGGCGATCGACGCGGCCCGCCGGGACGGCGACAAGCTCGGCGAGGCACGCGCGCGGAACAACCGCGGCCTGCTGCGCGCCTACACCGGGGGCCTGCGCGCGGCGGACGAGGACTTCGACCGGGCCGCCGTGCTGTACCGGGACCTGGACCAGGAGCTGGCGGTCGCGGACGTGCGGTGGAACGCGGGCATCTCGGCGTCCCGGGCGGGTGACGTGCCGATGGCGCTGACCATGTTCGGCGAGGCGGAACGCGAGTACCGGCGGCTGGAGGTGCCGCGCCCGGCGCTGCTGATCAACCGGCTGGAGCTGCTGGTGTCGGTGCCGCTGCTGGAGGAGGCGCGGGCGGCGGCCGACCGGGCGTTGGCGGAGCTGGGCAAGAGCCTGGTGCTGGCGCGCTCGGAGGCGTTGTTCTACCGGGCCCGGATCGCGCTGATGGAGGACGACCTGGAGCTGGCCGTGCGGATGGCCGTGCTGGCGCGCAAGGGTTTCCGCCGGGAGAAGCGCGAGGTGTGGGAGGTCGGCGCGCGGCACCTGGAGCTGCGCGCGGCCTACCTGAGCGGCGAGCGGTCGCGGGCGCTGTGCACGGCGATGGTGCGCGTGGCGTCCCGGCTGGACGAGCTGGGCTGGCGGATGGCGGGCCTGGAGGCGCGGGTGGACGCCGCGCTGATCGCCCGCGAGCTGGGCGACCGGCGGCGGGCGCTGGCGGAACTGACCACGGCGGGCGCGGCCCGGCGCGGCGGTCCGGCGGCGCACCGCGTGCAGGGCTGGTACGCCGAGGCCCTGCGGCGTGACCTGGAGGGCAACGCGCGGGGATCGCGGAGCGCGTTGCGGCGCGGGCTGGCGCTGCTGGACGAGTACCGGGTGTCGCTGGGCGCGGCCGAGCTGCGGGCGTTGAGCGGGGCGCAGGGCAAGGCGCTGGCGCTGGAGGGGCTGCGGTCGGCGGTGGCGAGCGGGCACGCCGGGCGGGTGCTGACCTGGGCGGAGAGCTGGCGGGCCGGTGCGCTGCGGATGACGCCCGCCCGTCCGCCGGAGGACACCGGGCTGGCCGACGCGCTGACCGAGCTGCGGGCGATCACGTCCGATATCGACCTGGCGCTGCTGGCGGGCAAGCCGACGGCGGCGTTGCGGCAGCGGCAGTTGCGGGGCGAGCAGCGGGTGCGCGAGCTGACCCGGCGGACCAGCGGCGGGGGAGCGGTGCACCGGGTGCCCGCCGTGCCCGACCTGGCGTGGGCGCTGGGCGACGCGGCGCTGGTGGAGTACCTCGATTTCGAGGGCGCGCTGCTGGCCGTGGTGGTGGCGGGCGGGCGGGCGAGCCTGCACCGGCTGGGGCCGGTGGACGGTGCGGTGCGGGAGATCCGGCTGCTGCGGTTCGCGCTGCACCGCCTGGTGACGTTGCCCGAGCACCTGGACAAGTCGGCGGTGCGGGCGGGTGCGACGCACGCGGCGTCCCTTTTGGACCGGCGGCTGCTGGCTCCGTTGCACCGCAGGCTGGACGGCCGGGCGCTGGTGCTCGCGCCGACCGGGGTGCTGGGCGGGCTGCCGTGGTCGGCGCTGCCGGGGTGCCGGGGGCGTTCGGTGGTGGTCGTGCCGTCGGCGACGGTGTGGCTGCGGGCGGCGTCGTCGTCCCAGGTGCCGCATGACCGGGCGGTGCTGGCGGCCGGTCCGCGGCTGCCTGCGGCACCGACCGAGATCGCCGCGATCGCACCGTTGGCGGGTGACGCGTCGGTGTTGGTGGGCGATGCGGCGACGGTCGACGCGGTGGCGTCCGCAATGGACGGTGCTCCGATGGCGCACGTGGCGGCGCACGGCTCGTTCCGGGCGGACAACCCGCTGTTCTCGGCGTTGGAGCTGGCCGACGGTCCGTTGACGGTCTACGACCTGGAGCGGCTGCGGACTCCGCCGGCGCGGGTCGTGCTGTCGGCGTGCGACTCGGGCTTGTCGGCGGTGCGTCCGGGGGACGAGCTGATGGGCTTCACGGCGGCTCTGCTTGGTTTGGGGACCCGGACGTTGGTCGCGCCGGTGATTCCCGTGCCGGCTGAGGTCACCACGCCGTTGATGGTGGACTTGCATCGTCGTTTGGGTGAGGGGCAGTCGACTGCGGTTGCTCTGGCGGGTGCTCAGTTGGCACACGCGGACAACGGTGACGCTGCGTTCGCGGCGAGCGTCGGGTTTCTGTGCTTTGGCGCGTGAGTTCGTGGAGACGTTGTCGCCCAAGTAGGTTGAGGTCGTGGACGCACAGGACATGCTCGCCGTCGCGGTGGCCGAGGCGCGGACCGGTTTGGCGGAGGGCGGGATTCCGATTGGGGCCGCGCTGTTCGCGGTCGACGGCACGCTGCTGGGTCGTGGCCACAACCGGCGGGTGCAGGACGGTGACGCGTCCACCCACGCGGAGACCGCCGCGTTCCGCAACGCGGGCCGGCGGCGGAGCTATCGCGACACGGTCATGGTCACCACGTTGTCACCGTGCTGGTATTGCAGCGGGTTGGTTCGCCAGTTCGGGATCCCCCGGGTGGTGGTCGGGGAGGCGCGGACGTTCCACGGCGGTCACGATTGGTTGGCGGAGCACGGGGTGGAGATCACACTTCTGGATGATCCGGTGTGTGTGGGCTTGATGACTGACTTCATCGCGGCCCGGCCGGAGCTGTGGTTCGAGGACATCGGCCAGGATTAACGCGCCGCGTTGTGCGTGGACACATTCCCGACACGCGGGACGGCCAGAGTCGACAGGCGTGTTGTGCGACAACGAGTGCCTTGTGCTGGACGAGTGGTCGGTGGCGGTGGACGTGCCCGCGAGTTGGGGTGCGCAGGTGAGTCACCAGTTGCGGTCGGCGGGTCCGTTGGGGCCGATCCTGGCCGTGCCGGGGAGACCGTTGCGCTGGCTGTTCCTGGCCAGCCCGGAGCCGGTGCGGCACGTGCTGCCGCCGGACGTCCGCTGCTGGCACGGTCCGCGCCGTGTGCCGGCCGCCGCGTCGCGTTGGGTGGTGCCGCCGGCGGGTGTGCTGCCTCCGGTGGGTGTGGTGCACTGCGCGATCCGGACCGTCCGTCGCGCGGGCTGAAACCTTCGTCGGGCGCGCTTTAGACCTGGGTCAGCGCCTCGTCCACGGTCGCCACGACGGTGAACACCGAGGCGAGCCCGGTTGCCTCGATCGGGCGCAGGACCGGCCGCCCGGCCGCGACCAGCAGCAACGGCACGTCGAGCGCGGCGGCCCGTTTGCTGCCGGTCACCAGCGATTCCAGGCCGGCGGAGCCGAGGAACCGGACGTCCGTCAGGTCGACCACCACCGCCCGGACGCCTTCGACCAGGGTGTCGGCCAGCGGCTTGGCCAGTGCGTCCGCGCTGCTGGTGTCCAACTCGCCGGACACGTGCAGCACCACCACCCCGTCCTTCGGCCGGTCGAGCCGCACGGACGCAAGCGCCGCAGCAGGATCTGGCACGCCGTTCTCCTCTCGTCTCGCACACCGCCGGTGCGGTGCGTGGTCCACGGTAGTCCCGAACGCGACCCGGCGGCCGTCGCGTCCGAGCCGGGCTCACCAGGTCGCGCGGCCGTTCTCAACCAGGAACATCCCCGCGTGTGCGGGGAAGACAACGCAGTAACGGTCGCGTCGGGCACGGCGGCGGGAACACCCCCGCGTGTGCGGGGAAGACACCCTGGAGGACCCCTCCGAGTGGAGCGAGACGGGAACACCCCCGCGTGTGCGGGGAAGACGGAATCGAGCTTCATGACGACGCCTCCATGTACGGAACACCCCCGCGTGTGCGGGGAAGACCCTTCGTGAACAGGGGGTTTGCGCCGCCGCACCCTCGTTTTCATTCGGTTCACTCCCGTACCGGAAGTCCGGGTTGCCGGCCCCCTCTCCGTACAAAGCCTGCCCGCCCACGATATGCCCCGCGCCCCAACGCCCGCCTCCAAGCGCACACGAGCACCCAACCAGACCGCCGGTTCCGCGATGCGGGCCGCATCGGCGTTACATCGGCGGGATGTCGGCATTACATCGGCGACGCGGTCGAGCATCGGAGTATGACCTGTACATGTCGCGCCCACCGGGCGCTGTTCGCGCCGTTACCCGACCCCGGCTCCCACCCCTTGGACGTCGAGTCCCTGCGAATGGACTTCCCGCTGCTCGTGTCCAGGTCGGAAGGGCAGGAGGGGATCTGCTACCTCGACAGTGCCGCCACCTCACAGAAGCCGTCATGGGTGCTGGATGCCGAATACGACTTCAACAGCCTCCACAACGCCCCCGTGCACCGCAGCTACTACACGATCGCACGCGAGGCCACTGAACTGTTCGAGCGTTCCCGCGATGTGGTCGCTGCGATGATCGGGGCCGCACGGAACGAAGTGGTGTTCACCAAGAACGCCTCCGAGGGGTTCAACCTCCTGGCCTACGCACTGGCCAACGCCGGCAGCACCGACCGCGAATACCGCTCACTGGCGCTGGGCCCGGGCGACGTCGTGGCCATCACCGAGATGGAGCACCACTCGAACCTGATCCCGTGGCAGGAACTGTGCCGCCGCACCGGAGCCGAACTGCGCTGGCTGACCATCACCGAGGAGGGCCGACTCGACCTGAGCGATCTGGACGAGGTCGTCGGCCCCCGGACGAAGGTGTTCGCGTTCAGCCACCAGTCCAATGTGTACGGAACGATCAACCCGGTCCACACACTGGTGGCCCGAGCACGCGAGGTGGGCGCGCTCACCGTGCTCGACGCCTGCCAGTCGGTGCCGCACCTGGCGGTCGACGTGGCCGACCTCGGCGTGGACTTCATGGCGTTCTCCGGCCACAAGATGTGCGGCCCGACCGGAATCGGCGTCCTGTGGGGCCGCGCGGAACTGCTCGCCGCGCTGCCGCCGTTCCTCACCGGCGGCAACATGAACGAGGCGGTCCGGATGGCGCACACGGAGTACGCCGACCCGCCCGAGCGGTTCGAGGCCGGGACGCCGATGATCTCCCAGGCCATCGGGCTCGCCGCCGCGTGCCGCTACCTGCGCGGCATCGGGATGGAGCGGATCGAGGAGCACGCCCACCGGTTGGTCCTGCGGGCGTTGAAGGGCCTGGCCGACGTGCCCGGTCTGCGGGTGGTCGGGCCGACCGACGCGGTCGACCGCGGACCGGCCATCTCGTTCGCCATCGACGGCATGTCACCCGAGGACATCGGCGACGCGCTCGACAAGCGCGACATCGCGATCCGCGTCGGACACCTGTGCGCACGGCCCGCGTGCGTCCGGTTCGGGCTGCCGGCGACCACCCGGGCGTCGTTCCAGCTCTACACCACCGAAGAGGAAGTGGACCGGCTCGTGGACGCCTTGCGCGAGATCTCGCCCCACACCCGTCCCTCCACCCGGCAGACCCCGCCGGCCGACGTCCCCGCGTTCCTCCAGCGGGTGCTGACCGACGCCGCGACGGCGATCACCGGCCTGACCGTCTCGATCGGCGACCGACTGGGCCTATACCGGGCGATGGCCGGGGCCGGCGGCCTCACCCCGGCCGAGCTCGCCGAGCGCACCGGAACGTCCGGGACCTACATCCGGGAGTGGCTGCACGCGCAGGTGGGCGCCGGCTACGTGCACCACGACGCGGACACCGACCGGTTCACCCTGCCCGACGTGCACGCCCGGGTCCTGGCGGAACCCGACGCGGCGACCTCCGGCGTGGGCATCTACAACGTCCTCCAGTGCCTGTACCGCAGCGAGGACGCCCTGGTCGCGGCGTTCCGCAGCGGCGAGGGCGTCGGCTGGGACGCCCACACCATGCCGCTCTACCCCGGGATCGGCCGCTTCTTCCTGCCCAAGTACGTGGCCAACGTCGTGCCGAACTGGCTGCCCGCCCTCGACGGCGTCGTGGACCGCCTGACGGCCGGGGCGAAAGTCGCCGATGTGGGCTGCGGCGTCGGACACGCCACCCTGCTGATGGCCGAGGCGTTCCCCCGGTCGCGGTTCTTCGGCACCGACTACCACGAGGGCTCGGTCGTCCGGGCCCAGATGTTCGCCGAACAGCGCGGCGTCGGGCACCGGGTGGACTTCCAGGTCGCCACCGCCCAGGACTTCCCCGGCCACGACTACGACCTGGTGACGTTCTTCGACTGCCTGCACGACATGGGCGACCCGGTCGCCGCCGCGCGGCAGGTCCACTCCGCGCTGGCCGACGACGGCACCTGGATGCTCGTCGAGCCCAACGGCAAACCCGTGCCCGCGCAGAACACCACCGCGCCCGGCCGGCTGTTCATGGCCATCTCCCCGGTGCTGTGCCTGCCTTCCGCACTCGCCCAGAACGGTCCGCACGCCCTGGGCAACCACGCCGGTGAATCCGCGTTGCGCGAAATCGCCGCCGAGGCGGGGTTCCGGCATTGGCGACTGGCCGCCGAAACACCCGCCAACGTCGTCTACGAAATCCGGAAATAGCCCACCGGCCTACAGCGCCGCCAACATCGAGTGCAGTCGTTTCCGCAGCACACCCGAGGGTTCCGCGCCGAGTTCCTCGATCATGACGCGGCGGGCGCGGTGGTAGACGTCCACCGCTTCCATCGTGCGGCCGGAATACCACAACGCGCGCATCAACTGCTCGTAGAACGTCTCGTGCAACGGATACCGGCTCACCAGTTCCTCCAGGTCCGGGACGATGTCCGCCGCGCGACCCAACCGGAGATCCAATTCGACCAGTGCCACATAGGATTGCTGTCGGGCCGATTCCAGCCTGCGCGCCGCCGCGGCGGTCGTCGGGCTCGGCGTGACGTCGTCGAACAGCGGACCCCGCCACATCCGCAGCGCCCGGCGCAGCACGATCGCCGCCGCCAGCGGTTCCACCGTCCGCCCGGCCGCCACCCGCAGCCGGTCGAACCCGGTGACGTCGAGTTCGTCGGGTTCGACCCGCAGCAGGTAGCCGGGCGGGCGCAGTTCCAGTCGGCCACCGCCGTCCGATTCCCAGCCGGCCAGGCTGCGCCGCAGCCTGGCCACCTGACCGACCAGCGCCTCCCGGGTCTGCACCGGTCGTGCGGCACCCCACAGCGACTCGGCCAGCACCCCGAGCGACACCGCGCGATTGGAGTGCAGCAACAGGGCGCACAACAGGCTCCGTTGCAGCCGACCGGACAGCGGAACGGTCTCGCCGGCGCGTCCTGCCTCCACCGGGCCCAACAGCCGGAATTCCATTCGACACGCTCAACCGCCGCCCCGGCCGCCGGCCTCCCGTCCTCGACGGTCTTCCGGTGCCGCCGCACCCGGACATCGGACGGACCACGCGCACGGCGAACGGAACACGGCTGCCTCCCGGTCGGGCGAGTACCGGGTCGATCGCGAACGTCGCGGAGCCGCGAAAGTCCCCGGACCCCACAGTATCCGCACGAAACGCCCGCCCGGGGCTCCGTTTTGTGGCCCGAATCCGACAATGAGCCGCTATTCGGGACCATGGTGTTCCATCTTCGGCGGCGGTTTCCACCCCGAACCGCGCGTCTATCGCCCGAACGGGTACTACGGCACCTGCCGGGCCCGCCGGGCGCGCTGCTCGCACCACACGCAGCTCTCCGCGATCGCCACCGACCCCAGCCCGAGCACGAGGTGCGCCGCGTTGCCCAACGCCCCGGCGTCCATCGGACCGCCCGGATCGCCCGCCCCGTACGCGAACACGACCAGGAACACCAGCCCCATCAGCGTGCCCACCAGCCGGACGGCCCGGGCCCGGAACGACGCCGCCGCGACCGCCACCCCGGCGACCCCGTGCAGCAGCGCCAACGGTGGCCGTCCGGTCACGATGTCGACCAGGCCCCACACCACGAGCAGCACCCCGACGGCCAACGCCGTCCGCTGCGGCCAAGACAGGTTCGCCACGGCGACCACCCCTCCCGCTCAATCACACATCATCGAGCAGGGAGCGCAACCGGGCCAGTGAGCGGTTCAAAAGTCTGGAAACGTGCATCTGCGAGACCCCGACCGAGTCCGCGATCTGGCTCTGCGTCATGTTGCTGAAGAACCGCAGCACGACGATCCGGCGCTCCCGCCGGGGCAGGCCGCGCAGCATCGGGTCCAGCGCGTGCTGGAGCTCCACCACCTCCAGCGCCGGGTCGTCGGCGGCCAGCCCGCCCGTGCGGTCCAGTTCCAGCTCGTCCAGCGACAGCAGGTGGTGCGCCGACGCGGCGTGCAGCCCCTCGTACACCTCGTCGAGGCTGATGCCCAGGTGGCGGGCGACCTCGGTCGGCTTCGGCGACCGGCCGGTGGCGCGCGCCAGGTCGACCCGGGCGGCGTCGATGGACAGGCACAGCTCCTTCAGCCGGCGCGGCACGCGCAGCGCCCAGCCCTGGTCGCGCAGGTAGCGGCGGACCTCGCCGGTGATCGTGGGCACGGCGAACGCCAGGAAGTCGATGCCGCGCCCGGCGTCGAACCGGTCGACGGCGTGGATCAGCCCGAGCGCGGCGACCTGCCGCAGGTCCTCCACGTTCTCCCCGCGTTCGGCGAACCGGTCGGCGATGTGCCTGGCCAACGGCAAGTGCTCGGTCACCAGGAGGTCGCGCAGCTGCGCATAGCGCGCATTGTCACGCTGTGTCGCCGCCAGTTCCACGAACAGCGGCTGGTAGTCCACCGCGTTCATGCCCGGCACCCCAACTCGACGTGCAACAGGCCGTCTCCGTCCACCCAGGTGGCAACCACATCGGTCACCGAGCTGACGACCCGCCAGTACAACGAGCGGCGATCCGGGACGGTCACGGCCTGGGCGCGGACGTGTGCGCGAATCCGAACGGAATCACCGGCTTGGCCGAACCGGCAGGACGGCAGGCTGGGCGGATATGCCCTGGCGAGCACCACCTCGTCCGCTGGAACGGTCGGGTCGACGGCCGGTGCGGCGACCGCGCGGACGGTGGACAGGTGCGCGGGCCGCGCCGCCGGCCGCGATTCCACCCGCGGGCTGTCCATGGCATGCGCATACCCGCACCACGACCCGGCTACACCCCGTCCACACCGGACACCGGCGGAATCGTGAAAGCCCGCGGCTGGAAATGTCACGGTTTGTGAACAGCGGCAGGTAATGGTGTGACGCGGGTCATACTGATCGCCTCCCTGTACATCCCGGAGGCGCCGGTGCTGGAGGCGAACAACCTTGAGGTGGTCTACGACGACGTGATGCTGGTGCTGCGCGGCGTGAGCGTGCGCGTCCCGGAGGGGCGGATCGTCGCGTTGCTCGGTGCGAACGGTGCCGGCAAGACGACTCTGCTCCGGGCGTTCTCCGGACTGCTGGACGTGCACGACGGGAAAGTCACCCGGGGCACGATCACCCTCGACGGCAAGCCGGTGCACCGTGCATCGCCCTCCAGGATCGCCGCGCTCGGTGTGAAACAGGCGCTCGAAGGCCGCCGGATCCTGGCCGAGCTGACCGTGGAGGAGAACCTCCGGGTCGGCGGGCACAGCCGGCCGCGCGCGGTGAAGCGGAACCTGGAACGGATGTACGCGCTGTTCCCGCGCCTGGCCGAGCGGCGCGGGCAGAGCGCCGGCTACCTGTCCGGCGGCGAGCAGCAGCAGCTGTCCATCGGGCGGGCGCTCATGTCCGAACCCCGCTACCTGCTGCTGGACGAGCCGAGCCTGGGCCTCGCGCCGCTGATGGTGCGGCAGATCCGGGACCTCGTGGTGAAGATCAACGAGCAGGGCACGACGGTCTTGCTGGTGGAGCAGAACGCCACCATGGCGCTGTCCATCGCCGACCACGGCTACGTGCTGGAGACCGGCCGGGTGGTGATGGACAAGCCCGCCGCCGCGCTGCTCGCCGACGAGGACGTGCGCGAGTTCTACCTCGGGTTGCGCGCCGAGGGCACGGCTTCGTCGTTCCGCGACGTCAAGCACTACAAGCGGCGGAAGCGGTGGTTGTCGTGAACGTCCTTGAGGTGGCGGACATCTCGCTGTCGTTCGACGGCGTGACCGCTGTCGACGGGGTGTCTTTCACGGTCGGCGAAGGCGAGCTGTTCGCGATCATCGGGCCGAACGGGGCGGGCAAGACGTCGGTGTTCAACGTGCTGTCGGGCGTCTATCGGCCGCAGTCCGGCGCGGTTCGGTTCCGGGGCAACGACATCCTCGGCCGCCGGCCGCACCGGATCGCCGCGTCGGGTGTCGCGCGGACGTTCCAGAACATCGAGCTGTTCGCCCACCTGACCGTCGTGGACAACCTGATGTTGGGGCGGCACAACCACATGCGCTACGGCGCGCTGTCCGCGTTCGGGTGGCTCGGCCGGGCGCGGCGGGAGGAACTGGCCAACCGGGCGGCGGTCGAGGACGTGATCGACTTCCTGGAGCTGGAGCAGTGGCGGCGGCTGCCGGTCGGACTTCTCCCTTACGGCGTCCAGAAACGGGTCGAGCTGGGTCGTGCTCTGGCGATGGAGCCGAAGCTGCTGCTGCTGGACGAGCCGGTCGCGGGCATGAACGTCGAGGAGACCGAGGACATGGCGCGGTTCGTGCTCGACGTCCGGGACGAGCTGGGCATCGCGATGGTCATGGTGGAGCACGACATGGGCCTGGTGATGGACCTCGCGGACCGGGTGATGGTGCTCGACTTCGGCCGTCCCATCCGCACCGGGACGCCGGCGGAGGTGCAGCGGGATCCGGACGTGATCCGGGCGTACCTGGGTGAGCAGCACCGCACGGTCGGGGGTGCGGCGTGAGCACCCCGGCGGGCCGTGAGTTCAGTACCGCGGCGGGCCGTGAGTTCAGTACCGTGGCCGGTCGGGTGCGGGACCGGGCGGCGGCCACTCCGGATGCGGTTGCCTTGCGGGCCAAGGACTTCGGTATCTGGCAGGAGGTGACGTGGGCGCGGTACTGGGCGTGCGCGGAACTCGTCGGGCACGCCCTGCTGGCGCTCGGAGTCGAGCCCGGTGACCGGGTCGCGATCCACTCGGAGAACCGCCGCGAGTGGCTGTACGCGGATATCGGCACGATCGCCGTGCGGGCGGTCACCGTGGGGCTGTACCCGACGAACCCGGCGAGCGAAGTCGCCTACCTGCTCTCGCATTCCGGCGCGCGGGTGCTGATCGCCGAGGACCAGGAGCAGGTGGACAAGGCGCTGGCCGTGCTGGACGCGTTGCCGGAGCTGGAAAAGATCGTCTACCTGGAGCCGCGCGGCATCCGGCACCGGTACGACCACCCGAAACTGCTGTCGTGGGACGACTTCCTGGCGCTCGGCGCACAACACCGGGGCACCTTCCCGGACGCGGTGGAACGCCGGATGCGCCAGGTGGAATCCGACGACGTCATGACGTTGATCTACACCTCGGGCACCACCGGTCCGCCGAAGGGCGCGATGCTGACCGTGGCCAACGTCGAGTTCGCCATCACCACCCTGGTGGAGGGCGGCGGCTTCACGTCGCCGCCGCCGTCGACACGTGACGTCACGCTGTCCTACCTGCCGCTCTGCCATGTGGCGGAACGGATCTTCACCACGTGGTTCAGCGCGGCGGCCGGTGTCCAGGTGCACTTCGCCGAGTCCATCGAGACCGTGCAGGCGAACCTCCGCGAGGTGCAGCCGACGATCCTGTTCGGGGTGCCGCGCATCTGGGAGAAGGTGCTGGCGGCGGTGACGATCGGCGCGGCGTCCGCGACCTGGCTCAAGCGCGTCACGACCCGGTTCTGGCTGCGCGTCGCCGAGGGAATCGGCGCGGAACTCGTTCGCACGGGCGGAAAACACACCTTCTCCACCCGGCTTCGGTACGCGTCGGGCTGGGTGTTCTGCTACCGCGCCCTGCGCACCCGGATCGGGATGCGCCAAGTCCGTTACGCCGCTTCGGGTGCGGCCCCGATCGCGCCGGAAGTGCTGCGGTTCTTCATGGGTATCGGCGTGCCGATGCACGAGGTGTACGGCATGACGGAGAACTCGGCGATCGCCACCGCGAACCGGCCGGGTCGGGTGCGCGTCGGCACGGTCGGCGAACCGCATTCCGGTGTGGAGCTGCGGATCTCGTCCGACGGGGAGATCCAGACCCGGCACGCGGGTGTGTTCCTGGGTTACTGGCGGGACGAGGACGCGACCCGCCGCACCATGACCGACGACGGCTGGCTGCGCACCGGCGACGTCGGCGAGTGGGTCGACGTGACGCACGTCCGGATCACCGACCGCATGAAGGACATCATCATCACCGCCGGCGGCAAGAACATCGCGCCGTCCGAGGTCGAGAACGCGCTGAAAGCCTCGCCCTACATCAAGGAAGCGGTGGTGATCGGCGACCGGCGCGCGTACCTGGTGGCGTTGATCGGCATCGAGTACGACACCGTCGGGCACTGGGCGCGACAGCGGAAACTCCCCTACACCACCTACCGCGACCTGTCGGAGAAGGCCGAGGTGCAGGAGTTGGTGCAGGGGATCCTCAACCGGGTCAACGAGAAGTTCGCCGCCGTCGAGCAGGTCAAGCGGTTCCGGATGCTGCCCAAGGAACTCGACCACGAGGACGGCGAGCTGACCGCGACGCAGAAAGTCAAGCGCTCGGCGCTGGGCAAGGCGTTCGGCGACCTGGTCGACGACATGTACTCGGGAGGGCGGGGATGAACGAGTTCCTCCAGAGCCTGATCCGGGGACTGGGTTCCGGTTCGATCTACGCGTTGCTGGCGCTGGGTTTCGTGATCATCTACAAGTCGACGCGGGTGATCAGCTTCGCCCAGCCCGCGTTCATGCTGGCGGGCGCGGTGCTGGTCAGCTACCTGTCGGTGGACCTCGGGTTCTTCGCGGCCGTGCCGTTGGCGGCGGTGGTGATCGCCTTGCTGGCGTTGGGCGTGGAGCGGACCGTGCTGCGGCCGATGGTCGGGAAGCCGGTGTTCGTGGTCGCCATCATCACCATCGGCGTGGACGTGGTGGTGCGGGTGGTGACGAACGCGTTCATCGGCCTGGACGTCCGCCAGGTCGGCGACCCGTGGGGGTTGTCGACGGTGGCGCTGCTGGGCGTGGAGGTGCAGCAGCGGTACCTGGTCATGTTCGGCACGACGGTGGTCGTGGTGGCGGCCCTGTTCGCCTTCTTCCGGTTCTCCCGCACGGGTTTGGCGATGCGTGCCGTTGCCTACGACCAGGAAGTGGCGTTGGCGCAGGGGATTTCGGTCGGCTCGGTGTTCGCGCTGTCGTGGGCGATCGCGGGCGGACTCGCCGCGCTGGCCGGCGTGTTCGTGGCCACGGGTGCGGGCGTCGACCAGCAGTTGTGGGTGATCGCCTTGAAGGCGTTGCCCGCGGTCATTCTCGGCGGTCTGGACTCGTTGGGCGGTGCGGTCGTCGGCGGGTTGGCGGTCGGGGTGGTGGAGTCGCTGGTCGGTACCTACCAGGCATCGTTCGCGCCTTGGCTGGGGCCGAACTTCGCTTTGGTGGCACCGTATGCGTTGATGCTGCTGGTGCTTCTCGTGCGTCCGTACGGGTTGTTCGGGAGCAGGGAGGTGGAGCGGCTGTGAAGGGTCGTCCGGAGCTGTACACCTCGTACGGGCAGGACATGGCGTTCCTGAACACGCGGCCGAAACGCGCGTGGACCGGCGTGCTGGTGGTCTTCGCCCTGCTGCTGCCGTTCGCGGTGGCGGACGACCTGTTGATGTTGCTGGCAACGGGTTTCGTGGCGGCGATCGGTGCCATCGGGCTCAACATCGTGACGGGGTACGCGGGGCAGGTGTCGTTGGGGCATGCGTTCTTCCTGGCCATCGGCGCGTACACGGCGGCGGCCCTCTCCGGCGACCCGGACGGCCGGGTGCTCGGCTTCGGCATCACCTCGATTCCGGTGTGGCTTCTGGCTTCCGGCCTGGTGGCGGCATTGGCGGGCGTGATCGTCGCACCTCTGGCGGTCCGGCTCCGGGGTCTGTACCTCGCGATCGTCACGTTGGGGTTGGTTTTCCTGGGGGAGCACATCTTCCGGGAGTGGACGTCGCTGACCGGCGGTCCCGGTGTGGGGCGTCCGGCGGCGGTGCCCGAGCTGTTCGGCGTGCGCCTGGACCGGCCGAGCGAGTTCTTCACCGGCCCGCAGCAGCTGTACCTGTTGATGTTCGTGCTCTTGGTCGTCTTCGGTGTGCTGGCACGGAATCTCGTCCGGTCCCGGATCGGCCGGGCGTTCGCGGCGGTGCGGGACCGGGACCTCGCGGCGGCCGTGATCGGGGTGGACCTGACCCGGTACAAGGTGCTGGCGTTCGCGGTGTCGTCGTTCTACGCGGGTGTGGCGGGCGCGTTGTTGTTCGTGGTCAACGGGTTCTTCGACCCGGGTTCGTTCAGCCTGCTGTTGTCGGTGCAGTACATCGCGATGGTGCTGATCGGCGGTGCCGGCACGATCTCCGGTGCGATCATGGGCGCCCTGTTCATCACGCTGTTGCCACGCATCACCCGGGAACTGCCCGCGGTGCTGCCGTTCATCAGCTCCGACGCCACGGGCGCGGTCACGGTGTTCCAGGTCGAGGCGGTCCTCTATGGACTGTTGATCGTGGTGTTCCTGATCGTCGAGCCGCGTGGCCTGTTCGGAATTTGGGTGCGTGTCCGGAACTACTGGCGCACCTGGCCGTTCTCCTACTGAAAGGGTGACTCGGATGTCCGCACGTAGTCACAGAGCGGTGCTCGTGGTCTGTTCGGCGTTGGCGCTGGCCGCTGCGGCCTGCCGGGGAGGTGACGGTGCCGCGCCGGTGGAGGGCAAGGGCGGGGTCAAGGTCGATGTCGGCGTGACGAGCGAGGCGTGCCCGCAGACCGGTCACAGTGATCGGGGCTGCATCTACCTGGGTTCGATCTCGGACCTGACCGAGGGGCCGTTCAAGACGCTGGCGGTGCCGATCACCGACGCGCAGAAGGCGTTCTGGAAGCGGGTCAACGATTCCGGCGGCATCGGCGGCTACGACGTGGACGTGACGTCGTACGTGAAGGACAACAAGTACAACCCGCAGATCCACAACCAGGTGTACCAGGAGATCAAGAGCAAGGTGCTGGCGCTGGCGCAGACGTTGGGGTCGCCGACGACGGCCGCGATCCTGCCGGATCTGGAGAACACCCAGATGGTCGGCGTGCCGGCGTCGTGGACTTCGTTGTGGGGCTTCGAAGAGGTGGTGTTGGAGTCGGGGACGAACTACTGCCTGGAGTCGATGAACTCGGTGGACTACGCGGTCGCGAAGCTGGGCGTGAAGAGCGTCATGACGGTGCACCTGCCCGGTGACTACGGGGACGACGCGGCGGCCGGCGCGAAGATCGCGGCGGAGAAGCACGGGGCGTCCTACTCGACGTTCGTGACGCAGACGGGTCAGGACAACCAGGGCGGGGCGATCGACGCGATCCTGGCGGCGAAGCCGAACCTGGTGATTCTCACTACGGGTCCGACGGACGCGGCGGTGATCATCGGCCAGACGGCGGCGCGTGGCTTCCAGGGCAAGTTCATCGGGACTTCACCGACGTGGAACCCGGGGTTGCTGAAGTCGCCTGCCGCTCCGGCGATCAAGGCGCTGTACATGCAGTCCGCGCCGTGGAAGTCGTGGCAGACGGATTCGGCGGGGCACAAGGCGATGCGCGATGCGCTGCCGGGCGTGACCCCGAACGACGGGTACACGGCCGGGTGGGTGTGGTCGTACCCGTTGAAGGCTGCGTTGAAGAAGGCCGTGGACGGTAAGGATCTGACGCGTGCGGGCCTGCTGAACGCCGTGCGGTCGCTGGACTCGGTGGACTACGAGGGCATGTTGCCTGCGGGGGCGGGGAAGTACTCCGGCAAGCCGAACGATGCGGTCTTCCGGCAAAGCCTGATCTACCGCCCGGACGATGCCGCACCTACCGGCGTGACGTTGGTGGAGGACTTCTTCACGGGGCCGACGGCGAAGGACTACAAGTTCGAGAAGCCCTGCTACCAGTGATGACGGGCGGGCCGTGGTCGGCCGGGAGACACCCGACCACGGCTCCGGGTGCACCTGGTCGGGTGCGGTGGTCGGCCGCTGTTGTCTGCTGCCGGTAGGTGCCGGGCGGGATGCCCACCAGTTCGGTGAAGCGGGTGCCGAAGATGGCCGGTGACAGGCAGCCGACCGCGGAACTCACCTCGGTGACATCGAGGTCGCCTCGGCGGAGCAGTGCTATTGCACGTTCGACGCGGCGGGCCGTCAGGTAGGCGTAGGGGGACTTGCCGTAGGCGAGCCGGAATTGGCGGCTGAGGTGTCCGGCGGGCAGGTCGGCGCTGCGGGCGAGTGCTTCGACGTCGAGTGGTTGTGCGTGGTCCCGGTCGATCCGGTCGCGGACCCGGCGCAGCCGTGCGAGGTCGTGCAGGCGCTGCGCCGCGATGCGTGCACGCCCCCACGAGAGGAGACACATGGCGGGAACTCCTTGTCGGATGTCCGTGGGGGCGGCGGCCGGGAGCGCCGGCCGCCGTGCTTCTCCGCGGTCGAGATGCCGGCTGTCACGGTCGGATCGGGGACCGGACGGCTCAGCGAAGCTCCTGGATGCGGACCAGGTTGCCGGCGGGGTCGCGGAAGGCGCAGTCACGGACCCCGTACGGCTGCTCGGTCGGCTCCTGGACGACCTCGGCATCGCCGGCCTGCACCTTTTCGAACGTGCCGTCCAGGTCGCGGGTGGCCAGCAGGATCCAGCCGTAGGTGCCCTTGGCCATCATCTCGGCGATGGTGCGGCGCTCGTCGTCGGTGATACCGGGGTCGGCGGCCGGCGGCGCCAGCAGGATCGACGTGCTGGGCTGGCCGACCGGGCCGACCGTGATCCAGCGCATCTTGCCCTGCCCGACGTCGCTGCGGACCTCGAAGCCCAGGACGTCACGGTAGAAGGCCACGGACGCGTCCGGGTCGTCGTGCGGGAGGAAGCTCGTGTGAATGGTGATGTCCATGACGATCAGGCTAGGTGCGGCCCCGAGCCCGCGCTTCTCGATTCCTGATCGATGCGACTGCCTGTTCCACCACACACCGTCGCCCCCACGCGGAGAGCCAAGGCCCGGCAGTTCATCACCGGCTGACCGGCTTGACAAGTGAGCTCATTGCCTAGATGGTTAGCTACATGAGTAATGAACCAACTGGCTGCCGACGGCTGCCGGTCCCGGCGTCGTGAAGGACGCCGGCCGGCCGCTGTTCCTACAGATTGCCGAGCAGATCGAGGGCTCGATCGTGGACGGCACGCTGGCCGAGGAGACGCAGGTGCCCTCGACCAACGAGCTTGCCGCCTTCCACCGGATCAACCCGGCGACCGCGGCGAAGGGCGTCAACCAGCTGGTGATCGACGGCATCCTCTACAAGCGGCGCGGGATCGGCATGTTCGTCGCGCCCGGCGCCCGGGCACGGCTGCTGGAGCGCAGGCGCGAGGAGTTCGCGCGGCGGTACCTCGCCCCGCTGATGGCGGAGGCACACCACCTCGGCATGGACGCCGACCAGCTCAAGAAGATGATCGACGTCTGGAGTGGGACACCATGAATGTGGCGCGGATGCACCAGGTGACCAAGCGCTACGGCGGGGTCACCGCCCTCGACGGGGTGAGCCTGCGGCTCGCCGAGAACACCATCCACGGCCTGCTCGGCCGCAACGGGGCGGGCAAGACCACGGTGATGCGGATCCTCACCGGCCAGGGGTTCGCCTCTGCCGGAACCGTGGAGGTGTTCGGCCGGCACCCGTACGAGAACGCCGGCGTGCTCTCCCGGGTGTGCTTCGTCAAGGAGAACCAGCGCTACCCGGACAGGTTCCGGGTCAGGCACGCACTGCGGGCCGCCGAGCTGCTGTTCCCGGACTGGGACGCCGGTTTCGCCGAGTCGCTGACGGCGGACTTCGCCCTGCCGGCCAACCGGACTGTCAACAGGCTCTCCCGCGGCCAGCTCTCGGCGGTCGGAGTGGTCATCGGGCTCGCCTCGCGGGCACCGCTGACCCTGTTCGACGAGCCCTACCTGGGTCTTGACGCCGTGGCCCGGCAGCTGTTCTACGACCGGCTGCTCGCCGACTACGCCGAGCACCCGCGCACGGTGGTGCTCTCCACGCACCTGATCGACGAGGTCGCCGACCTGATCGAGCACGTCGTCCTGCTCGACAACGGCCGCGTCCTGATCGACGCCGACGCCGAGACGTTGCGTGCGGAGACCGTCGCGGTCACCGGTCCGGCCGGCAAGGTCGAGCAGTTCGTCGCCGGGCGCAGCGAGCTGCACCGCGAGCGGCTCGGCGGGTACCTGCGCGTCACCATGACCGGAACTCCGGACCGACCCGGCACCGACGGTCTGGAGTTCGAGCCGGTCTCGCTGCAACAACTCGTCGTCCGAACCACCCAGGGGGAGTCCCGGTGAAACGCGTATTCGACGTCGCCAGAATCCAGCTGGTGAGCTGGCCCACCGTGCTCGCCTACCCACTGGGCCTGGTGGCCGCACTCGTGGGCCTCGGTCTGGTGATCGACGTGACCAACGGCAACGTCGGCGGCGTCGACCACGAGGTCGTCCTGCTGCCGACGATCTACCTCGTGGTCGCCGGCGCGCACCTACAGACGATGACGCAGATCTTCCCGTTCGCCCTGGGGCTCAGTGTCACCCGCAGGGCCTTCGCCGCCGCCACCGCGGTGGTCGTCACCGGGTACGCGATGCTGTTCGGCCTGGTGCTGCTGGGATTCGAGCGAGTCGAGCGCGCGACCGGCGGCTGGGGTCAGCACCTGCGGATCTTCGGACTGGACTACCTGCGGCAGGACAACCCGGTCGCGCAGTGGCTGACGTACGCCGTGCCGTTCCTGGCCTGCTCCGCGGCGGCGGTCTGCGCCGGCGTGGTGTTCCATCGCCGGCGACAGACCGGGATCTACCTGCTGGGCATCGGTACCACGGCACTGCTTGCCGGCGTCGGGGTGCTGGCCACCTCGCAGGGCTGGTGGCCGGCGATCGGCCGGTTCCTCGCCGGCCAGCCGGCCTTCGCGCTCGTCGCCGGCTACCCCCTGGCGGTCGCGCTGGTGCTCGGCGGCGCGGGCTGGCTGGCCCTGCGCCGGGCAACGCCCTAGGCGCACCGCCGGTCCCCGGCGGGTACCGTCCGGACGTGGTTCACCCGCATGGCCCTTCCTCGGAGAACAGCCTGGTGATCGTTCGCGGCCCGTCCGCGAACGATCACCAGGGCCAACCATCCCGCGTGTGAGGGGAATACGCTTCTTGACCAGGCGTTTTGTAGCGCGGTATGGCGTATTGGCCGCGGTTGTCGGGGCTACTTGAGCGTGGTCAGGAACGTGGCCAGGGCCTTGCTGCTGAAGGCTAACGTCGGCCCGGTCGGGTTCTTGGAGTCACGGACCGCTGCCGCCTCGTCGGTCCGGGCCAGCTCGACGCAGTTCGACGCCGTGCCGCTGCGGGTGCTCTTGCGCCAGCGGGCGGTGGTGAGGTCCATGGTCACTCCTTGGTGAGCTCGGCGAGCAGGTCGGCCGTTGCACCGGGTGCAAGACCCACACCGAGAATATTGCGCAGAGCAAGGCGGTAGCCCTCCAAGTCCTCCGCTTCCTCCAGGAACATGGCCGTGATCTGGTTCTCCACGTGCACGATCGCCGGCTCGTGCTCGAACTCCAGGATCACGAACGGACCGCGCAGGCCGGCGTGCATCCCCGCCTCCATCGGCACGGCGACCACGTTGACGTTCGGGCGCTCGGCAACGTCGAGCAGGTGGCGGAGCTGTCGGCGCATAACCCCGTTCTGGCCCACCCGGACCCGGAGCGCGGCTTCGTGGATCACCGCGATGTACTGCGGGGCGTTGCTCCGGGACAACAAGGTCTGCCGCGCCATCCGGCCGGACACCAGGGTGTCCAGCTCGTGGTCTGTGATGGCTGGTTCAGCGGCTTTGAAGAGGGCCTGAGTGTATTCGGCGGTTTGTAGGAGGCCCGGAATCATCAGGGGTTCGTAGTTGTGTATGCGCAACGCTTTGTTTTCGAAATCGATGAGTGCTCGCCAAAGTTTCGGCAGGCCGGCCTGGCGTTCCCACCAGCCCAACTCCTCGCCCTTGCGCATCAGGTCCAGCAGCTCCTTCCGGCGCGGGCCGGGGACCTTGTAGAAGCCGAGCAGCGAGGCCACGTCGTCCAGTTGCAGCCCGCTCTTGCCGGTCTCCATCCGGCTGATCTTGCTCGCCGACACGCCGAGCATCTCGCCGACGTCTTCGCAGCTCATCCGGTGTTGCTCGCGGTAGAGTCGGAGTGCGTTGGCGACCGTCCGGGAGCGCACCGAGGTGTAGGCGTTACCTGGCATGCCACCCATCGTGGCCAAATCGATCGTTGATCAGCAATGACACGATTGGGCTATGTATTGCATCAATTGCACTGTGTCAGCCTGCGTCCATGAATACCCAGCAGAAGATCGATCACATGGCCAAACTCCCGATCGGCAAGACTTTCACGATCCCGGCTTACGGCGACCTCGGCCCGGCCCACGTCGAGCTGACCTTGCCGCAGGTGCGGATCACCGATTCCGCCGGTCAGGTCATCGGCATTTCGCCCCGCCAGGCCGAGCTGCTCGCGATGGCCCTGGACAGCATCACCTCGTGGTTCGAGGACGTCGAGGACATCCCGGAGGACGTGTCCGCCGACTGACACCCTCCGGAACGGCGCAGCGGAGCGAAGCGCGAGTGCGCCGGGCCGGCTCTGCGGAGGAGCCGGCCCGGCTCCCATCCCCGCGATGGGTCAGGTGGCCGGCGTCAGCAGCGGGCCGGCCCAGGCCCCCACCCGCTCCGGGCCGGGGCAGGTGCTGGGGTCGCCGGCGGGCGGCTTGACGCCGATGACCAGCCGGGCCGCGCCGGTCACCGGGACGTCCACCGGTTTCGGCGATTTGCCGCCCACCGCCCGCAATTCGGCGGCCGGTATGCCGTCGGTCAGCACGTAGAAGTCCAGCGGCTTCGTCTCGGCGGATTGGTCGGCTATTCCCACCGTCGCGGTGAACCGGGTGAATTTACCGTCCAGTGCGTACTCGATCTGGGTCGAACCGCACCACGCACCGGTCGCCGCGACGGCCCGGTCGTGTGGAATTCCGTTCAGTCGCACCGGGTCGGTCGTCCACAGGTTCTGGGCCAGACCATTCTTGATCGGTGTCAGGTCCGCCAACGATATGGCGTTCGACGGCGCGCTCGCCGCCGACAAAGCGGTGCCGACGGTTCCGGTGGTCGTGGCAGCCGGGCCGGCCTGGGCGGGTGCGCTCGCGGCCGGCGCCGGGGTGCTGTGCAGGCCCTGCACGATGACCAGCGCCAACGTTGCCGCGCCGGCCCCGAGCAGCCACGCCAGGGTGCCCGGCGTGCGTCTGTTCCGGTCCCGGGTGGCGGCCAGGGTGGTCGCCCCGATCGTCAGGCACACCACCGCGCCGACGATTTTCAGCAGTACCGTCGGAAAAGTCAGAATTGCCACCAGTGTGCCGGTCAGGCTGGTCGCGACACCGCTCCAGCGGGCGACGGCAAAGCTTCGCTGCGGGGAAGTCGGCTCACTTTCGGCGTCGTCGTTGGAAGTGCGCGCGCGTTGGTGCCGACCATCCATTGCCCACGGATCCTTTCCGGTTCACTGGAACGGGGCCGGCTCGTAGTGGCGGGCCCGGTGTCTCGGTTGGCGCCGCACAGTATCACCGATCCGGTCATGATCAATATGCGGTAATGCTGAAGAACCCCGACTTCTTTTCCGTATTACTGCGGTAGTTGTCGGCGAAATGGTTGTGCCGGTGAACTGCCCTCCTGGGCAGCGAGCGCTGCCCCAAGGACCGTCGCCGCGTCGCTGCCCAGGCCGGCCGGCCGACCCCATGGTGGAAGCGTGATTCACGAGGTGGACGAGGCTCTGCGCCGGCTGGTCCGGGACGACGCGCTGCGCGGCACGGACGTCGAGGTCGCGTTCGACGCGCCGACCAAGGACTGGGCGGCGCGGCGCAACGCGCCCACCGTCAACGTCTACCTCTACGACATCCGCGAGGACCTGCGCCGTCGCCAACGCGGCCTGCTCAACGACTACGAGAACGGCCAGGTCGTCGCCCGCCGCCTGCCACCGCGCCACCTCAAGCTCTCCTACCTGGTGACGGCGTGGACGCAGCGCTCCGAGGACGAGCACCGCCTGCTGTCCGAACTCGTCGTCGGGTTCATCCGGCACGAGCAGGTGCCACCCGAACTGCTGACCGGCTCCCTCGCCGCGCTGGAACTCCCGGTGCCGATGACGGTCGCCCTGCCGCCGCCGGAGGACCGGGCGTTCGCCGACGTGTGGACCGCGCTGGGCGGCGAGCTCAAGCCGTCGCTGGACGTCGTGGTGTCCGCGCCGGTCGACCCGGGCCGCGTGTTCCCGGCGGGCCCGCCGGTCGAGGAGGGTATGCGCCTGTCGATGGGGGACGACTCGGTCGCCCACCGCCCCGCGATGACCCGCAGGCACAAGTGAACACCGGCAGCCTGCCGCACCTGTTCGCCCGGCTCGCCGCGTTGGAGCGGCGCATCCGGGACGCGGTCGCCGCACGCCGCCAGGCCGACCCGAACCCGGACGACCCGTTCCGCGGCCTGTACCTGTCCGACGAGGCGATCGACACCCTGCTGACGTCCCGCCGCGAGCCGTTCGTCCCGTTCCAGTCCTCGACGGCGTCCGGCCGGCTGGGCCGGCTGGCCGAGGTCGCCGGACTGTCCAGTCTGGACGTCGAGATCCTGCTGGTGGCGCTGGCCCCGGACGTGGACAGCCGGTTCGAGCAGTTCTACGGCTACCTGAACGACGACGTGACCCGGCGGCGCGCGACGGCCGGTCTGGCGCTGCGGCTGTGCGGCCTGCCCGAGGCGTCCGACGCCGGCCGGTCGCGGCTCGACCCGTCGTCCCCGCTGCTCGCGGCCGGGCTGCTCGTGGTGGAGGATCGGGAACGGCCGTTCCTGTCCCGTTCGCTGAGGGTGCCGGACCGGGTGGTCAACCACCTGCTCGGCGACGACCGGCCGGACGCGGCGCTGTCCGGCGTGGCCCGGGTGGTGGCGGAACCGGTGGCCGCCGCCGGCGTCGGGCGGCTGGTGCAGGCGCTGCGGGCCCGGGTCCGCCTGGTGTACCTGAAGGAACGGCCGGGCGGCGGTGCGCGGGAGGCGGCGGCGGAAGCGTTGGCGCACGCCGGGTTCGCCGTGCTGGAGGTGGACGCGGCCCGGTTGCGTGCCGAGCCCGACCACGCCGAGCTGGCGACGGCCGTGTTGCGGGAAGCGGTGTTGCGCGGTGCGGGTGTGGTGCTGGGGCCGGTGGAGGACGAGCCGTTGTTGCGGCCGTTGACACATCCGTCGATCCCGTTGGTGGTGCACGGTGCCGACGTGTGGAATCCACAATGGAGTGTCGATCCGCCCTTTCTGCACGATGTCTTCGCGCTGCCCGTGACATCACGTGCCGAGCTGTGGCGGGAACGCCTGCACGGCAAGCTCGCGCCCGGCGTCGACCCCGCGTCGGCCACCGCGCACTTCGTGCTCGGACCCGGCCAGATCGCGCGGGCCGCCCAGGCCGCGTCGGTGTCGGCGCTGGTGGACGGCGGCGTGGTCTCGATGGCGCACCTGCGGGCGGGCGCGCGCAGCCAGAACGCGGCCGGTCTGCAACGCCTGGCGCGGCGCATCGAGCCGGCCGTGACGTGGGACGACCTGGTGCTGCCCGGTGTTGTCGTCGGCCTGCTGCACGAACTCGCGGCCCGCGCCAAACACCGTGACCAGGTCATCGACGAGTGGCGGATGCGGCCCGGCGGTGGTCGGGGGAGGGGCGTCACCGGGTTGTTCGCGGGAGATTCGGGCACCGGCAAGACGATGTCGGCCGAGGTGATCGCCGCGTCGCTCGGACTCGACCTGTACACGGTGAACCTGGCGACCGTCGTGGACAAGTACGTCGGCGAGACGGAGAAGAACCTGGAACGGATCTTCACCGAGGCGGCGGGCGTCAACGGCGTGCTGCTGTTCGATGAAGCCGACGCGATCTTCGGGAAACGGTCGGAAGTCCGGGACGCGCACGACCGGTACGCGAACATCGAGAGCGCGTACCTGTTGCAGCGCATGGAAACCTTCGACGGGATCGCCGTGCTCGCCACCAACCTGCGGGCGAACCTGGACGAGGCGTTCACCCGGCGGCTGGACGTGGTGGTCGATTTCCCGGTGCCGGACCAGGACCTGCGGCGCGTGCTGTGGGACAAGTGCCTCGGCGTCACGGCTCCGCGCACCGAGATCGACCTGGACTTCCTGTCCACGGCGTTCGAACTGGCGGGCGGCCACATCCGGTCCGCCGCCGTCACCGCCGCCTACCTGGCCGCCGAATCGGGGCGGCCGGTCGGGATGGCCGAGGTGGTCGGCGCGGTGGCCCGGGAGTACCGCAAACTCGGGCGGCTGGTGGGCGCGCGGGAGTTCGGGCCGTACCTGGACCTGGTGGTGTCGTGAATTGCCCTTTCGGGCAGCCGGAAACGCACCTTTGGGCGTGCGGCCGATGCTGGTACCCGCCGATGCGCCGGACCATGCTCTAGGGCGACGGCTCTGATATGTGGGGGCGACCATGCACGGACACGGGCACGAACACGACGGCGAAAGCGCGTTCCGGCCCAAGGGCGATCGGGTGGAACGCGAGGAGCGCGACCTGATGGGCCGTGCGGCGGCGGCCGGGCGCACCGACGTCCTGGGGCCGTCCGGGATGCTCGGGCTGCAACGGGCCGTCGGCAACGCGGGCGCGAGCGCGCTGGTGGAGGACGAGTCCCCGGTGCACGACGTCGTCCGGTCGGGCGGGTCGCCGCTGGACGTGGGTGTGCGGGAGGACATGGAATCCCGGTTCGGCCAGGACTTCTCCGGTGTCCGCGTGCACACCGACGGCGCGGCGCACGAGTCGGCGAAGTCGGTCAACGCCCAGGCGTACACGGTGGGCGAGAACATCGTGTTCCAGAGCGACAAGTACAACCCGTCGTCCGACAGCGGGAAGCACATGCTGGCGCACGAGCTGACCCACGTCGTGCAGCAGCGCAGCGGGCCCGTGGACGGCACGGACGCCGGCGGCGGCGTGAAGGTGAGCGACCCGTCGGACCGGTTCGAGCGCGAGGCCAGTGCCAACGCCGACCGGCTCATGTCCGCACCGGCCACGTCGGCCGCGCCTGCCGTGCAGCGGCACGAGGACCACGACCACGGCGCGGAATCGTTGCAGCGCGAGGAAGCTCCGGCCGAGGAAGAGGAAGAGGCCCCGCCCACCGCGCAGACCTACGTGCAGCGTGAGGAAGAGGAAGAGGCCGCCGAGTAGGCCATCGGCCCGCAGTGCTCCGGAAGGCCGGGCACCTCCGCGGAGGTGCCCCGTTCGGTGTGCGCGGGGTTTTCGTGGTGTGGCAATGGTTTTCGTGGTCCCGTGTGGGCTCCCGGCGCGTGGTTGCCTCTTCGGGCAGCTATCGGTTCCCCCTGACACAGCCTCATGGTCGTTTCGCGGCGGTGCCCGTTGGCCGCAGCATCATCGCTACAGCCGGTTCCGCTCGACTTGGGAGGCAACGCAATGCCCACCTATCTCTCACCGGGGGTGTACGTAGAGGAGGTGGAGGCTGGTGCGCGGCCCATCGAGGGCGTGGGCACCGCCGTCGCCGCCTTCGTGGGTTTCGCGGCACGAGGCCCCTTCAACACTCCGACCCTGGTCTCCAACTGGTCCCAGTACACGCAGGCGTTCGGCGACTTCATCGAGGACGCCTACCTGGCCCAGTCGGTCTACGGGTACTTCCTCAACGGTGGCACCAACTGCTACGTGGTGCGCATCGGCGGCGAACGCGGCAACGGCAACGGTGCCGAGCCGTCCGGTCCGCAGGCCGCCCTGGGCAACTACCGGGTGCGCGCCAGGGAACTCGCCGCCGCCGAGATCACGGTGGAGGTGGCCGACGCGCCGGGCGACAACCCGCCCGACGACCGGTTCACCCTGTTGGTCAAGCAGAACGGCAAAGTGGTCGAGACGCACAACGTGACCACCAAGCGCACCAAGGAGAACGTCGTCACGGTCGTGCAGGAGAAGTCGAACCTGATCACGATCGAGGAGACGTCGACGTCGGCGGTGGCCAAGCCGGACAAGGGCGCGGTCACGCTGAAGGACGCGCCCGCCGCACCGCCCGCGCCGCGCCGGATCGCCGCCGACGACTACGTGGGCGACGTCGCCGACCGCACCGGGTTCGGCGGCCTGGAGGCGATCGAAGAGATCACCATGGTCGCGGTGCCGGACCTGATGAGCTCCTACCAGCGCGGCCTGATCACGCTGGAGTCGGTGAAGGCCGTGCAGCTGGCGATGATCGCCCACGCCGAGCTGATGGGCAACCGGATCGCCATCCTCGACCCGCCGCCCGACCTGAACCCGCAGGGCGTCCGCGACTGGCGGCTGAACGCGGCCGGCTACGACTCGAAGTACGCGGCGCTGTACTACCCGTGGATCAAGATCTTCGACCCGGCGAGCGACGACCACCTGTACGTGCCGCCGAGCGGCCACATGGCCGGGGTGTGGGCGCGCACGGACGCCACTCGCGGCGTGCACAAGGCTCCCGCCAACGAGGTCGTGCGCGGCGCGGTGTCGCTGGAGACCCAGCTGACCAAGGCGGAGCAGGAACTGCTCAACCCGATCGGCGTGAACTGCGTGCGGTCGTTCCCCGGCCGGGGCATCCGGGTGTGGGGCGCGCGGACGCTGTCGTCCGACCCGGCGTGGCGGTACCTGAACGTGCGGCGGCTGTTCAACTACCTCGAAGACTCCATCCTGCGCGGCACCCAGTGGGTCGTGTTCGAGCCGAACGACGACGCGCTGTGGGCCCGGATCCGGCGCACCATCAGCTCGTTCCTGGTGACGGAATGGCGCAAGGGAGCGCTGTTCGGGCTGACGCCGGACGAGGCGTTCTACGTCAGGTGCGACCGCGAGACCAACCCCGCCGAGAGCATCGACCTCGGCCAGGTGATCTGCGAGGTGGGCGTCGCGCCGGTGAAGCCCGCCGAGTTCGTGATCTTCCGGTTGGCCCAGATGTCCGGCGGCACCAGCCTCGTCAACGAGTAAAGGCGGTTGAGTCATGCCACTTCCCGACCTCGACACCTCGGTAGGCCACTCGTTCGGGCTGGAAGTCGACGGCGTCGCGATCAAGCAGATCTCCGAGGTCTCCGGCTTGAAGATGGAGCAGGACGTCATCGAGCTGAAGCAGAACACCAACGACGGCAAGTACATGATCAAGAAGCTGCCGGGTCGGCCGAAGGCGGGCGAGGTCACCCTGACCCGCGGCCTCACGTCCGACAACAGCTTCGAGAAGTGGGTCAAGGACTCGCACTTCGGCAAGATGGGCAACGCCCGCAAGGGCGGCGCGATCATCGTCTACGACTACGAGGGGCAGGCGATCAAGCGGTACAAGATGACCAACGCGTGGCCGAAGTCGCTGGAGATCGGCACGCTGAAGGCCGGCGACACGAGCGTCCTGACCGAGAAGCTCGTCATCACCTACGAGCAGCTGGAAGTCGAGTGACGCCATGCGCAGGGTGATGGCCGCGGTTCCTCAGCAGCCGGACGAATCGCCGGTGACCGGGCCGGAGATGTCGATGCGGACCGAGTTCGCGTTCGAACTGCCGCGCGGGTACGTGGACGACGTGGGCGTCGTGCACCGGTCGGGCGTGATGCGCCTGGCCACCGCGCGGGACGAACTGGTGCCGCTGCGCGACGACCGGGTGCGGGAGAACGCGGCCTACCTGACGGTGGTGCTGCTGGCCAGGGTGGTCGTGCGGATCGGCACGGTCACCGACGTGCACGCGGGTGTCGTGGAGAACCTGTTCGCGTCGGACCTGGCGTTCTTGCAGGACATGTACCGGCGGATCAACAGCGAGGGGCACACCCGCGCGGCGGTGGCCTGTCCCGAGTGCGGGCACGGGTTCAGCGTGGACGTCGCGGGCGGTCGCCTGGGGGAATCGTGACGTACGCGGCCGACCGCCTCCACGAGGAGGTCGCGTACGTGGCGTACCACTTCCACTGGTCCTGGGAGTCCATTTTGGACCTGGAACACCCGGACCGGCTGCGGTACGTGGCCGAGATCGCGCGTATCAACACTCGGATCAGCCAGGGGCGGTGAACCGCGATGTGGCCGTGGCGCAAACGGGAGCCCGGGCCGGAGGCCGCTTCCGCGCGCGGTGAGCCGGTGCCGGGTGGTCCGGTGCTGCGCGGTGAGTGGCGGACGTTGCCGCCGATCCAGCGGGTGGTGCCCGAGCACCCGTTGGTGAACCCGGTGCAGCGGTTCTCGGGCTCGTTGGCGTCGTGGCGTTCTCCGGCGTACCTCGCGCCATTGGCGCACCTGGTGGCGGCGGGTGAGCCGTCCGGGATGGTCGAGGGCCTGGCCCGGCCGGTCGCCCCGGTGTCCAGTTCCGCGCCGGTCGACATGCCGGTGGCACAGCGGCAGGTGCGGGGTGCGAAGGCGCGGGGTTCGGTGGTGCAGCGGCTGTTCGACGCGGTCCGGTCGTCCAGGTCCGCTGTTGACGCTCCGGAGACGCCTGCTCCGGAGCCTGCGGCTATCGCGGAGCCGACAACCTTCACGGAACCTCCGGTGGCTGCGGAGCCGGTGGCCGGCCTGGAGTCTCTGGACGATGTCCCGGTGGTCTCGGCGGGTTCCGAGCCGACACACGTCGAGCCGGAACCTGTCGGAGCGGAGTACGTGGAGGTGGCGAGTCCCGAGGCGACTGGCCTGCCGGCGGCTGACCCACAGGGCGGGAGTTCTGGTTCGGAACAGGTATCGGTTGACAGGCCGGTGGTGTCCGCTGCTCCGGTCGACCGGCCGGTGGCACGGGTTGCTGCGGTGCAGCGGACCGAGGCGGCTTCTCCGGTGTCCCGGAGGGTGTCGCCGGTTCCTCGTGAGAGCCGTGCGGTATCGCGGGAAGTACCGGGTGGTGTCGCGTCCGAGGCTCCTCCGGCGGCTGTGGTGCGGGAGATCGGGGAATCGCCGGCGGTGAGCGGGGCTGATCACCGGCCGACTTTGGGTGAGACGGTGGTTCAGCGGTCCGTCGAGACGGTTGCCGATGCCGAGCCTCGTTCGTCTGCCGAGGTACCCACTGGGCCGGATGAGGTGAAGCCGGTTGTTGCGCGACTGCCGGAAGCCGGTGTGGGTGGAGCGGTTCCGGCTGTGCCTGAGGTTGTTCGCGGGGTTGAGCCGGTGGCGGCTCGGTTGTCTGAGGTCGGTGCGTCGAGTCGGCCGGATGATCCTGTGGCGCAGGAGCCGGTGAGTGCGCCGGAGGTTTCCGGGCCTGAGTTGGTTGTGGCGCGGGTGGCTGACGAGGTTGTGCCCGAGTCCAGTGCTCCGCTGGTGTCGGAACGGGTCGAGCCGGTCGTGGCGCGGTCGGCGGAGTCCGTTGTGCCGCAGGAGATCGGGGATTCGCCCGAGATGCCTACCGTGGCGAGTCTCGATGCGGTGGTGCCGGTCGTCGGGCCAGGGGCGCGGACGGCGAGGAGCGAACCGCCCACAACTCGGGTCGGGTTGGGTATGCCTCGGGTCGGACCTGTGCCGAGTGTCCAGCGGAACGTGGTGGAAGTCGCAGAGGAATCCTCCGGGCCGGTGCTGGGGATGGCATCGGCCTTGCCCGTGTTGGGCGAGTCGCCGGCAGCGGTGCCGTCGATGCCCGGAGTGCGGGCGGATTCGGCCCCGGACGTCGCCGGCGGGGCGTCCGTGCAGCGCGATGTCGAAGCGGCCACCTCCGGTACGACATTCGCGCAACTGCCCGAAGCGCTTGGTGTCGAGCCGGGCGTTGTCAGAGCGGCTGATGTACAGCGGAGCGTTGAGCCGAGCCTTGCCGGGGCGGCTGATGTGCGGCGGAGTGTCGGGCCTGCTGCTTCCGGTGCGGTGCATGTGCGGCGAAGTGTCGAGCCTGGTGTTGCCGGGACGGCGTTGGTGCAGCGGAGTATCGAGCTGGGTGCCCCCGGACCGGGAGTTGTGCAGCGGGAGGTCGGTGCGGGCGCTTCCGGCACGGCGTTTGTGCAGCGGGAGGTCGAGGTTGGCCTGGTTGGCTCGGCGTTCGTGCAGCGAGATGTCGGGTCGTCGGGTGGGCAGGCGCGGCGGGTTGGGCTGGGGACACCGATGCCGTCCGCAGCCTCGGCCGCTGCCTCGAACCCTGGCTTGAACACTGTGCCGACACCTGGTTCGGTCCCTGGTTCGACTTTTGGCTTGAGCCCCGCGTCGGCCCCTGTCTCGACACCTGGTTCGGCGTTCGGCTCGACATTCGGCTCGAACGCCGGTCCGGCCCCTGTGTCGGCCTCGGCAGGGCGGACGTCGATGGCGTTCGTGCAGCGGACCGAGGCGGTGACGCCGCCGGACGTCGTGGTATCGAGGGACGCTTCGGCCCCATCCGAGCCTGTGCCCGGGCCTGCTCCGGACGCCGGGACACCGGCCGTGGAGAGCCCGGCGGCTGCGAGTGCGGCGGGTGCGAGCCCGGCGGGCGCAGCACAAGCAGGTGCGGGGCAGGAGCCGGAGAAGCTGTTGGAGGCCGTGTATCCCACCTTGTTGCGGCGGCTCAAAGCCGAGCTGTGGCTGGACCGGGAACGGCGTGGGGTGTTGACGGATCGGTGGCACTGAGAGGACTTGGCGATGGCTGAAGTGGAAGAGGCGGTTGCCGTGTGCTTCGTGGTGCGCATCGACGACGAGAGCCTCGGGTCGTTCAACAGCTGTGACGGGCTCGGCGTCGAGTTCACCGTGGAGCAACGGGAGGAAGGCGGCAACAACGGGATGGTGTGGCAGCTGCCGACCCGGATCAAGTACTCCAACGTGAAGCTGTCGCGGCCGGTCACCAAGGAGTCGGCGAAGATCATCCAGTGGATTGCCGGCATGGCGGCCGGTATCTCCCGCAAGACGGCCGTCATCGAGGCGCGCACGTTGCAGGGCACGGTGATCGCCAGCTGGTCGCTGTCCGGTGTCGTGCCGGTGCGGTGGAGCGGTCCGCAGCTGTCCGCCGACTCGCCCAAGGTGGCCACCGAGACCCTCGAACTCGCGCACCACGGCTTCCTGACGTCGGCGAGGTGACGACCATGGCCTCCCCGATCACCTTCACGTCCGCCGGCTCGGCCAAGGGCGCCAGCTACGCCGCGCCGACGAACCTCCAGAAGGCCGTGCTCGCCGTGCACAGTCCGCCGAAGGCCGGCGGCGCGGCCAAACCCGGCGGCCTGCTGCACGAGATCACCTTCCAGTTCAACCCCAAGGAACTCTCGCTCACCAAGAACGCCAAGTGGGAGCGCAGCCGCCAGCCCAACAACGCCAAGTCCGGCCCGCCGGAGTTCAAGGGCTCGGACCCGTCGAAGCTCGCGCTCGAACTGTTCCTGGACGCCACCGAGCACATGGACGACAGCGTGGTGAAGAAGGTGGAACAGCTCTTCGCCTGCTGCGTGCCGACCGAGGACAGCCGCCAGCACGGCAAGGGCTCCCCGCCGTGGGTGATCTTCAAGTGGGGCGGCATGACCGGTTTCCCCGCCTACGTCTCGACCGTGACCGCGAAGTACACGCTGTTCACCCCGGCCGGTACCCCGGTCCGTGCGGTCTGCACGGTCAACCTGGAGGAGATCTCCGGCGAACAGGGCGGGCAGAACCCCACGTCGGGCGCGTTGGCCGCGCGCGACTCGCACGTGCTGGTCGCGGGCGACACGTTGCAGTCGTTGGCGTACCGGGCCTACGGCAACGCCGAGCTGTGGCGGGAGATCGCGGAGGCCAACGACATCGACGACCCGATGCGGCTGCGTCCGGGCGCACGGCTGTTGGTCCCGGCGCTGGAGGAGATCCGCGATGGCCAATGAGAGCTTCGCCAACTCCCTCGTGGTGGAGGTCGAGACCAGGCCGCTGCCGGACGACGTCAAGCCGCTGCTGACGCACGCCTACGTGGACGACAGCCGCAACCTGCCGGACGTGTTCGTGCTGCGGTTCCGCGACCCCGGCCACGTGGTGCTGGACAAGGCGGGGTTCAAGATCGGTGCGAAGATCGCGCTCAAGGTGCAGACGTCCGACCCGGGCGGGCCGCAGCCGTTGATGAGCGGCGAGGTCACGGCGGTCGGCGTGGAGCTGGACGCCCGGGGCACGTTCACCGAGGTGCGCGGCTACGACCTGGCGCACCGGCTGTTCCGGGGCCGCCGCACGGCCGCCTACCCGAACATGACCGTCGCCGACATCGTGCGGAAAGTCGCGCAGCGGGCCAAGATCCCGGTCGGGCAGGTGGACGACGTCAAGGGTTTCGGCGGTCGGCCGGGCACCCAGATCAGCCAGGACAACCTGAGCGACTGGGAGTTCCTGTCCCGGATCGCCGCCGCCGTCGGCGCGCAGATCGCGGTGGTGGAAGGGAAACTGGACTTCCAGCTGCCGGAGAAGCCGACCGGCGCGCCCGCGAAGAACGCCAAGGCCAAGAGCAATCCGCTGGTGCTGGAGATGCACCGCACCCTGCTGTCGCTGCGCGCCGCGATCACCGCCGCCGAACAGGTGCCCGAGGTGCAGGTGCGGGGCTGGGACTTCGAGAACAAGAAGGCCGTCACCGCGACGAAGAAACCCGACATGCTCGGTACCGAGGTGACCGGCGTCGACCCGGTCGCGCTGGCCGGGAAGTTCGGCAGCCCGCCGTTCCTGGCGACCGGGCCGTACCGGGGCCAGGGCGAGGTGGACGCGGTCGCTGCGGCGCTGGGCTCGGTAGCACCTCGAAAAATGTGATGCACCTCACACTTTAGTGTTTACAATTTCGGGGGCTGGACGTCCACCAGCAAACCCGTATAATTTCTGGCTCACTTACACCACA
>CBHFOL010000015.1:0-49471 GCA_965995405.1 uncultured Saccharothrix sp.
TGTTGTGCAGTGGTGAGGCGTTGCCGGATGGTCTGGCGGAGTCGTTCCACGAGGCCGTGGGCTGCGAGCTGCACAACCTGTACGGCCCGACCGAGGCTGCGGTGGACGTGACTGCCGTGCGGTGCCTGCCGGGGCAGGCGATCACGATCGGCCGCCCGGTGAGCAACACCCGCATCCACGTCGTGGACGACGATCTCACCGAGACCGACGGCCAGGGCGAGCTGATGATCGCCGGCGTGCAACTGGCGCGCGGCTACCTGGGTCGGCCGGGGTTGACGGCGGAACGGTTCGTGCCCAACCCGTTCGCCGAGGCACCGGGAGAACGGCTCTACCGCACGGGCGACCTGGCGTCCTGGCTGCCGGACGGCACGATCGCCTACCACGGCCGGATCGACCACCAGGTCAAGCTGCACGGCAATCGCATCGAGCTGGGCGAGGTCGAAACCGCCCTGCTCACCCACCTCGACGTGCGAGCCGCGGTCGCCGCCGTCCGTGACGACCGGCTCGTGGCGTACTTCGTGCCCGCCGGGGAACCGCCGCGCGGCACCGAACTGCGTGCCCACCTGGCCCGGACCCTGCCGGAGGCGATGCTGCCGACCGTGTGGGTGCCGCTGGACGCGCTGCCGCTGACCCCCAGCGGCAAGACCGACCGCAACGCCCTGCCCGACCCGGATGGCCGCCGCCCGGACCTGGCCGTCCCCCTCGTCCTGCCGCGTGACGACGCCGAGCGCGCGGTCGCCGAAACCTGGTCGGCCGTGCTGGATGTGCGTCCGGTCGGCGTCCACGACCCGTTCCTGGACCTGGGCGGGCAGTCCCTGGCCGCGACCAGGGTCTGTGCGCGCCTCACCGAGGCGTTCGGCCGCCGGGTGACCGTCGCCGACCTGTTCGCCGCGCCCACCGTGGAGGCGCTGGCCAAGCTCGTCACGGTGGACCTGCCCGCGCCCGAGGCCGTACCGGCGGAAGACGGTCTGTCGGCGGCGCAGCAGCGCATGTGGTTCCTGGACCAGCTTTCCGGGCCGTCGTCGGAGTACTCGATGTACGAGGCGTACGAGTGCGTCGGCGGGATCGACGTCGAGGCCCTGCGCGCGGCCGTCGTCGCGCTCGGTCGGCGGCACGCCTCGCTGCGCACGACCTACCGCGCCGAGCGCGGCGTACCCCGGCCCGAGGTCGACGCGCAGGACTTGGCGCTGACCGTGGTCGACGGGTCGGCGGAGGAGTTCCTGGCCCGGGAGGTCGCCCGGCCGTTCGACCTGGCGAGCGGCCCGCTGCTGCGGCTGAGCCTGGTCCGCACCGCTCCCGACCGGTTCGTGCTGGTCGCGGTGATCCACCACATCACCGCCGACGACACGTCGATGGCCGTGCTGTGGCGCGACCTGGCGGCCCTGTACCGGGGGGAGGACCTGCCGGCGCTGTCGCCCGTTGCCCCGGAACGGCCCGACCCGGCCGGGGTGGCGTACTGGCGGGACCGGCTCGCGGGCGCGCCGCCGGTGCTGGAGGTGCCCGGCGACCTGACCCGGCCCGCCAAACGGGACCAGGTCGTCGAGGGCACCGAGGAGTTCGCCCTGCCGGCGGAGGTGGTCGAACGCCTGCGGGCACGGGCGCGTGCGGCGGGGGCGACCGACTACATGGCCCTGCTGGCCGCGTTCGCGCTGTACCTGCGGCGACTCACCGGACGGCGAGACCTCGTGGTCGCCACGTTCACCGGCAACCGGTCGTCGGTGGCGGCGGAGGACGCGATCGGCCTGTTCGTCAACACGCTGCCGCTGCGGTTCGACGTGCCGGGGGAGTACCCGGACGTGCTGTCGGTGGTCCGGGACGCGGTGGTGGGGGCGTTGCGCCACCAGGACACCCCGTTCGACCGGATCGTCACCGCCGTGCGCCCGCCCCGCGACCTGACCCGGAACCCGGTCGCCCAGATCGCCTTCCAGACCCTCGGCTCCCTGGCCGATCGGCTGGTGTTGCCCGGGGTCGCGGTGACGCCGTGGCGCGTCGGGCAGGGCGGCAACCCGTTCGACCTGATGGTCACCGTGCGGGACGCGCCGGACGGCGTCACGGGCACCCTGCACTACGACCGCGCCCTCTACACCGAGGCTGCGGCGGCGGAGCTGGCGCGCGGCTTCGCCGGGCTCGTCCACGAGATCGCAGGGGGGTGCGACCGTCCCTCGTAGACTGGAGGCATGGCCGCCTCGCCCCACCTGTCCGACCGGGACCTCCGGGTGCTCAACCTCGTCGCGGACGGCCACAGCAACGCGGAGATCGCGGCCGAGATGGGCTGGTCCGAGCACACCGTGCGGAACACCCTGCACGACCTGATGACCAGGCTCGGCGTCCGCAACCGCGCCCACGCCGCCGCGTACGCCGTGCGCAACGGGTTCATCTGACGCGAGAGCCCACCGCGCCGCCGGCGGTTGTGCCGTCAGGGTGCGGCGCGGTGGTCGGACGAGGCTCAGATGAGCCCTTGGCGGAGTGCGTACGCCACCGCGTGAGCGCGGTTCTTCAGGCGCAGCCGGTGGGTGATGTCGTGCACGATCGCGCTGACCGTGCGCGACGAGTACGCCAGGGCCGTGGCGATCTCGGCGGTCTCGTGCCCGTCGGCCACCATTCGCAGCACCGCCTGCTCACGCGGGTCGAGCGCGGGCACCGGGGCGCGCATCCGGACCAGGTCGCCCAGCAGGGCGGGCGGCAGGGTCCCGTGGCCGGTCGCGGCGGCGCGGACCGCGGCGACGAGGGTGTCGGGGCCGGTCTGGTCGCGTTGCAGGACCGCGCACGCGCCTGCCCCCAGCGCGCGGACGGCCGCCGAAGCGGCGCGCTCGCGGGTCACCAGCACCACCGCGCCCTCCGCCGACTCGATCGTGCGCAGGGTGTCGCCGTCGATGTCGTCGGACGCCAGGACGGTGACCCCGCCGGGTGCCAGGGCGAGGCCCGGGGCCGCTGCGAGGGCCGATTCGAGCCCGGACCGCAGGAACGGATCCGCGGCCACCACCCGGACGTGGACGGCCGTCTCCATGGTCGTCACTTGCGGTTCTCCTCTCCACCCGTGGCGGCGGCCACCGGGTCCTTCGCCTTGCCCGCGTCGTCTTCCGGGCCGTCTGCGGTGTCGTCGGTGTTCTCGGCGGCGTCCTCGACCAAGTCGGGCAGCTCCTCCACGCGGCGCAGACCCGGCCGGGCCGCGACCGCGCCGAGGACCACCAGCAGCCCGCCCGCCAGGATGAACATCAGCGCCATGCCGCGACCGGGTCCGGTGCCGATCAGCGCGCCGACCGACCCGGCCAGCGCCCCATCGGCTCGCATCAGCGGCTCGAACACGCCGTCGGCCAGCGGGCCGGCGGTGATGTAGGCCAGCGGCCCGGCGGCCTGGGAGACCGCCCGGGACGTGGCCAGCACCTTGCCCAGGTTGGCCGGGTCCGACTTGGTCTGGAGCAGGGTCTGCGCGGAGCCCGTGATCACCGGCAGGGTGAACAGGAAGAACGGGCCGATCGCGATGACCAGGGCCAGCGACGGCGCGAGACCGTGCACGGCCATGCCGACCCCGCCGGCGACCATGAACAGCGCGATACCGCGCATCCGCCGCTTCGGCCCGCCCCAGGCACCCATCACCAGGCTGCCCACGAACAGCCCGGCACCGCCCGCGAACACCTGGAAGCCCAGTTCGGCCGGACTGGCGAAGGACAGCACCAACGGCCGGATCAGGGTGCCCGCCAGGCCGAAGCAGAAGTAGAAGCCGCCCATCACCGCGACCAGCCCGGTCAAACCCGGACGGCGGCGCAGCTCGGCCCAGCCCGCGGGCACCTGCCGCCAGATCGACGGCCCGCCCGGCTCCACCTCGGCCGCCCGCACGGCTGCTGCGGGCAGCGGCACCAGCAGCACGACCAGCAGCGACGCGCCGAACGTGGCCAGGTCGACCAGGATCACCCCGTGCAGCCCGGCGAACGCCAGCAGCCCGCCCGCCGCGATCGGCGCGGCGATCTGGGCGCTGAACACCACCTGCGACAGGCCGTTGGCACGGCCGAGGTGCTCCTTGGGCACCAGCAGCGGGATCATCGCGCCGAACGTGATCTGGTGGACCGTGCCGCACATCGCGGTGAGCGCGGTGGCGACGTAGATGTGCCAGACCTGGAGGTTGTCGGCGCTGATCAGCGCGGCCAGCCCGCCGACCGTGGCCAGCGCCACGACGTCGGCCGCGACCAGCACGTGCCTGCGGTGGAACCGGTCGGTGATCGCACCCGCGAACGGCGCGATCAGCACGGCGGGCACCGCACCCGACAGCATGATCAGGGCGAACTGCGTGGCCGAGCCGCTGCGCTCGTAGGTCCACACCCCGAGCACGAAGCCGGTCAGCGCGGACCCCACGATCGAGACCAGCTGCGCCGTCCACAGCAGGACGAACCCGCGGATGCCCATCGTGTTCTTCATCGGCCCTCCCGGGGCGGCGGTGCGGGTAGGTGTCCGGTGCGGACGTAGTGGGTCAGGTACCGGCGCAGCAGCGCGGCGTCGGCCGGCGGGCACGGTCGTCCGACGGTCGCCTCGGTGTGCGAGCAGTCGAAGACCGTGCGGCGCGGGGTGGAATTCGGGTCGACCACGGCCGCGATGGCGCTGAGCGCCGGGTCGCCGTCCCGGGTCACCGCCTCGGTCAGCTCCTCGTGCCACCGGGCGAACGGCACCGCGCGCACCGGGTAGCCGAAGTCCCGCAGCACGTCCACGACCTCGCCGAACCGGATGGTGCGCGGGTTGTAGAAGTGGAAGTCCGCCCCGTAACCGGCGTGGGTGCGGGACAGGGTGCCGATGGCGGCGGCGACGTAGTCCACCGGGGCCATGTCCTCCTCGTCGGCGAAGTCCTCCTCCGGCGCGGACCCGAGCACGGCCACGGTGCGCAGCATGTTCGCGAACCGGTCGCCCACCGGGCCGATCCCGGTCCGGCTGTCCCCGGTGACCCGGGCCGGCCGGTGCACGGTCACCGGGAGCCCCGTCGAACGGGCGACCCGGGCCAACCGGTCGGAGACCCACTTGCTGCGCTCGTAGCCCCGGGTCAGGCCGACCGGGTCGTCGGGCGCGTCGTGCTCGGTCACCACGACGGGCCGGTCGAGCGGGTACGCGCCGAGCGTCGACACCAGGTGCGTCGGCACCGCGCCGCGCAGGCACGCGAGGCGCAGCACGTCGATCGTGCCCAGCACGTTGCCCGGCCGCAGGTGGGCGTACGGTCGGACGAAGTTCGCCTCGCCGCCGCAGTGGAAGATGACGTCGAGCCCGTCGGCCAGGTCCGCGAACGCCTCCTCTGAGAGCCCGAACAGCTCGGCCGACAGATCGCCCGCGACCGGCACGACCCGGTCGGCGAACCCGTCCTGCCACAGCCCGTGGGCGCGCAGGTTGGCCTCGATCCGGTCCAGGCCGCCTGTGCGCACCAGGCAGCGCACCACGACGTCGGGGGAGTGGGTCAGCAGGTCGGCGAGCAGGTGCCCGCCGAGGAAACCCGTCGCACCGACCAGGAACGCGGTCCGCGCGTGCACCGCCCGGTCGACCGCCGCCGCCACCTCGGCCGGGGTCGCCCGGGGCCGGATGTCGGCGGGCAGCGCCGCCTCGGCCGCCAGGTCGGGCGCGTTGCCTTCCTCGACGTAGGTCGGGTCGAACCGCACCTCTACCGCCGCCGCGAACGCGGCCAGCGTCGTCGCCTCGAACAGCACCCGCACCGGCAGGTCGACGCCGAACTCCGCGCGCACCCGCGCCGTCACCGACCCGGCGAGCAGGGAGTGGCCGCCGAGGGCGAAGAAGTCGTCCTCCCGGCCGATCCGGTCGCGGTCGAGCACCGCCGACCAGATCGCGGCCACGGCCTCCTCGGTGCCCGGCTCGGGCGGGGTGTGCACGGTGTCGTCGGCCCGCTCGTCCGGGGCGGGCAGGGCGGTGTGGTCGACCTTGCCGTTCGCGGTCAGCGGCAGTGCCGCCAGCACGACGAACGCGTCCGGCACGAGGTAGCCGGGCAGCGCCGACCGCAGGGCCGTGCGCACCGCGCGGGGGTCGGTCCCGTCGTCGCCGACCAGGTAGGCCACCAGCCGCCCGTCGCGGGCGACGACCAGGGCGTCACGCACCCCGGGACAGCGGCGGCACGCGGTCTCGACCTCGGCGGGCTCGATGCGGTGGCCGCGCAGCTTCAGCTGCCGGTCCACCCGGCCCAGGAACTCCAGTTCGCCGTCCGCGCGGCGGCGCACCAGGTCCCCGGTGCGGTACATCCGCGCGCCCGGCACCGGGGAGAACGGGTCGGGCACGAACCGTTCGGCGGTCATCCCGGGGCGGCCGAGGTAGCCGCGCGCGGGGGTGTCGCCGCCCAGGCACAGTTCACCGGGCACCCCGGCCGGCAACGGGCGCAGCGCCGCGTCCACGACGTAGGTGCGTGCGTGGGGCAGCGGCAGGCCGATCGGCAGGTGTGTGCGTTCGCCCAGCTCCGAGCCGTCCACCGTGCGGTAGGTCGTCGCGCAGACCGTGGCCTCGGTGGGGCCGTAGTGGTTGTGCAGCTCCACCCGGCCGTCGGTCAGCTCGGCCCAGGTGCGCACGGCGGCGAGCGGAACGCCCTCGCCGCCGACCATCATGACCCGCAGCGGGCCGGTGACCTGGATGTCTTCGGCGGCCAGCTCGGCGGTCCACTTCTGCCACAGCGCGGACGCGGTGTCCACCATGGTCACGCCGTGCTCGCGGCACAGCTCCACCAGACCCGGCCCGGTCAACGTCGCCGGGTCGGCCCACGGCAGCAGCGCGGCACCGGAGACCAGGGCGGGGAAGATGTCGCCCGCAGCGGCGTCGAACGTGAGCGGCGGGATCACCAGCACCCGCTCACCGGGGCCGAACCCGTGCTGCCGGCGGAACGACTCGGCCAGTTCGGCGACCGGGCCGTGCCGCACGGCGACGGCCTTGGCGTCCCCGGTCGAGCCCGAGGTGTAGATGACGTAGGCGATGTCGTCCGGTCCGACGGGCACCTCGGGCGCGGTGTCGGCCGGCTCGACGTCGTCCACCAGCAGCGCGGTCGCCTCGAACGAGGCCGCGTGTGCCTCGGACGTCACGAGGGCGGCGGGCCGGGCTCCTGCGAGCAGCGTCGCCAGCCGGGCGGGCGGGTGTGTCGGGTCCAGCGGCAGGTACGCCGCCCCCGCCGCCAGCACGCCGAGCAGCCCCACCACGGCGTCCTCACCCAGCGGCAGACCGAGAGCGACGACGTCACCCCGCCCCACGCCCCGCTCACGCAACGCCCGTGCCACCCCGTTGGCCTTGCGCACGAGGTCGCCGTAGGTCAGGTCGCCGATCGCGGGCGCGTCCGGCGAGAGCGCGGCCTGGGCGGCGATCGACCGGTGCACGGGTGTGCCGTCGGTGAGCTGCTCGGCCGTCGCCGGGTGGCCGCCGTCGTGCAGCCACCGCAGGTCCGCCCGGGTCAACGGGGACAGGTCGGCGGCCCGCCGGTCCGCGCCGGCGAGCAGTTCGCCCAGCAGCCGGTCGTAGTGCGCGGCCATCCGCGCCGCCGTCGCCTGGTCGAACAGGTCGGTGGCGTAGTCCAGCCGCCCCTCGATGCCGTCCGGCGCGGTGGCCAGGGCCAGCGTCAGGTCGAACCGGGCGGTGGACACCGGGACGTCCAGCCAGTCCGCGCGCACACCGGGCAGGTCGAGCCCGCCGCCCGCCGTGTTGAGCACGAACATCACCTGGAACACCGGGTTGTGGCTCAGGTCCCGCGCCGGCCGCAGCGCCCGCGCCACCAGCTCCCACGGGTAGCGCTGGTGCTCCAGAGCGCCGACGCACGCTTCCTGCACCCGGTCGAGCAGTTCGCCGGCGGTCGGGTCGCCGTCCAGCCGGGTGCGCACCGCCACGGTGTTGGCGTACATCCCGACGCAGTGCTCCACGCCCGGCACCGACTCGTCGCGCATCGGCGTGCCGACGACGATGTCGTCCTGCCCCGAGTAGCGGGCCAGCAGCAGCGTGAAAGCGGTGAGCAGCACCGTGTTCACGGTGAATCCGTGCGCACGGCAGAACGCGGCCACCTCGTCCGCGCGCTCGCGCGGCAGGTGGAAGGAGAACCCGTTGCCCCGGAACGACTCGGCGGCCGGTCGGGGCCGGTCGGTCGGCAGCTCCAGCAGCGCGGGCGCGTCACCGAGCCGGCCACGCCAGTAGCGTTCGCCCGCCTCCAGCGGCTGCGCGGCGTGCCACACCGCGTAGTCGCCGTACTGCACGGGCGGCTCCGGCAGGTCCTCACCCCGGATGCACCGGTTCAGCTCGCGCAGCACCACGCCCACCGCCGCCGCGTCGGCCACGATGTGGTGCAGCGTCAGCACGAGCAGCGAATCGGTGTCGGTCGTGCGGACCACGAGCGCGCGCAGCAGCGGCGGCTTGGCCAGGTCGAACGGTCGCCGCAGCTCGGCGGCCACCGCCGCGTCGGCCCGCAGGTCGGTCTGGTCGGTGTGCCGGAGGTCCACCAGCGACACCTCGGGCGGCACGCCGGGTTCGGCGATGATCTGCACCGGTTCGCCGTCGACCTCTGGGAAACCCGCCCGCAGGGCCTCGTGCCGGTCCACCACCGCACCGAGCGCGGCGCGGAACCGGTCGATGTCCAGCACGCCGGACAGCCGCCACGACTGGGAGATGGTGTAGACGCCGTCGCGCGCGCCAAGCCGGTCCAGGAACCACAGCTGACGCTGGGCGGGCAGCAGCGGCACCGGCCCGTCGTCCGTCCGCCGGGGCACGGCCACCGCCGCGACCCCGTTCGCGCTGGGCCCCTCCGCGCGCAGCACGTCGGCCAACCGGGCGACCGTCCGCGCGTCGAACAGGGCACGCAACGGCAGGTCCGCGGCGAAGCGCTCGCGCACCCTGGCCACCAGCCGGGCGGCCAGCAGCGAATGCCCGCCGAGGGCGAAGAAGTCGTCGTGCACGCCGATCTCGTCGAGCCCGAGCACGTCGGCCCACAGCCCGGCCAGCACGCGCTCCACCTCGTCACGCGGCGCGACCCGTTCCGGTGCGCGACCGGCCGTCAGGTCCGGCTCGGGCAATGCCTTGCGGTCCACCTTGCCGGTCCTGGTCAGCGGCAGCGCCGCGAGGAAGACCGCGACCTCCGGCACCATCGCGGACGGCAGCCGGGCCGCCAGGTGCTCGCGCAGCCGGGGCCACTCCCGCTCCGGCGGCCCGACGACGTAGGCGACCAGGCGCACGTCGTCCGCGCGCACCGGCCACGCCACCACCGCCGCGTCGGCCACCCCGGGCGCGGTGCGCAGCGCCGCCTCCACCTCACCCGGCTCCACCCGCAGACCGCGCACCTTGACCTGCTGGTCGGCGCGGCCGAGGAACTCCAGCAGCCCGTCTGGCCGCCACCGGGCCAGGTCGCCCGTGGCGTAGAGCCGGCCGCCGCCCTCCTCGGCCACGAACGCCCCCGCCGTGAGCGCGGGCCGGTCCGCGTAGCCGCGCGTGACACCGGGGCCGCCGACGTACACCTGCCCGACCACACCGGGCGGTACCGGGTTCAGCGCCCGGTCCAGCACCCGCAGCCGGGTGTTGGGCAGCGCGGGCCCCAGCAGCGGCACGCCCTCGCCCGGCGGCACGGCGTGCGCCGAGACGATCATCGTGCTTTCGGTGGGCCCGTAGACGTTCCACACCCGGCCGCCGTCGGCGGACAGCGCCCGGACCAGTTCGCGGTCCAGGGCCTCGCCGCCGCACAGCCGTTCGCGCACGCACGCGGGCACCCCGCCCGAAACGAGCAGCATCCGCCACCGCGTCGGCGTCGCCTGGGCGATCGTGGCACCCACCTGCGCCAGCCGCGCGGACAGCCGGGCCGGCTCGGCGAGGTCGTCTTCGGCCACCACGGCCACCCGCGCGCCCCGGATCAGCGGGATGAGCAGTTCGCGCACGGACATGTCGAACGAGACCGCCGTGACGGCGGCCCACACGTCGTCCTCGGTGACGCCCAGCCGGTCGGCGAACCCGCACAGCACGTTCACCACACCCCGGTGCGGCACCGCCACACCCTTGGGCCGTCCCGTGGAGCCGGACGTGTAGATGATGTACGCCAGGTTGTCCGGGGTCAGGTCGATCTCGGGCGCGGTGTCCGGCCCGGGGTGATCGGCGTCGACGTCCACGGTGGCCAGACCGGGCAACGGGTGCTCGCGGTCCACCACGGCCAGACGAACCCCGGCGTCGGCCACGACGTGCGCCAGCCGCTCGGCGGGCCACTCCGGGTCGAGCGGCACGTACGCGCCACCGGCCCGCCACACCGCCAGCAGCGCCACGACGGTCTCCACCGACCGCCGCACGCACAGCCCCACCGGCACGTCGGGCCCGACACCGGCCGCGCGCAGCGCGTGCGCCAACCGGTTGGCCCGGACGTTCAGCTCGCGGTACGTCGTGCCGTCCACGGCGATCCGGTCCGAGGAAGGGATCAGCTCGGCGGCGGACACGACGTCGGGCAACGCCACCACCGTGTCGGCCGACTCCGGCGCGGGCAACGGCACCTCGCCGACCCGCAGCCGCGGCTCGGCCGCCACCTCGGTCAGGAACGCGACCAGGTTCGCGGCGAAGCCGGCGACGGTCGCGGCGTCGAACAGGTCCGTGCGGTACTCGAAGTACGCGCGCAGCACGCCCGCTTCCTCGCGCACGCCCAGCATCAGGTCGAGCTTGGCGGTGCCGGTGTGCGCGCCCTCGAAGTCGGCGACCTCCAGCCCGGCCAGCCGGGGCGGTTCGCCGTCCGTGCCGTGCCCGTTGAAGCCCACCTGGTAGACGGGGGAGTGCGCCAGGCTCCGCTCGGGCCGCACCGCCTCCACGACCCGCTCGAACGGCACCTCCGCCGCGCCCAGCGCGTCGACCAGCGCGTCCACCACGCGTTCCAGCAGGTCGGCGAACGCCGGGTCGTCGTCCAGCGCGACCCGCACCGGGACGGTGTTGACGAAGAACCCGATCAACCGCTCGGTGTCCACCTGAGAGCGCTGCCCGACGACGGTGCCCACGACCACGTCGTCCTGCCCGCTGTACCGGCACAGCAGCGCCTGGTAGGCGGCCAGGACGGTCATGTACACCGTCGCGCCGACCTCGTCGCCCAACTCCCGCACCGCCGCCGACAGCCCGGCGGGGAGGTCGAACTCGTGCAGCCCGCCCGCCGCCGTGGCCACCGGGGGCCGGGGCCGGTCAGTGGGCAGGGTGATCAGCTCGGGCGCGCCGCGCAGGCTCGCCACGACCTGCTCCAGCAGCTCGACGCCCTCCGGGCCGTCCAGGTACTCCCGTTGCCACGCAACGAAGTCCGCGTACTGGACGGGCAGCTCGGCCGGTTCTTCGCCGCCGTAGGCCAGGCTCAACTCGTCCAGCAGCACCGAGATCGACCAGCCGTCGGACACGGCGTGGTGCACGGTCACGACCAGCACGTGCGAGTCCGCTGCCTCACGCAACAGCAGCACGCGCAGCAGCGGCCCCTCCGCCAGGTCGAACGGGGCCCGGATCTCCGCGTCCACCTCGGCCGGGACGTCGGAACCCGCCGCCCGGCAGGTGAACCCGAACACCGGCTCGTCCCGCACCACCTGCACCGGGCCGCCGTCGTGCTCGCGGAACACGGTGCGCAGCGCGGCGTGGCGGCGTACCACCAGCTCGAACGCCGACCGCAGCCGCTCGACGTCCACCGGCCCGGTCAGCCGCAGC
Source organism: uncultured Saccharothrix sp. (assembly GCA_965995405.1). Classification (GTDB taxonomy): domain Bacteria; phylum Actinomycetota; class Actinomycetes; order Mycobacteriales; family Pseudonocardiaceae; genus Actinosynnema. Next base: position 11,638 of record CBHFOL010000015.1, read on the forward strand.
GCGGCGGGCACGTTGTAGGCGGGGGAGCCCGGTTCGAGCCGGTCGAGGAACCACAGCCGTTCCTGGCCGGGGGAGCACGGGAACAGCGTCACGGCGCACCCACCGCCCGTTCCCGCTCGACCTGGTCGCGCAGCTGCGCGGGCACCTGGTCGCCGAACAGCTCCAGGTACACCCGCGCCTGCTCCGGGTCCTCGCGCAGGAACGGGTAGTCGGTCGGGACCATGTGCCGCACCACGAGCATCGGGACCGGACTGCGCAGCGGCCGGAAGTCGGGGTTCCACAGCCCGCTCTTGGCCGGCGGACCGTTGTGGAACTCGCCGATCATCAGCCCCATCCGCACGTACTCCGTCTTGAGCAGCGCCTGCACCCCGTCCACCAGCGACTCGACGTCGTCCTGCGGGATGTCGGGGAACAGCACCAGGATCGTGGTGATCTGCGCCGAGGGCTGGGAACGCGGCGCGAGGTCCAGGAACCAGTCCCGGTAGAAGCGCAGCGTCGCCACGGGCTCGCGCCGGTCGGCCGGCCGGCCGGGCTGCACCGCCAGGTAGAACCGCTCGCGGGCCAGCGACGCGGACACGAACGGGCAGACGTTGCCCGGCCGGCCCAGGTCCGGGTGCGGATTGGTCAGGTAGGCCCGGCCCCAGTCGAACGTCGCCCGCAGGTGGATCTCGTACCTGAGCAGTTCCGGCGGCAGCGTCATCGGGTCGAGGTCGCCCCGCTCCACGAGCACGCGACCGGGGTCGTTCGGATGGGTCAGCATCGGCCTGGGCCTCCCTCTCGGCGACCGCGCCGTGCTGCGGCCAGCCCCGTCACGGCCGCGACCAGCGCGACCGCCGCACCCGCCCACCCGAGCGCGGCGTGCTGCCGCTTGGCGCGGCGCAGCGCGTCCGCGTACGGGGTGTCGGTGTGCGAGATCATGGTGTAGAGCGGCACCCACCGGCCCGGGAAAACCCGGCTCAGCAGCAGGTCCGCCTTCTTGCGCGCCAGGAACAGCGGGGACGCCACCCTGGTGCGCAGCTCGTCGAAGTTCTCCTCGGAGAGGTCGGCGAGCACGTCGGTGTGCGGCTTGCGCCGGCGCTCGAACTCACGCAGCCCGGCGGCCCAGTCCGAGCCGGTCAGGCATTCGCGCAGCAGCGAGCAGTCCTCCAGCGCCGAGTTCATGCCCTGCCCGTAGAACGGGTACACCGCGTGCGCGGCGTCCCCGACGAGCACGACCCGGCCCTCGTGCTGCCACGGCGAGACCCGCACCGTCACCAGGTGCCCCGCCGGGTGGGAGAGGAACTGCTCCACGACGTCCGGCACGAGGTCGCGCACGTCGGGGAACCGGGTGTCGAACAGCTCGCGGACCGCCGCCTCGGTGGTCAGCTCCGCGATGCTCCCGGGGCCGGTCAGCGGCAGGAACGCGGTCGCCGTCAGCGAACCGTTGATGTTGGGGTGCGCCACCACCAGCCCGTCGTGGCCGGGCCACACGTGCAGCGCGTCCGGGGCGCAGCGCAGGTCGCCGGGGCGGCCCGCCGGGATGGCGAACTCCTTGTAACCCCAGGGCAGCGCCTTCTGGTGGATGTCGGCGGGCAGGCCGCGCACCAGGTGCGTGCGCGTCGCGGAGAACGCGCCGTCGGCACCCACGACCAGGTCCGCCTCGGTGACCAGTTCCGCGCCGTGCGCGTCGGTGAACCGGCACACCGGGCGTCGGCCGTGGCCGCCGCGGTCCAGCGCGGTCAGCCGGGTGCCGAAGTGGATCTTCACCTCGGGGTTGGACAGCGCCTCGGTCAGCAGTGCGTCGCCGAGGTCCTCGCGGAGCACCGACCGCAGCACCTGGTCGTCCGCGGTGCCGTAGGGCTGGAACGCGAGCCGGCCGTCGTGCCGGTGCACGACCCGGCCGCGCATGGGCACGGCGACGCGCAGCACGTCCGCGAGCACACCCACTTCGGACAGCGCGGCGATGCCCCGCTGGGAGAGCCCCAGGTTGATCGACCGGCCGCCCGCGCGTGCGGTCACGCGGGGGTCGGGCAGCCGCTCGTAGACGTCGACGCGGTGCCCCATCCGGGCCAGGTGCACGGCGGTGAGCGTGCCCGCCAGACCGGCGCCGACCACCACGACGTGCCGGGCGGCGCTCATCGGCCCGACCTGTCGGTTGCGTAATCGTCCGATCGCGTTCCGTGGCGTTCGGGGATTATTGTCGCCGGCTGTTTACGGGGCTGTCGGCGGCCGGTGTGCGGCACTTCTTCCGCAGTTTCGGCAAAACGGACGGATCGGGTGGCGCGATAGGGAAAACAAATACCTGGAGGACTCGACCGGGGTGTGCCCTGCCGCCCCGCGTGTGCTAGGGGTGTCGGTCCCGGATCGCGGCCGACGGGCGCTGAGCAGGCGTTTCCGGGAAAGCTCGGGTCATCCACACGGGTGGCGTCGACCGTGTGCACCAATCCCCCTCATTTGTATTTGCCCATTATCTAGTCTGAACGGAGCACATCCCTGTGTGCCATCGGATGGCTGTGCGACATTGCCGCCGGTAATCCGGCTATTCCCCCCTGGGCACTGTGCGGGGACAATCAACCAGGTTTCCGGGACGGGGAGCATCCGGGAAAACACGGTATTGGTGGGAGGCTGTTGCTGTGGTCGGTCGTGGATTCGTGGGGAGATCCACCCAGGTCGAGGTGTGCCTGGCCGATGGGCCCGCGTGGGCGGTGCTGGTCGCCGGGCCGCCCGGCGTCGGCCGCACCAGGCTGCTGGCCGAGGTCGCCGATCGGGCCGCCGTCCCGGTGCGGTTCGCCGAGGGCGGCGCGGTCACCGAGGCGGCGGTCTGGTCGTCGGTCGCCGAGGACGGCCTGCTCGTGGTGGACGACGTGCACCTCGCGGATCCCGCCGCCGCCCGGCTGCTCGCCGACGTGGTCCGCCGCCGTCCCGGTCGGCTGCGCCTGCTGCTGTCCACGCGCACCGGCCGCTGCCCGGCCGAACTCGCGAGCGCCCTGCTGGGCGCCGGCCCGGCGGCCCGGTACCTGCCGCTGCCGCCGCTGACCGACGACGAGGTCGCCGAGCTGCTGCCCGACACCGGTCCGGTGCTGCGCGGCCGGATCGCGGCGGCCGGCGCGGGCATCCCGCGCTACCTGCTCGCCCTGGCCGAGCTGCCGCCGCACACCTGGCCGTCGGGCCGGCACGGTCCCGGCGAGGCCGTCGACCGGCCGCCGGCGGTGGAGGAGCGCCCGATCCAGGCGGAGCTGGCCGGCCTGCCCGAAGCGGAGCGCGCCGTCGTCCGCGCCGCCGCCCACTGCGGGGCCGCGGTCGACGTGGACCTGGTGCGCGTGCTCAGCGGCCGGTCCGAAGCCGAGGTGACCGGTGTGCTGGAAAGCCTGCTGCGCCGGGACGTCCTGGTGTCCGGCGACGAGGGACTGCGGTTCCGGCACCCGCTGGTGCACGCCGCCGCGCTCCGCCTCGCGCTGGCCTACCGGGAGGTCGGCGCGCACCACCGGGCCGCGCGGTACCTGCGCCGGCGTGACGCCCCGCTCTACGCCAGGGCCTACCACCTGGAGAAGTCGCACCGCCACCACGACCTGGCGGCCGTGCGGGAACTGGTGGGCGCGGCGAAGACCGCGGTGGGGACGTCCCCCGCCACCAGCGCCCGCTGGCTGGGTGCCGCCCTGCGCGACCTGCCGGAGCGGCTGCGCGGCGGACCGGAGCACTTCGACGCCGCCCTGCTGCACGCCCGCGCCCTGGTGGTCTCGGGCCGGTCCGCGCAGGCCCACGAGCGGCTGGTGGAGCTGTCCACGTGGCTCGGACCGGCCGACCCGCGCGTGCTGGCGCTGCTCGCCCGCTGTGAACGCGACCTGGGCAGACCCCGGCGTGCGCGGGCGGTCCTCGAAGACGTCACCGCCGCCGACCCGACGCCGCAGCTCGAACTGGCCTCGCTGTTGCTGGTGGACGGGGAGCCGGAGGGCGCGGTGGAGCACGTCGAGCGGTTCCTGCGCACGACGCCGGCCGGCACCCCGGCCCACCACGCCGCCGCGCACGCCCTGCGCACCCTGGGCCTGCTCCTGCTGGGTCGCGTCGCCGACGCCCGGTCCGGCTACCGCACCGCCACCGACCACTTCGACCGGCTGGGCGACGAGGAGCTGCGCGACGTCCTCGACCACACCGCCGCCCTGCACTGGAGCGCCCACTTCCTGGACGACGACCGGCGCGGAGCCGGCCACGTCGAACGCGCGCTGCACGTTGCCCGCGTGTCCGGGCGCACCCACGCACTGCCGCACCTGCACGCCGTGCACGCCCACCTGCTGTGGAAGCTGGGCCGGCTCGACGCCGCTGCCGCCGCCGCGTCCGAGGCCGAGGACACCGCCCGGGACTCCGGCCGACGCGACCTCGTGCCGCTGGCGTGCGCGGTGCGGCTGCGGGTGCGGCTGCTCACCGGAGACCGCGCGGACGCCATCACGTCGTGGCACGCCGTGGACGAGCTGCCCCGCCCCTCCGTGCACTGGTGGCGGCGGATGGTCGACGAGCACCTGGCGGAGGCCGCGTTCGAGCTGAACCGGCAACCGCCGTGCTACCCGGAACAGGGTGCCGACCCGGCGCTGCCCACCCGCCTGGCCCACCTGACGCACGCGGCCCTCGCCCGGGGTGAGGTCGCGGTGGCGGTTTCGTCCGCGGCCGAGGCCGCCGCCGAAGCAGCCCGCACGGGTCTGTGCGGCCAGCACGCCGCCGCCCTGCTCGCGGGTTCCGCCTGTGCACTGGCTCGTGGCGACTACGCCCGTGCCGCGTCCGACGCCATGTCGGCGGCGTCCGCGTTCGCCACGGCGTCCATGCCGCTGCACGAGGGCCGCGCCATCCTGGCCGCCGCGGTGGCCGAGGGGAGAGCCGGAGATTTCGACGGTGCCACCCGCGACATAGGCCGGGCGCGCACGCTGTTCCACGCGGCCGGCGCACATGCCCTCCTGCGTGAGGCGACCAGCGTGCAACGCGGGCTCGCGGGCCGCCAGGTCACGCCGAGGGGGCTGTCCCGGCGCGAGCGGCAGGTCGCGGAGCTCGTGGTGCGCGGTCTGGCCACCAAGCAGATCGCCACCGAGCTGTTCCTGAGCCCGCGGACGGTGGAGGACCACATCAGCCGGGTGCTGCGCAAGCTGGGCCTGACCAGCCGGGCGGGGATCGCGCTCAAACTGGCCGGAGCCTGACCGGAGACGGCCGGGTGGCGCTACCTACGGCCAGAATTGCGCCAATTTGGCGTCACCGAGGTTGACTGTGACGCCAAATTGGCGCCATAGTTGTCCCGTGGACCTCACGCCATACGTGGACAGCCTCCGGCAGGAGCTGCTCGCGGCGGCCGATACCGGCGAGGCCGCCGCGCTGGCCCGTCGGCTGGCCTCCTCGGTCGCGTCCGCCACCAGGTTGACCATGCTCGACGTCCTGTCGGTAGCCGCTGACGAGATCACCAGGGACCTGGCGTCCGGCTCGGTCGAGGTCCGGCTGCGCGATCGCAACCCGTACTTCGTGGTCACGTCCGGCGCTGCCGACGAGGAGGCGGACGTCGGCACGTCCGCGACGAACGTGGGGCGGGCGCAGCCCGTGTCGGTGCCCGGCGGCAAGGACGGTGCCGTGTCGCGGATCAACTTCCGCCCACCGGAGCAGCTCAAGCAGCGCATCGAGGAGGCGGCCGGCGAGGAGGGGCTGTCGGTCAACGCCTGGCTGGTCCGGGTGGCCAGCGCGGCCCTCGCCGGCGACCAGCGGACGAGTCGCGGACGCAAGGACGGACGCCTCACCGGCTGGGTCGGCTGAGTCCATCCTGTCGTGGGGCCCGGCTTCATCGGCGCGGTTTCGCGCCGCCGTCAACGGATCAAGCACGAGAGAGGGGATTCGTCATGCCGACTTTCGCCACGCCGGGGCCTGTCGCGGTCACGGTAGAGGTCAACGACGCCGAGGTGCGGCTCGCCGCGAGCGATCGCGCCGACACCGTCGTGCTGGTCGAGCCCGTCAACAAGGCGAACAGGTCGGACGTCGAGGTGGCCGACCACACCAACGTCGAGTTCACCTCCGGCCACCTGCTGGTCACCACCAACGCCGCCGGCGACCGGCACGGCGCGGGCCAGGACAGGTCGATCGTCGTCACGATCCACTTACCGGCTGATTCCAGCCTGGTCGCGCACCTGGCGCAGGCGGAGGTGCACGCCAACGGCCCGCTCGGCGTGTGCGAGGTGCACCTGGCGTCGGCAGCGGTCGAGCTCGACCGCGTCCGCGCGCTGCGGGCGCACATCGCGGACGGTGACGTCGCGGTCGGCCACATCACCGGGTCCGCCGAGATCGACGCGGCGTCCGCCGCGGTCCGGATCGGCGAGGTCGGCGGCACCGTCAGGTTCGAGAGCTCCACCGGTCGGATCCGGATCGGCGACGCCTCGGACGACCTCGATCTCAGCACCGTGAACGGCGGTGTCGAGATCGAACGCGCCGACGGCAACGTCACCGCCAAGACGGTCGACGGCGCCATCCGGGTCGGCCGGTTGACCAGTGGCCGGGCGGACCTGATGAACAGCTCGGGAAACATCGAGATCGGCATCAGCGAGGGCTCCGCCGCGTGGATCGACGCGACCAGCACGAAGGGTGCGGTGCGGAGCGCGCTGCGGGCGCAGGAGAACCCGGACGATTTCGAGAACACGGTCAAGGTCCACGCCCGCACTCGGTCCGGCGACATCGTCATCCGCCGCGCCGCCGCCGAGCCGACCGCGTAACTCAAGCGGGCGGCTGTTCCCCGACGGTCGGTTGGACCCGGGAATCCGTTTCGACGGTGTTCCGGCGTTCGGTCTGCCACGCGGTGATTCGCGTGATGATGACGATGATCAGCACACCCGCCACCAAATCGAGCACCGTGGACAGCGTGGACAGGTTCGCGGTGCTCCGCAGCCCTTCCAAAGTGATCTCGTTCTTGAACGAGGACTGCAAGAGGCGATTGCCGATGATCCAGCTGACGATGTAGGGAATCCACCAGGCGGTGACCAGCCGACCGGAGACCGGCCGCTGTGGCGCACTGGTCCGCCAGATGTCCGTCACGATCTGGTGCGGGAACCACAGGTTGACCACCGGGACGAACCACGCGCCGACCACCCAGCCCCGTGATCGGCGGTGGGCCTCGCGACCGCCCAGCAGTTCGGCGTTGATCCGCGCCCGCCACAACCAGACCAGGAACACCACCCCGGTCGCGATCGCCACCACGACCCCCGGGATCGCGATCAGCAGCGCGAAGGCGTCGGCCGCTTCGAGGTCCGCGATCGTCGCCGCCCCGTCGAGGTAGTCGCGGACGACGAGGTAGTCGCGCCAGCTGGATATCGAAAGCACCACACTGCTCATGAGCGCCACCGCGATCAGCACCTTCGCGGCGGTGGCGGTTCCGGTCACCGGCCGGAACGTCTCCGTGCCGACCGGGTTCGTGCCGTGGGCCGCACTCTGCCGCGGCGCGTTCATGAATCCCCCGGAATATTCTTTGAATTACCGAATATTCTGTGGTGCAGAACGAAGGTTACGCCGCTCGACCCCGGTGCGTCCCCGTAATTCGAGGGTGTTCGGCCGGGCCGCTGTTCACAGTCGGACACCGAGGAGTGGCAGGGTACGGAAGGCCAGGACCAGGATCGCGATGATCACGACGCCTTTCCCGAGCGTCGCCAGGAGGCCGACGCTGACCCGCATCACCATCATCCGTTTGCGAACCCCCACGGAAGCCAGCGCGGCCTTCATGGCGCGGACCACCCGGTGGGCGGGCGCGCTCCGCACCGACGGCGACGTCAGTGTGGTCAGCACGGCGCTCGCCACGCGGCGCGCCCGCGAGCCGTGCCGGGACGGGCCCTCGGGTTTCACCGGGTGCACCCGGGCCGTCCAGTCGGAGTCGAAGGCGATGACGGCGGAGACCCAGGGATCCGCCACGGCCACCTCGTCCAACCGGGACGGCGTCGGCAGGTGCTCGTCCAGACGTGCGGCCACGTCCGCGGGCTGTCCCGGCACCAGCAGCACCAGCTTCCCGGCGGGCTGGGTCGTCCTGGCCTGGCCGACCTCCCACCACAGTCCTTCGCCCTTGCCCAGGTGCAACACGATGAGCTGGGACAGCTCCATCAACCGCAGGACCGTGGTCCGCCAGTCGTCGCTCGGCAGGTACAACCGCGCCGCCCCCAGGTGCGGCAACGGCTCTCCGGGTTTGCCCACCGCGATCACCGGGCCGAACGCGTTCAGGGCTGCCACGAGTTGTTCCTCGCGCGAGTGGATGTTGTAGGCCACCGCGTCGTCGACCCGGGCCGCCGTCCGGTCGTCGGCGAAGCTGCGCAGGTAGAGCACGGGCGCACGGCCGTCGACCCGCAGCGTCTGCGCCGCGCTCCGCACCGAGCGCGGGCGGGAGTAGCGCAGCATCACGACACTGGCCCACAGCACGGCCAAGCCGCCGAGCAGGGCGAGCAACTGTAGTTCCAACGGGATCTGGTAGCCGTTTCGCTGGGCTGCGCTGACCGTCAGGAGAGCTGCGACGAACAGGGCGTACCCGATCCCGTTGACCGCCAGGAACACCGGCCGCCGCCACCACGGCCGACGAATGGTGAACTCGCTCACCACGGCGATGACGTCCGCCGCACCCGACCGACGCCGACGCCGCAACCACCACGACGGCACGACGAACACGCCGGCGGCCAGCGACCACCACAGTGCGACCGCGCCGGAGGAGTCCGACTCCCGTTCGAGCTCCGCCTGATCCTGCCCGATCTCCACCGCAAGGTCGCGGCTCAGCGAGCCGACAGCGTCGAACCGGCCCTCCACAGCGGAATCGGCGGCTGCCGAGACCATCGACCGACTGAGCCCGACCGGGCCGTTCTCCTCGAACCAGGAGTTGCCGGCGAGGACTTCGGCCCGCGCGGACCCGTCCCCGTCGGCGTAACGGCCCAGCGCGGCGACGAAGGCGGCGGCCCGCGCCGGGGCCTCGCGGAAGCGGTCCCGGGCCTGTAGGTCCAACCCTGCGGTCACTGCCAGGTTCAGCGCCACGTAGGTGGTGACGACCGCGCTCGCGGTGATCAACCAGACGAACGCCCGTAAGCCTGAGGACACCTCACGTAACCCCTCGGGTGAGTACCGGAGTCATGCCGGATCCAGTACTACCACGGCCCGTCGCCCGTTCGTCCTGTGTGGACGGTGCTGGGACGCAGGGCAAGGGCACCACCTGCCCGGGACGCAGCGCGGTTCAACGTCCCGGACAGGTGGTGGGTCGTCAGTCGAGCCAGTACCGGGTGGTCTGCCACGGGTAGGTCGGCACCGGCACGAACCGCGTGTCCCCGGGGAACACGTCCGTCCAGGCCACGGCGTCGCCCGCGCGGTACCGCTCGACCAGAGCGGCGAGTTCCGGCGGCGGCTCGTCCGCCGATCCCTGCCCGGCGGCCGGTTCGTTCGCGACGAACGACCGCAGCGCGTCGAGCAACGCCTCGCGTGACGCCACCGCCACCGCGAACCGGTGGACATGGTGCTGACGCCGCACCGCCGCGCTGTAACAGATGTCCCGCAACGAGTGCTTCACCCGTTCGTCCGTCGCCGTCAGCCAGCGCACGTAGGCACGGCCGAGGTCGGCCAGCGCCGCCTCGTCGCGCGCCGACATGGCGAACACCTCGAACCCGTCCGGTGTCCGGTCCACGGACGGACGCTCGACGGCCTGCCGCACCACCACGTGCGCGTTCACCGCGGACAGTCCCTGCCCGCTGATCCCGGCGACCACCGGCCGGCCGCGGTCGGGCAGCGGGTGGGGCTCGGTCGGCACCACCACCGGCAGCCGGTCCCACGGGATCTTCGGGTTCGGGTCCCGGTAGTGCAGGTTGGGCGGGACGACACCGTGCTCCATGCTCAGCACGACCTTGGCCAGCGCCGCGATCCCCGACGCGCCCTCGGCGTGCCCGACGTTCGTCTTCACCGAGCCGACGACCAGCGGCCGGTCGGCGGCCCGCCCCGGCCCGAACACCTCGCCGAACGCGGCGAACTCCAGGGGGTCGATCAACGGCGTCCCGGTGCCGTGCGCCTCCACGAAGTCCACGTCCGCCGGGTCGACGCCCGCGTCCTCGTAGGCCCACCGCAACGTCTGGAGCTGTCCCTCCGCCGACGGCCGCAGCACCGCGCCACCGGACGCGCCGTCGTTGGTGACGGCACTGCCCACGATGACCGCACGCACCCGGTCGCCGTCCGCGAGCGCCCGGTCCAGCCGCTTGAGCACCACCACGCCGACGCCGTCGCTCGGGCAGAACCCGTCCGCGCTCGCGTCGCCGAACTTGCTGCGCCCGTCCCGGGCGATCATCCGGGCCTGCGAGAACAGCACGTCCTCGTCGGGCAGCAGCTTGAGGTTGACCCCGCCCGCGATGGCCACCCCGCTCTCCCCGGCGCGCAGGCTCAGGCACGCCAGGTGCACGGCGACCAGCGACGAGGAGCACGCGGTGTCCAGCGACACGCTCGGACCGCGCAGGTCGAACGTGTGCGACAGCCGGCCGGACAGCAGGCTGCGGTAGTTCTTCACGACGCCGACGTGCAGCGCCGCCAGGCCGCGGCGGTACTGGCGCTCGGCGTAGTCGCTGTGCATGTGGCCGACGAACACTCCGGTGCGGGTGCCGGCCAGCCGTTCGGGCGGGATGCCGGCGTCCTCCAGCGCTTCCCACGTCGTCATCATCAGCAGCCGTTGCTGGGGGTCGAGCGCCGCGGCCTCCTCGGCCCCGATCCCGAAGAAGTCCGCGTCGAACTCGGCCGCGCCCGGGATGAAACCGGCGCGTCGGCTGAGCACCCGGCCCGGCGTCGGCTCGGTGCTGTGCAGCGCCGCCGCGTCGAACCGGTCCGGCGGCACGTCCCCGGTCGCGTCACCCCGGCCGCACAACAGTTCCCAGAGCCGGTCGGGGCTGTCGGCACCGGGGTAGCGGCACCCGATGCCGAGCACGGCGATCTGCCGGTCCTCCGGGCGCTCAGACATCGGACCGACCCTCCACCGCGACCGACGGCCAGTCCGCGTAGCGGCGCAGCCCGTACAGCAACGGCTGTGGATCGGACCGCCGGGTGATGTGGAGCACCCGCGCGGACACCACCCGGTGGTCGCCGAACCGCTCGGTCTTGACGACCTGGCAGTCGGCCGTGGTGTGCGCGGCCTCGACCAGGTGCGGGCCGGTGTGGCCCGGGTCGAGCGCCCAGCCGACCCGGGTGAACCGGTCCGGCGCACCGGAGGCGAACAGCTCGGCGACGGCCCGCGCGTCGGACCGGAGCAGGTTGAGCGCGAACCCGTTCGTCTCCAGCACCGCGTGCAGGGTCGGGCTCGCCTCGCGCAGGCACACCAGCACCGTCGGCGGGTCGAGCGCCACGCTCACGACCGACGTGCAGGTCATGCCCCGGCAGTGGCCGGCGCCGTCGATCGAGGTGACCACCCCGACCCCGGTCGGGAACCCCGCCATGAGCGGGCGGATGTCCACACCCGCCCGGCTTTCCACGTCAATGGAACGCGTCATCGCACCTGCCTCCCCAGCTTGGGGCAATTGTCCGTGACCAATGGTTCGACCAATGGGTCGTCGAATAGACGGGCGCGCCGCCCGGTGGATGTTCGGGAACGGATTTCGTCCGGTCGCCCGGTCGCACAAATGGTGCGACCGGGCCGGGGCCCGGCACCGCGCTGTGCCGCTGACGACGCCCGCGACAATTCCCCCCGTGGTGGAATCAGTGCGCGGTCGCTTCACTCCGTATGCTTCGTCGCCCCGGCCAGAAACTAGCAGTCGGGTCGAACAAGGGTCAAGAGTACGGTGGATTGCGTAGCATCGGCGCGTGGGAATCAAATGTATCCGGATGCACCGAGAGGGGATCGCGGTGAAGCCCGACGACGGCCGGAAGTTGGATCACGAAACGCTCGAAGTGCTCCGCCGGCGAGCGGTCGAACGAGTGGCCGCGGGGGCGTCCGCCGCATCGGTCGCCGAGGCGCTCGGCCTCGCGCGCTCCACCGTTTCCGGGTGGGTCGCCGCGTACCGGAAAGGCGGACCGGACGTGTTGCGCGCGCGGGTGGCGACCGGCCGGCCGGTCAAGCTGAACAAGGTGCAGCTGTGCCGGCTGTTCACCATGCTGGCCGCGGGGGATCCGGCCTGTTTCGGCCTGTCCGACTCGGCGCTGTGGACCCGTGAACTGATCTGCCGACTGGTCGACCAGCAGTTCTGCGTGAGCCTGTCGGCGGCGAGCGTCGCCCGCCTGGTCCGCCGGCTCGGCGTGCCGACGACCGCTCCGCTGCGCCGCATCCGAGCCCTGGGCGACGACGACCGCCGATGGGTCGAGGAGTCGTATCCGCAGGTGAAGGCCATGGCGCGGACCATGGGAGCGCCGATTGTGTTCATCGGCCACGAGGTCGCGCACTGGGACGCCGAGAACTGCGTCGTGTCCGGCGGGGGCGGTTCCGGGCCGGCGGTGTTCACCTCCACGGTGATCTTCACGGTCGGCGTCAAGCAGCCCCAGCGGCTCCGCCTCTACGAGGGCGCACCCTCCGGAGCGCACGCCGAGGACTTCTGCAAACGGCTGCTGCGGGACACCTCCGGGCCGCTGTGCGCGGTGGTCGACCGCGTTCCCGGACATGACCGGTCGACCCGCTGTGACCCGCGGGTGATCCGCATCGACCGGCCGTGCGGCGTTTCCGCGATGTGATGACCTGTCGAATTCGATGGTCTGTACCAGAGGCCCCTATATTGCGCATCGGAGCGATATAGACACGGATCGTAGGGTCGTTCGGCGCGCCGCCGGGCGGTCGGTCGCCGTACAGATACTTTTGATTTCATCGGACAAAAGCCGTCCTACGTTTGCGGCATCCGGAATTCGCCGTTGACACGCGCGGCGGCCCGTCGTTAATGTCCCCCCAACCCACAACCTGGAGTCGCCGCTTCATGGGGTTTACCCGAGGACGCGGCACGGTCGCGCACGCGGTCGAGGGTCGGTAAATCATTCGGCATCGAACCAAATTGTTGAGGGGGGCTCTTTCCGTGGCAGACCGAAGGATCAAGAAGGTCGTCGTGCTCGGTGGCGGCACCGCGGGCTGGATGGCCGCGTCGTACCTGGGCAAGGCGCTGGGCCCGGCGGTGTCCATCACGGTGCTGGAGGCGCCGGCGATCCCGAAGATCGGTGTGGGCGAGGCGACGGTGCCGAACCTGCACAAGACGTTCTTCGACTTCCTCGGCCTGGCCGAGGAGGACTGGATGCGCGAGTGCAACGCCAGCTACAAGATGGGGATCAAGTTCACCAACTGGCGTACGCCCGGCGCCGGCGCGGCCGACCCGCGGCCCTACGGCGACACGACCGATCACTACTACCACCTGTTCGGCCTGCTCCCGAACCACGAGGGCCAGCCGCTGTCGCACTACTGGGCGCACAAGAAGCTGAGCGGGCAGACCGACGAGCCGTTCGACTACGCCAGCTACCGCGAGCCGCCGGTGATGGACCTCAACCTGTCGCCCAGGTTCATGGACGGCACCAAGTGGACGAACTACGCGTGGCACTTCGACGCGAACCTGGTCGCCGACTTCCTGCGCCGCTTCGCGACCACGAAGCAGGGCGCGGTGCACATCGAGGACAAGATGACCGAGGCGGTCATCGACCACCGCGGCCACGTCACGGCGTTGAAGACCGAGACCGGGCGCGTCCTCGAAGGTGACCTGTTCATCGACTGCTCGGGGTTCCGGGGCCTGCTGATCAACCAGGCCATGAAGGAGCCGTTCCTGGACATGAGCGACCACCTGCTCAACGACAGCGCGGTCGCGGCCCAGGTCCCGCACGACGACGCGAAGAACGGCGTCGAGCCGTACACGTCGGCCATCGCCATGTCGTCCGGCTGGACGTGGAAGATCCCGATGCTCGGCCGCTTCGGCACCGGCTACGTGTTCTCCTCGCGCTTCCAGACGCGGGACGAGGCCACGCGGGAGTTCTGCGACATGTGGGGGCTCGACCCCGAGACCACCCCGCTGAACCAGGTGAAGTTCCGGGTCGGCCGCAACCGCCGCGCCTGGGTGCGCAACGTGGTGTCGATCGGCCTGGCGTCGTGCTTCCTGGAGCCGCTGGAGTCCACCGGCATCTACTTCATCTACGCGGCGCTGTACCAACTGGCCAAGCACTTCCCGGACAAGAACTTCGACTCGATCCTCCAGGACCGCTTCAACGCCGAGATCGAGACCATGTTCGACGACTCCCGCGACTTCGTGCAGGGCCACTTCAGCTTCGCGCCCCGCAACGACACCGCGTTCTGGCAGGCGTGCAAGGAGCTGGAGCTCGCGCCGGACTTCCAGGAGAAGGTCCGCATGTACAAGGCCGGCCTCGCGGTCAACATGCCGATCACCGACGAGTCGACCTACTACGCCAACTTCGACGCCGAGTTCCGCAACTTCTGGAACAACTCCAACTACTACTGCATCTTCGCGGGCCTGGACTACCTGCCCGACCACACCCTGCCGTCGCTGGCCGCGCGGCCCGAGGTGCTCGACTCCGCCGAGCCCGTCTTCGCCGAGATCAAGCGCAGGCAGACGGAGCTCATGAGCACGCTCCCCGGCACGTACGAGTACCTCAAACAACTCCACCGCAAGTAGGGATGCGCCGTGACTCTGACCCGCTTGCCCAACTCGACCGCGGGGTGTCACAAGACCCGCGTCAGCTCGCTGGACCCGTTGCGGCTGGACGGTTTCTTCCCCCGGCTGCCCGAGATGAACGCCCGGGCCGATGTGGTCGGGATGGCGTCGGCGCTGGGCGACGCGCTGCCGACGGTGGACCGCGTGGACGGCTACTCGTTGGACGAGGCGCTGGCCGCGATGCGCGACGTGGGCCTGTTCCTCGGTTCCCTGAAGCGGCACGGCGCGGAACCCGTCGACGCCGTGCCGGCGCTGGAGCCGGTGCTGGTGCGCCTCGGCCGCCGCACCGACATGATCCCGCGCGACACCGTGCACCACTACACGGAGTGGAACCCGACCGACGACCGCCAGCGCATGTACACCGGCGACGCGCAGGAGGGCTTCCTGATGAACGGGGCCCGGATGTCGCTGCCCCACCTGGGCGACTCGATCGACCTGTGCGAGCGGCTGGTCGGGCTCGACCCGTCGGACCCGGACTTCGCGCCGCTCGCCGACGAACTGGCCGACCGGATCGGCGCGTTCGACGAGGCCATCAGCATGGTGGTCCGGACGGTCACCCCGGAGTTCTTCGCGCGGGGGATGCGCCCGTACTACGAGGAGATCACCGTCGGCGGCGTCACCTACCTGGGGCCCGCCGCCGCGCACGTGCCGCTGTTCCTGGTCGACCTGGCGCTGTGGGCCTCCGACCACGGGCACGAGGTCTACGACGGGTTCATCCACGAGGCGGCGCTGCACACGCTGCCGCAGTGGCGGTCGCTGGTGCCGGGTTGGGAGCGGTCGCCGTCGCTGGTCACCCGGGTCGCCGACCGGCTGCGGGCGGTCGGCGACGCCGAGCCGCCCGCCGACCTGGTGGCCGCGGCGAAGGCGTTGACCCGGGCGCTGCGGGCGCTGGTGCTGTTCCGCGGCAAGCACTTGACGATCGCGCGCAAGGCGTACCGGGAGGAGGTGCGGTTGTACGAGCTGGGCAGCGGTGGCGGCAGCATCGCGCTGTTGCACCAGATCCTGGACCTCACCCGCGCCAACTCCGGCCTGGTCGGCAAGGGCGGCGGCAATGGCTGACCGCGATCTCGACGTGCTCGTGGTCGGCGCGGGCATCGGCGGCCTCACCACCGCGCTCAGCCTGCACGCGGCTGGGTTCACCTCGGTGCGCGTCCTGGAGGCTGCGCCCGGGTTCCGGCCGCTGGGCGTCGGCCTCAACATCCTGCCCAACGCGATCCGCGAGCTGACCGAGCTGGGACTGTTCGACCGGCTCCTGGCCCGCGCGGTGCCCACGGCGGAGTTCGTGCTCTACCACCGGTCGGGCGGCCGGATCTGGCGGGAACCGCGCGGGGTGGCGGCCGGGTTCCGGTGGCCGCAGCTGTCGATCCACCGCGGCCACCTCCAGTCCGTGCTCGCCGACGCGGTCCGCGAACGGATCGGGGTCGACGCCCTGCGCACCGACGCGCGGGTCCTCGGCGTCGACGGCGTCGACTCCGACCGTGTGCGGGTGACCCTGGGCTCCGCCGGTACGGGGGAGACGACGAGGGTGACCGCCGACGTCGTGGTCGGCGCGGACGGGCTGCACTCGGCGGTGCGCGCGGGGTTCTACCCGGACGAGGGCGAACCGCACACGAACGGGATGGTGATGTGGCGCGGCACGACGTGGGGCGCGCCGTACCTGACGGGCCGGTCGATGATCGTCGTCGGCGACGACCGGCGCAAGGTCGTCGTCTACCCGATCGTGCCCGCCGAGCGGCCGGGTGGTCCGGTGCTGCTCAACTGGGTCACCGGGATGCCGGGCCACGCACTGCCGCCGGGCGGGACGTCCGAGGCGGACCGGATGGCCGAGGTGCTGCGCCAGTTCGGCGACTGGTCGTTCCCGTGGCTGGACATCCCCGCGATGATGCGCTCGACGGAGGGCGTGCTCGAATACCCGATGCAGGACCGCGATCCGTTGCCCCGGTGGGCTTTCGGCCGGGTGGTCCTGCTCGGTGACGCGGCCCACCCGATGTACCCGGTGGGGTCGAACGGGGCCACTCAGTCCATTGTGGACGGACGTGCGCTCGCCTACCGGCTGGCGACGGTGGCCGACCCGGTGGAGGCGCTGGCGGCGTTCGAGGCCGATCGGCGGCCGAGGATGACGGAGGTGCAGCGGGCGAACCGCCGGATGGGCCCCGAGCGGGCCATCGACGTCGTGCACCAGCGGGCACCCGACGGGTTCCAAGCGGTGCAGGAGGTCATGTCGGACGATGAACTCGCCGCCATCTCAAAGGACTACAGCACGGTCGGCGGATTCGTGCCGGAGGAGCTGAACGCGCAACCGCACTCGCCCTACCTGGTCCGGGTCGGGTGAGACCAGGTGGTGAGGACGAGCCGGTGGCCGTGCGAGACGGCCACCGGCTCGTTCGTGTGGTCACTCGACGGGACAGCTGTCGGCGTCGGGTGTGCTCGCGGGCCGGTCCGCGACCTCGCGCAGCTCGGCGACGAAGACCTCGGTGGACTGCGCGCCGGCGAGCGTCCGCCCGTGCGGCAGGAAGAACGTCGGCACCGACCGCACGCCGCGCCGGCTGCCCTCCGCCAGCTCCGCCCGCAGCTCGTCGATGCCTTCGTCGGACGCCAGGAACGACCGCACGCCGACCGCGGCGAGTCCGCTGTCCGCCGCGATCCCGGCCAGCAGATCGGGGTCGCCGACGTTGCCGCCGTCGCGGAAGTAGGCGTCGAACAGCTTGTCCGCCACGACGTTCTGGACATCGGGGCCGGCTTCGCGCCCGGCGTGCCAGAGCAGGCGGTGCGCGGCGAACGTGTTGACCGCGATGCCGCGTTCGAGCTCGAACTCCAGGCCGTCCGCCGCGCCGAGCGCGCGCATCTCCCGGAACATCCGCTGGGACGGCTCCGCGCCGTACCGCGCGGCCATCGCCACCGGCAACGGCTGCGGCACGGTCGGCTCGTCCGCGTTGAGCTGGAAGGGCCGGTGGACCGTGCGGATCTCGACCTCGTCCCGCAGTGCCGCCACCGCCCGCCCGTACCGCCACCGCCCGAGCCTGCACCACGGGCAGGCGATGTCGGAGTAGATCTCGACCTCGATCACCGGTACCTCCTCGTCGTCGTGTGGCACGGTCACGCGGCCAGCGGCACGATCACCGCGGTGGCCAGGGAGAGCAGGGCCAGGACGGCGGCGGGCGTGATCTCGCCCGCGGAGTCCTTCGCCCGCACGTGGAAGACGACCGCGCCGATCATCAGCAGGCACAGGCCCGCGGCGGCGGCGATGGCGAGCGGGCGGACGGCGAGGCCGGCGAGCAGCCCGGCGGCCCCGGCGATCTCCAGCAGCCCGATCAGGCGGTACGTGCCGAACGAGAGGCCGAGGTGGTCGGCGCTCTTGCGCATGGCCGCCGCGCCCGCGACCTTCATCGCCCCGGAGGCGAGGAAGGGTAACGAGAGCACGATCAACAGGACGGTCAACAGGATGGGCATGGTTTCGACTCATCTCCCTGTGGTTCGGAGGCGCTGGCGGTTCAATTCTAGAACTAGGATCAGACTTTGTACCAGCTTTGAGAGTTATAGTGGTCCCATGTCCGGGTCCGGGGAGCGAGTCGACCAGTCCGTGGAGGCGCCCGTGTGCCACGGTCACCTCTTCGAAGTGTTCGCCGTGCTGGGCAAGCGGTGGAACGGCCTGATCATCGGCGCGCTGCTCAACCGACCGGCGCGGTTCGGCGAGTTGCAGCGGGCGATCCCGGGCCTCCGGGGCCCGATGCTGTCCACCCGGTTGGCCGAACTGGCCAAGGCCGGGCTGGTGGAGCGCGAGGTGGAGGAAGGCCCGCCGGTGGCCGTGCACTACCGCCTGACCGGGGCGGGGGAGGCCCTGCGCCCGTCGATCGGCGAGCTGACCGCGTGGGCGCGGACGTGGCTGCCGAGCGCCACCGACGACCGTCCGGCCGGCTGACCCACCACTTCGCCCTGGCCGGCGACCTGGACACCGGACGCCGTGTCCCGCCCTCCGCGAGCTCAGGCTGCTCGCGTGACCACAGTCGACAGACGTCGTGTCACTTCACGCCCCGCGTTGACGATTGCCGGTGTCGCGCACCACGCGAGCAGACCAGAGTGCTCGGAAAGACACGCAGGGAGGAAAGTGTGACCGGCAACTCCGCTGACCCTCACACCACGTTCGGCCGGGTGGGGCCCAAAACCCCCGTTTCCGGCAAGCGCGCGGTCGCGTCCAGTCAGCACTCGATCGTGACCACGACGATGCTCGACACACTCCGTGCCGGTGGCAACGCCATCGACGCCGCCATCGCGGGCAGCCTCGTCCAGGCCGTCGTGCAGCAGGACATGACCAACCACGCCGGCACGGTCTCGGCGCTGGTGTACGACGCCGACAGCGGGCAGGTCCACGAGCTGAACAGCATCGGCACCATCGTGCCGGGGCTGCCCCGGTTCGCACCCGTCCCGGCGGGCAAGGGGCTCTACGCCCGGGCCCCGGGTATGCCGATCGCGGTCACGCCCGGCTTCATGCCCGGCCTCAAGGCCCTGTTCGAGCGGTTCGCCACGCTGCCGTGGGCGCGGCTGTGCGAACCCGCCGTGCACTGGGCCGAGGAAGGCCACACCGTCACCTCGTTCGAACACCTGGTGATCTCCCAGACGGTCGACTTCTTCCTCTACACCGCCTCCGGCCGCAGGCACTTCACGCCGGACGGCCACCTGCCGCAGGTCGGCGACCGCCGGCAGTCACCCGACCTGGCCGAGACGATGCGCAACCTCGCGGCAGACGGTCCGGACTACTTCCTCACCGGCAAGTGGGCACAGGACTTCGTGGCCCGGGGCAACGAGCTCGGCTGGCCCGTCAAGCCCGAACACCTCACCGCGATCCCGCCCCGCTGGGCGTCCGGCTACCGGTGGGAGCACAACGGGCACACCGTCGTCCAGCAGTCGCCACCCGAACGGCAGGGCGTGTTCTGCGAGATCGTGCTGGGCATCCTCCGGGAACTCGACGTCGTCTCGCTCGGCCACTGGTCCCAGTCCGCGGAATCGCTCTACTACCTCGCGCACGCACTGCGCCGGGCCACCCTGGAGACCGGCCTGCTCAACGACCCGGAGATCTTCCAGGACGCCAGTTCGGCGATGACGTCCAAGCAGATCGTCGCCGGCTTCGCGGACATCCTGCGCAACGCCAAGGCGCGGATCGACCTGACCGGGCACGTCAAGCTGACCCGCGGCGTGCCGGCGATGGCCGCCTCGGGCGCGTCCAGGCAACCCGTGGGCAGCTGCGAGCTGACCGTGGTGGACGAACGCGGCAACTGGGTGCAGACGATGAACACCCTCCAGAGCGGCGGCATCCCCGGCGAGGTGGTCGGCGGCATCCCGATGGTGGGCAGCCACCAGGCCAACAGCCTGCTGTCGCCGTTCGAGGGCTGGCACGTGGGCGGCGGACGGCCGCGCTCGACGCTGTCCAACACGATGGTGCTGCGGGACGGCAAGCCGTGGCTCTCGCTGGGATCGCCGGGCAACGTGCACTGCACGGTCCCGCAGGTGCTGTCGAGCATCCTCGACTTCGGGATGTCGCCGTACGACGCCGACGACGCGCCGCGCTGCCTGCCCTACGAGGACGACCACACCATCTCGGTCGAGAGCCGCGTCGCGCCCGAGGTGGCCGAAGGTCTTGCGCGCCTTGGTGTTCTGCTCAACCCGTTGCCGGACTACGACTACCACATGGGCACCTACCAGATGGGCTGGCGCGAGGACGACGGCAGCCTCTCCGCGTGCAGCGGCCCGCGTCGGGAAGGCGTGGCCGGTGGTGTCTGAGACAGCGAAACCCGATACCGCCACAACGATGGACGAGCGCTACCGCAAAGCCCGGACGTTGCTGCCGGAGCGGCTGACCGGCCTGATGCGCAACCGGACCGTCGATCCACAGTGGACCGGAGACGGTGACCGGTTCTGGTACCGGCGCGACGGCGACGAGTACGTCCTGGTCGATCCGGAGGACTTCAGCCGGGAACTGCTCACCGGACCGCCGGAGCCGCCCGCCCGGCCCACGCCGGGAACGCTGCAAAGCCCGGACGGCAAGTCCGAGGCGTTCCGGCGGGATCACGACCTCTGGCTGCGCGACCGGATCACCGGCGCGGAACGGCGGCTGACCACGACCGGCGAGGCCGGTTTCGCCTGGGGCGCGCCGCAGGACCAGGTCCGGGGAATGCTGCCGCTCGCCGCGAGCGACCTGCCGCTGCCGCCGATGATGACCGGCTTCTCCCCGTCGGGGCGGCTGCTGCTCACCGCGCGGCTGGACGAACGCGACGTGCCCGAGCACCCGTTCGTGGACCAGCTTCCGCCTGATCGCGCCAAACCCAGGCTGCGGCCGGTCCGCTACCAGCACATCGACGACGAGGGCGATCCCGGCCACGAACTCCTGGTCATCGACGTCACCACGGGCCGGACCGTCGTCCTCTACGACGCCGGGGAGGTGATGAGCAACCTCGCCGGCGTCGGCACGGACACGTTGACGTGGGACACGGACGAGGGCTCGGTCTACCTGCTCGCCCAGGAGAAGGGTGCCCGGACCGCCTCGATCCAGCGGATCGACGTCCGGACCGGCGAACGGACCGTGGTGCTCGCCGAGACCGCGGAACCGATCTACGAGCCCAACACCCACCTCTACAGCCTGCCGCTGATCCGCGTGCTGCCCGGCTCCCGCGAGGTGATCTGGTTCTCCCAGCGCGACGGGTGGGGCCACCTGTACCGCTACGACCTGGACTCGGGGGAGTGCCTGAACCAGATCTCCACCGGAGAACTGGTGGTCCGCGACATCCTGCGGGTGGACGAGCAGCGCCGTGAGGTGCTGTTCGTCGCGGGCACGGGCGCGGACGGCGGGAACCCGTACTGGCGCAGGCTCTACAAGGCGTCACTCGACGGCGGGGCGATGACGCTGCTGACGCCGGAGCCCGCCGACCACGAGCTCAAAGCGCCGTCACCGGCGTTCTTCGGCATGATCTTCGGCACCACCGACACCAGCTCGATCAGCCCGAGCGGCCGGTACTTCGTCGACCACGTGTCCACAGTGGAGCAGGCACCGGAGATCCTGTTGCGCTCCACCGAGACCGGTGCCGTGGTCGGCGTGCTGGAACGGACCGACATCTCGGGCCTGCTCGCGGCGGGCTACCAGGTCCCGCGCCAGTTCACGGTGCCGGCGGACGACGGCGAGACGCCGCTGTGGGGCCTGATCACCCTGCCGGCGGAGCCGGTGGACCCGGACCGGATCCCGGTGATCGACCTGATGTACGCCGGATACCAGGTGGTCGGCCAGCCGTCGGGGTTCCTCTCCGGCGGCGGCAACCCGGCGTGGGTCCAGCTCTCCGCCTCCTATGCCGCACTCGGATTCGCGACCGTGGTGCTCGACGGACGCGGAACTCCCGGCCGTGACCGGAAGTTCCGGCTGTGGACGCGCGAACAGATCGGCACTCCGCGCGGCCTGGAAGACCACGTGACCGCCATCCGCGCGCTGGCCGGGGAGTACTCGCAGTTGGACCTGTCTCGGGTCGGTGTCACCGGACATTCCTACGGTGGCTACAACTCGGCGCGTTCGATGCTGTTCTTCCCGGAGTTCTTCAAGGTGGCCGTGAGCTCGGCCGGTGTGCACGACACCGTGAAGATGCCCAAGGGCCACTGGGACTGGTTCCTCGGCGCGGACGAGCCCAAGGACCCGGACGCCTTGCGGGCGCTCGGCAACCTGCACCTGGCCGACCGGCTGAAGGGCAGGCTGCTCCTGCTCGCCGGCGACCAGGACGCCAACGCCACGGTGGACCACACGTTCGCCTTGGTGCGGGCGTTGATGCAGGCCGGCAAACGGTTCGACCTCAAGATCTGGCCGGGCGTCGACCACTACTCCGGCGTGACGCCGTACATGCGGGCGATCATGTGGGACTACTTCGTGGAGCACCTGCTCGGTGCCCAACCGCCGGAGGACCTCGCACCCCTGCCGTGACTCCGCTTCGGTCGGCACGTGCCCAGTAGGGCCTTGGTCCTACTGGGCACCGATGTACGGACGGTCACTCTCCCCGTTGACGTCCCAGACTGTGATCTTGTCCGGCCCGTGCAGGATGGACTCCCACGCTGCCTTGGCGTCACCCCCATTGCCTGCCATGAGGGCGGCGATGCGCCCCGTGGCCGTCGCGGCTGCGAACGAGGTGCCGCTCCACAGCGCCCAGCCGTTGTAGGTCTTCTCGCCCTCGTTGCGGTTGGTCGGGTATCCGTGTTCGAAGTACGGACCGACCCGCTCCACGCCGTCGGCGTAGGCATGGACCCATGGTCCGTAGCCGCTGAAATAGGCGACCTCGGTAATACTGTTCGCCGTCACCGCCGCGCCCACCGCGACGATCTCGGCGTGGTCCTGCCGCACCGGTTTGAGCGCCGCCGGGTACAGCAGATGTGACGAACCCCGGTTGCCCGAGGCCGCGACGACCACGACGTCCGTGGGCAGTCCGCTCAGCGCGTTCTCGATCGCCACGGGCGGGCTGTCCTCCCACGTGCTGCCCGAGAACGACAGGTTGATCAGCTTGATGCCGTCCTCGCCCAGCGATCGGATGGCGTGCGCGACGGCCAGGTCCTCGATCTCGCCGGTGCTCTTGTCGACCACGCCCTTCATGATCACCCGAGTGTTCGGGGCCTCCCGCAGGATCAGCCCTGTCACGAACGTGCCGTGCCCGTCGGAGCCGGTCGGGTTGCCGTCGTCGTCCGGGACGACCGGGTCCACGTCCTCCGGCGCGAACTCGACGCGGCCGTCGATGTAGGGATGCGGCTTCCCGTTCCGCAGCACGATGCCGGTGTCCACCACGCCGACCTTGACCGGCTCGCCCCCGCCGACCGGGGGCAGGTCCTCCAGGGTCTGATCGGTGCACCGTGGACGGAAGGCACCCCAGATGATGCGGTCGCTGGTGAAGACGTGGTGCGGGCTCACCCGCAGTCCGGTCCCGTGGCGGGCGCGCAGGTTCGCGAGCAGTTCCGGCACGGCGACCCGGGCGGGCGCGCCGATGAACCGTCGCAGCGGGCCGTGGCGATCGGCCGGCCGGTACCCGGCACGTGCCAGGTCGGACCGGATCAGGTCACAATCATCGGCATGGACCAGCAGCTCGCCCGCGCGATAGCGGTAGTCGCTCATCCGAGTCCTCCTCCGGACGTGGTCACGGGTGACCGGTTCGCAGACCTGATGCCCATCCGTCTCCGCCTGATACAACGGTAGGTCCCGGCACATGGAAGCACTGTCCACAGCGAACCAGGCCGCAGATCTCGCGTTCGGCAACCCGACCCGGGCCCGGGCCCTGGCCGAGGCCGCCCGCGCGGCGGCGAACGGGGACGTTGAGCCGGTCGCCGTCGCCGAACACGCGCTCGGGCTGGCGGCGCTCTCCGTCGGGCGGCTGACCGACGCCGAACGCCACCTGCGCACGTCGATCGGCCTGGCCGACGGGGCGCTTCTGGACACGTGTGCGGCCAAAACGCGTGGAGTGCTCGGATATGTGCTGACGTTGACCGGCCGGACGGCCGAGGGGCTGCGCGAGATGGACCGGGCGGCTCCCGCGCTGAGCGGGCCGGCCGCCGCACGGCTGCTGATGCAACGGGCCGTCGTGCTCACCGAGGTCGGCCGGTTCGCCGACGCGGCGACGGGCTTCGCCGACGCCCTGGACATGCTCCGCCGGGCCGGCGGCGACGACTTCATCGAAGCCACGATCCGCAACAACCGCAGCATCCTGCTCGCCCGGCTGGGCGACTGGCGCGGCGCGGAGGAGGACCTGCGCCGGGCCGAGGACGTGTTCACCGCCGCCGGCCACAGTGGACGCACGGCGATGGTCTACCAGAACCGCGGCCTCGCGGCGTCGGTCCGCGGCGACATCCCGGCCGCGCTGGCGGCGTACGACGAGGCGGCCGGGCGGTACCGGGCGGCGGGCACCGATCCCGGCCTGCTGCCGGTCGAACGCGCCGAGGTGCTGCTGTCCGTGCGCCTGGTCGCCGAGGCCCGGCTGGTGACGAGCGCGGCGGTGGCGCACTACACGCAGCGGCGCAACGCCGTCGACCTCGTCCAGGCCCGGCTGCTGTCGGCGAAGGTCGCCCTGGTCGAGGGCGATCCGGCGGCGGCGCTGGGCGAGGCGCTGCGTGCCGGGCGCTCGGCGTCCCGGCAGGGCCGGCCCGGCTGGGCCGCGCTGGCGGCCTACCTCGTGCTGCGGGCCCGCTGGGACCTCGGCCAGCGCGGTCCGGTGGTCCTCCGTTCGGGCACGCGCACGGTCGCCGCGCTGACGTCGGCCGGCTGGTTGGTCGCCGCCTTGGACGCACGGCTGATCGTCGCGCGCCTGGCGATGGACCTGGGCCGGCGGGCGACGGCCCGGCGCGAGCTGACGGCCGCGACCAGGGCGGGGCGCGCCGGACCCGCCGAGGTGCGGGCGCGGGCGTGGCACGCGATGGCGTTGCTGCGCCTGTGGGACGGCGACCGGCGGGGTGCCGACGCCGCGTTGAGGGCCGGTGTCCGCGTGCTCGACCGGTTCCGCGCCGGCCTGGGCGCGACCGAGCTGCGCGCGCACGCGTCCGGGCACGCCGGCGAGCTGACCGGGCTGGGTCTGCGGCTCGCCGTCGAGCACGGCCGGCCGGAATCGGTGCTGCGCTGGGCGGAACGCCGGCGGGCGTGCGCACTCCGGTTGCGCCCGGCGCGTCCGCCCGGCGACGCCGAGCTGGCGGCCGACCTGGCCAGGCTGCGCCGGCTGGCGGTCGACCTCGCGACCACGACCGTCGACCCGCGCCCGCTGCTGCGCCGGCAGGCGGAACTGGAGAAGGCGGTCCGCAACCGGGCCCGCCACGCGGCCGGGGTCGTCATGCCCGACGCCGACGCGCTGCCGTCCGCCGCCGAACTGGGCGTCGCCCTGGGGCCGGCGGCATTGGTGGAGTACGTGGACCTCGCGGGCCGCCTGTACGCCGTGGTGGTCGTCGACGGGCGGGTGCGGCTGCACGAGCTGTCCGCGGTCGACACTGCGGAACGCCTGCTCGGCGAGCTGCGGTTCGGCCTGCGCCACCTGGCCTACGAACCGAATTCCCACCAGCGGTTCACCGCGCTGGTGGACCGGGCCGCGCAACGGCTGGACGAGGAACTGCTGGCACCGCTGCACCCGGTGGTCGGCGACCGGCCGCTCGTCGTCGTGCCGACTGGTCCGCTGCACGAGATGCCGTGGCCGATCCTGCCGACCTGCCGTGGCCGTCCGCTGTCGGTGGCACCGTCCGCCGTGCTGTGGCACCGCGCGGCGACCGCGACGCATACCGGCGGCGGCCGGGTGCTGGTGTCCGGCCCGGACCTGCCGCACGCGGCGGCCGAAGCGGCGGAACTGGCCCGGCGGTACCCCGAGGCCCGGCACTTCGCCGGGCGGGAAGCGCGCGTCGACCACGTCGTCGCGGCCCTGGACGGGGCGGACCTGGGCCACATCGCCGCGCACGGCCGGTTCCGGGCCGACAACCCGCTGTTCTCCGAACTGCGCCTGGCCGACGGCCCGCTGACCGCCTACGACCTGGAACGCCTCGACCGCCCACCGCGCCGGATCGTGCTGTCGGCGTGCGACTCGGGCCGATCGGCCGTCCACCCCGGGGACGAGGTGCTGGGCCTGGCCTCGGTCCTACTGGCACTCGGCACGACCACCCTGGTCGCCACGGTGGTCCCGGTGCCGGACAGCGCGAGCCGCCCGCTGATGCTCCGGTTCCACGATCTGCTGGACGACGGCCTGCCGCCCGCCGGGGCCCTGGCCGAAGCACAGCGGGAACTGGCCGACCACGGCCCGCCGGCCCACCGCGTGGCCGCGGTCGGTTTCGTCTGCTACGGGGCGGGCTGAACGCATCCACGGTGCGCTCCGTATCGCCGTGGTCCGCCACGACCGCACCTGATCGACCGTGTCCGTCCAAACAGGACAAGATCCGACCTCGCCCGGCCTGCCAAAAAGGGGGACACCCGGCAGGCTGCCGGGTGTCCCCGAGTGGATCGGTTCGGAATCAGCGGCCGAGCACGGTGCAGGTGGAGGTGGAGGTCTTGGTCGGATCGCTTTCCGAGGTGGCCTTCAGGGTCACCTTGGTCACCAGCGAACCGCCGTCCCGCTTCACGTGCACCGGGACCTGGACCGGCCGGCCGAACTTGGCCGCGGTCAGCGCGTTGGGCACCGCCACCGTCCACCCGGTCCCTGCCACGGTGGCCGAGACGCGGTACACGTCGTTGTCGAGGTACTTGGCGACGTCCTCCGGGTGCTGTCCGGCCGGGGCGGCACCGCGACCGGTGTTGACCAACGGGAACTTGCAGGTCGCCACGCCGTCCGAGCCGGTCCGACCGGCGGTGGGCAGGACCCACACGCCCCGCCGCTGCGGGCCCGCGCCGTCGAGCGACCGGATGGCGACCGTGTAGGACAGGACGCCCTGGCTGTCGCGCTTGACGTCCAGCACGTAGAAGTGCAGCCGGTTGGCCTGGTCGACGTACTCGTACTCGCTGCCCGAGTCGGTGCCGGCATGCAACAGCGCGTCCGACAGTTGCCGGTAGTCGCCGACCGTGATGGGCACCCGGCGCCCGTCCGGCAGGACGTAGTCGGTCATACCGATGTCCTGCGGGTTGGCGTCGACCACCCACGCGAACGGCGCGCGGTCCTCGTTCTTGGTCTTGGTGAGCAGCACGCCCGCGTCCGGCGTGAACGAGTCCGAGCCCATCCGGTCCACGACCTCGACCGTGTAGTTCTGGTAGCCGCCGCCGTCGCAGAGCGGGTTGGTCCGGATGTCACAGGCGGGGGAGAGGTCGCCGGTGCCGAGCACGACGTTGACGCCCGAGAGCCCGTTCTGCCCGGCTTGGACGGTCCGGGCGGTGACCTTGGCGACCACCAGACCGGAGTCGGCGAGTGCTTCCCGGGACAGCCGCAGCACGTTGCGCTCGTCCACGATGCCGAGCTTCATCTTGTTGCGCAGCACGTGCTGCGCGCCCATCGACCCGCCAGCGGTCGCCGGGATGACCCAGCGGGAGTGCGGGCCGCCGGGGCCGTTGAACGAGCCGCGGGACAGCATGTCCCAGATCCCGGTGTAGGCGCGGCGTGGCGGGTTGGAGTACGGGTTGTTGTAGTTGTCGCCGATGCCCAGCAGGTGGCTCAGCTCGTGCGCGTACACGCCCTGGCCCGAGCTCTCCGCCTGCGTGGACGAACCGTTGCCCGCGTTGGGCCAGAGGGCCGAGCCCGCCGCCCACGACGTCCAGTCGACGTACCGGGTGCGCGACCAGTTCGGCAGGGTGTCGTCGGGCGGGCCGAACTCGTCGGGCACGTCCTCCTTGGTCGGGAACTTCATCATCCCGAACTCCTGCCAGGTGCCGGACTCGTCCTGGCCGGCCGACAGGAAGTAGACGAAGTCGAACCCGGCGGGAACGGTCGTTCCGACGTCGGCGACCCAGCCCGCGCGGCCGTCGGTGCGGATGTCGCGGTCGCACTTGTCGCCCGTGGGACAGCCGGTGCCCGACTGGAACTCCATCGCGTACTCGTGGTCCTTGCCCGGCATGGTGTACGGGCCGAACGCGGTCAGGTCGACGCCGTAGCGCCCGCCGGAGTCCTCCATCCAGTACTCGTGGACGGTGTGACCGTGGTTGAGCCCGTTCGGCTTGTTGAGGAAGTCCTGGTAGAACTGCCCGACCTGGTCACGCGGGATGTCGTGGGCCTCCGCGCTGGGATTGCCGAACACCGTCGACTGCTTCGGCTGCGTTACGACGAACGGCTGGTTCGGGTAGTCCAGCAGCACCAGCGCGCCCTTGAAGTTCCGGACCGATCCCTTGACCGACGGGTCGGCCCAGTTGGTGCCGGGCACCTTCTTGTAGTCCCGCTCCCACGTCATGTGGTCCGGGTTGACCCAGTTCTGCGGGTCGATGGGGCCCGGGAAACCGGCCTGTGCGGCCACTCGTGCGGTGTCCCGGGACTCCTGCCACGGCTGCTGCTGCGGCCAGTGGTCGAACTGCCAGGGGTGCGGTGGTTCGTCGGGAGGGGCGGCGAGCGCGCCGGCGTTGCCGGCGGTGAGTGCGGCAACCGAGAACAACGCGGTAAGCAAGAGCACCGGGCGTCTGTGCCAACGGCGGACCCGTGTGTGGTACATGCCACCTCCCGTATTGTTGATCGGCACACGCTAACCTGCGCCAATCGCCCGGCAACGGCTTGCGATCCCGTTGTCAGTTAACGGAAATAGCCGTCAACGGCGGCTCACCGTCACGAAGGGGCACGGTGCGTGATCGTGTCCGTCGGCGGAGGGAGGACCCGAGTCGGGCGGAACGAGGTGCGATCGGACGGCGACCGGATCAGAGCCCGCCGGGTCCGTTGTCCCACGGCGGCCTGGGCGGCCTGGGCGGACGCGGTTCGGGCGGGAGTCCGGGAGACGGGCCGTCGTCGTCGGGATCCCACAGGCGGCCGGTTGGTCCGCCGAAACTCAACAGTTCGTCGAAGACCGCGTCGGCGGCGGACACGTCCGGAGCCCGGGTGGGCTCGGCCGGCGGCTCCGGCGAGCGTTCAGCCCGCGCGCTCAGCGGCCCGGCGAACTCGGCACCGATCGCGCCCAGCCCGGTCACAATGGCGGCTTCGGCCATCTTCTTGAGGATGTCCTCGTGAATGGCCAGTGCGCCGAGCGGCGCGCCGACCAGGGCACCGATCACGGTGGCGCAGCAGATGCGGACGATCGCCGGCACATAGCCCGGATCGAACTTCGGCGGGTCGCTCATGCGCAGCTCCGCCTCGGCCAACTCGCGGGCCACCTCCAAGCCCCGCCGCAGCCGGATGGTCTCGGCCGGCCCAGGTTCGCGCACGCTGCTCCGGAAGGTCCCTTCCGGCAGGCCCAGCCGCAGTTCGTGCTCGCGCAACTCCTGGTCGGTAGGCCGGTGGGTTCGCGGTGCCGGCCGGTCCTGGAGGTCGCACACTTCAAGCGCCGCGTCCACCGCCTGGAGCCGTTTTCTCGCGCCGTACAGGCGAAACCGCTCCGCTGCTTCCGGGTTCCCGGCAGCGGCCTCTTCGGCGTTGGCGATCGACTCCAGGCAACGCTCGATCCTGCGCAGGGCGGCGGCCGGTGCCTGCTCCCACGAGCTCGGGTCCGGACGATCCGAGGTCACCGGTCCATGGTGCCAAGCCGGTCAACCGATCCCGTCCAGGCCGGCCGACGGGCGGCCGACCTGGACGGGGCGGGATCAGGCGATGTCGTACCGGTCGAGGTTCATGACCTTGTCCCACGCGGCCACGAAGTCGTGGACGAACTTCTCGCGTGAGTCGTCGCTCGCGTAGACCTCGGCGACGGCCCGCAGCTCGGAGTTCGAGCCGAAGACCAGGTCCACGCGGCTGCCGGTCCACTTGACCTGGCCGGTGGCCCGGTCACGGCCCTCGAAGGTCTCCGCGTCCTGGGACGTCGGCTTCCACTCGGTGTCCAGGTCGAGCAGGTTCACGAAGAAGTCGTTGGTCAACGACCCCGGCGTGGTGGTGAGGACACCCAGCGCGGACGACTGGTGGTTGGCACCCAGCACGCGCAGGCCGCCGACCAGGACGGTCAGCTCCGGCGCGCTCAGGGTCAGCAGGTTCGCCCGGTCGATCAGCAGGTACTCCGCCGGCAGCCGGTGGCCCTTGCCGAAGTAGTTGCGGAACCCGTCGGCGGTCGGTTCGAGCGCCGCGAAGGAATCCGTGTCGGTCTGCTCCTGCGACGCGTCGGTACGACCGGGCGTGAACGGGACCGTGATGTCGTGGCCCGCGTTCTTGGCCGCCTGCTCGACCGCCGCACCGCCGCCGAGCACGATCAGGTCGGCCAGGGAGACCTTCTTGCCGCCGTTCGGCGCACTGTTGAAGCGCTCCTGGACGCCTTCCAGCGCCCGCAGCACCGTCGCCAGCTCGTCGGGCGAGTTGACCTCCCAGCTCCGCTGCGGCTCCAGGCGGATGCGAGCGCCGTTGGCCCCGCCCCGCTTGTCGCTGCCCCGGAACGTCGAGGCCGACGCCCAGGCGGTGGAGACGAGCTGCGAGACCGACAGCCCGGACGCGAGGATGTCCCGCTTGAGGGCGGCGACGTCCTCGGCGTCGACCAACTCGTGGTCGACGGCGGGAACGCGGTCCTGCCAGAGCAGTTCCTCCTGCGGCACCAACGGGCCGAGGTAACGCTGGATCGGCCCCATGTCGCGGTGGGTCAGCTTGAACCAGGCACGGGCGAACGCGTCCGCGAACTGGTCGGGGTTCTCCAGGAAGCGCCGCGAGATCGGCTCGTAGACCGGGTCGAACCGCAGCGACAGGTCGGTCGTCAGCATCGTCGGGGGACGGGTCAGCGAGCCGTCCTCGGGGTCCGGCACGGTGTTCGCCCCGGCACCGTCCTTCGGCTGCCACTGGTGGGCCCCGGCGGGGCTCTTGGTCAGCTCCCACTCGTAGCCGAACAGGTTCTCGAAGAAGCTGTTGTTCCATTGGGTCGGCGTGGCCGTCCAGGTGACTTCGAGGCCGCTGGTGATCGCGTCCCGGCCCTTGCCGCTGCCGAAGGTGCTCTTCCAACCCAGGCCCTGCTCTTCGAGCGGGGCGCCCTCGGGCTCGGCGCCGACGTGGCTCGGGTCGCCGGCGCCGTGCGCCTTGCCGAACGTGTGGCCGCCCGCGATCAGCGCGACGGTCTCCTCGTCGTTCATCGCCATGCGCGCGAAGGTCTCGCGGATGTCGCGGGCGGCGGCCAGCGGGTCCGGGTTGCCGTTGGGGCCCTCGGGGTTGACGTAGATGAGACCCATCTGGACGGCCGCCAGCGGGTTCTCCAGGTCCCGGTCACCGCTGTAGCGCTCGTCGCCGAGCCAGGTGCGCTCGGGGCCCCAGTAGACGTCCTCGTCGGGCTCCCACACGTCCGCCCGGCCGCCGGCGAAGCCGAAGGTCTTGAAGCCCATCGTCTCCAGCGCGCGGTTGCCGGTGAAGATCATCAGGTCGGCCCACGAAAGCCTGCGGCCGTACTTCTTCTTGACCGGCCACAGCAGTCGCCGCGCCTTGTCGAGGTTGCCGTTGTCCGGCCAGCTGTTGAGGGGTGCGAAGCGCTGCATACCCGCGCCGGCACCGCCACGGCCGTCGTGGATGCGGTACGTGCCCGCGCTGTGCCACGCCATCCGGATCATGAACGGCCCGTAGTGGCCGAAGTCGGCCGGCCACCACTCCTGCGATGTCGTCAGGACCTCGTCCACGTCCCGGGCCAGGGCGTCGAGGTCGAGGGTCTGGAATTCGGCCGTGTAGTCGAAGGCCCCGCCCATGGGGTTGGCTTCGACGGGGTGCTTGCGGAGGATCCTCAGGTTGAGCTGGTTCGGCCACCAGTCACGGTTGCTCCCGCCTTCGGCCGGGTGGCTGATCCGCCCGGTCGAGACCGGGCACCCGGCCGCACCTTCCTCGTTCAGCTCTCCAACGACGGCGTTCGGACTGTCGGACACGGGAATCCTTCCGGGGGGACTCGTCAACTTGCTGCTGCGGAACAGTCGGGGCACAGGCCCCGGTAGACGACTTCGGCCTCGTCGATCGTGAAGCCGTGGTCGTCGGACGGAGTCAGACAGGGTGCGTCGCCGACGGCGCAGTCCACGTCGGCGATGACGCCACAGGCCCCGCACACGACGTGGTGGTGGTTGTCGCCGACGCGCGCCTCGTAGCGCGCCACGGAACCCGGCGGCTCGATGCGCCGCAGGAGCTTCGCCGCGGTCAGTGCGCGGAGCACGTCGTACACGGCTTGGTGGGACACCGCGCCGAGTTTCTCCCGCACGGCACCGGTGATCGAATCCGTGTCGGCGTGCGGGTGGTCGTGCACCGCTGCGAGCACGGCGATTCGAGGGCTCGTCACGCGCAGCGACGCCTTGCGCAACATCTGCTCGAAATCGGAGGCCGTGGGCACGCCGCGTAGTGTGGTTCAATTTCTGGAGTCAATCAAGTCTTGATCGGTTGACGAAAGACACAATTGACGTGACCGGGTGAGCACATGAGGCTGTCCGGCCCACCCCGGCTCCGCCGCACGTTGCCGCCCCGCGTGCTCTAGAGTCAACGGCGTGACCACGTCACAGCCGGCGCGGACGGTGCCTGGAACCCCGTGGTAGCCACAAAAAGTGACAGGGAGCGGGAGCGTGGGAGCCAAGAAGGCGGCGCGTAGGCCCACTCTCCTCGACGTCGGACGCCTGGCCGGGACGTCGACCGCCGTCGTCAGCTACGTGCTCAACGGCGGACCCCGTCCGGTGTCGGACAAGACCCGGATCAAGGTCGAGGAAGCCATCCGGATGCTCGGCTACCGGCGCAACCCGCTCGCCGGCGCGCTGAGCGGCGGCCGGTCCAACCTCATCGGCCTGCTGGTGCCCGACACCGCGAACGCCTTCTACGGCGAGCTTTCGCGCTACATCGAGGCGGAGGGGCGTCGCCGGGGCCTGCTCACGCTGCTCGGCAACACCGGCTACGGCTCGTCGCTCGGGGACGAGTACGGCGAGGCGTTCTCCGAGCTGCGTCCGCGCGGGATCTTCGTGACGACCGGCGAACAGCCGCCCCAGGAGGACGAGACACCCCGGGTCTACCTCCAGTGGGCCGTCCCCGACATCGCCTCGCCGAGCGTGACCTTCAACGACTTCCAGGGCGCGAAGCTCGTCGTGGAGCACCTGCTCGGGCACGGCTACGAGGACATCGTCTGCGTGGCCGGTGAGATCGAGGAGGGACCGGCGATCGGCCGGGAGGGCGGCTGGCGTCAGGCGATGGAGAGCGCGGGCCTGCCCACGGCGGGCCGGCTCGTCCGGGCCTCGTTCGACCGGGTCGAGGCGGAGCGGGCGGTGCGACAGGTCCTGGAGGGCGGGAGCCGGCCCCGCGCGATCTACGCCACGACCGACGAGCAGGCGCTCGTCACGATCCGCACGGCGACGAGCCTGGGGTTGCGGGTGCCCGACGACCTGGCGGTCGTGGGCTTCGACGGCGTCCGCGAGGCACGGCTCGGGAGCTTTCCGCTCACCACCATCAGTCTTCCGCTCGAAGAGTTCGCGGTCCGCGCCTTCGACGCCTTGGACGAGACCTTCTACGAAGGCGCGAGTTCGGGGGCGTCGGTGGTCCTGGACGGCACGCTCAGCATCGGCGTGACGTGCGGATGCGAGCACGGCGCGGCACGGACGGCCGGCGGGTTGGCGTAAGGCGGGCAATCGCCGTCGCGATGCTCGGTGTGTTGCATCGGCCCCGCCGGGTGAGCACACGGCGGGGCCGACGTCCTACTTCGCGGGCTGGTGCTCGTCCGACCCGTAGTTCGGGCTCAACGACAGGGCGCTGAACCGGAACGGGCGGTCGACGCGGATGAAGCCGAGCGGGCAGTGGCGAGTGCCCGCGGGAATGTAGACCGAGCCGCTGGTCGTGATCGTGTGCCGGACGCCCTCGATGTCGAGGTAGATCTCCGCCCCCAGGTCGTCCACATTGGCCGGGTCGTTTCCGTGCCAGATCAGGACCTCGTCGTAGTCGTGCTCGTGCTCCTTCACCCACTGCACCGGCTCGTCGCACTCGCTGATCCACGTGTATGTCAGGTGGATCTTGCTCTCGGGCACCTCTTCCGATCGCATGAGTGCCAGTGCCTCGCCCACATTGGGCGGCTCGACAACACCGGCAGCGGCCCCTTCGTTGACGAGGTCGTCGAGGCAGTTCGGCATCTTTCTCACGAACAGGTGCTCGTACGGGCTGGTCATCGTCCCTCTTCCTCCGTGTGGTTCCCCTGGCGGTCGGTGCCGACGCTAGCAATGCGCTAATCGATTAGAAAGTCACTCAGCTCCTCTTCCCTGACGCCGATGGCAGACGTACTGTGTGGCGAAGTTCGACCGCGGTCAGGCGTGGGGACCTGATCTAAACGCTTAGAACGTCGGATCACCGCCACTCGGAACTGGAGTTGCCCTGTGTTGCGCAGACCCTCACGCTCCGCGCCGTCCCTCAGGTCGGGCACGCCGGCCGGCCGTCTGTCGGTCAGCCGTCGCCCGTCCCGGCTGCTCGCCGTCGCGACCGGTGCCGTTGTCGCCGCGGCGGCGCTCGCGGGCTGCGCACCTCCGGAACGGGTCGCGGACGGCGGGGGCGGCACGCTCCGCATCGCCGCCGCCACCGACCCGGGCGAGAGCCTGAACCCTTACGCGAGCAACCAAAGCCCCACCCAGCAGCTCCGCAGCGCCTTGCTCTACGAGGGCCTCACCCGCCTGGGCCCCACCGGAAAGGTCGAATGGGGCCTGGCCACGGACATGACCCCGAACGCGGACCTCGGCGAGTGGACGATCAAGCTCCGCCCCGGCGTCAAGTTCACCGACGGCAGCGACTTCACCTCCGCCGACGTGGTGGCGAGCATCAAGTACCTGCGCGACCCCGCGCACGCCGTCCAAGGGCTGGCGTTCATCGAGCGGGTCAACCCGGACGCCGTCGTCGCGGTGGACGCGTCGACCGTTCGCGTCGGCCTGAGCAAGCCCTTCGGCCCGTTCAAGGAGATCTGGGCGAACGTCCTCCTCCCGATGACCAAGGCGGGCTCGGTGCCCGGCAAGCCGATCGGCACCGGACCGTTCGCCGTCAAGGACTTCTCCGCCGGACGTCAGTCCAAACTGGACCGGTTCGACGGCTACTGGGGGGACAAGCCCAAGCTCGGGGCGGTCGACATCATCGAGTACCCGACCCAGCAGGCACAGGCGAACGCGCTACTCTCCAACCAGGTCGACATCGCCTCGGGCGCCACCCCGACCATCGCGAAGTCGTTGGAGGGCAAGGACGACATCGATCTGCTCGACAGCAAGGGCGATTTCACGCTGCGGATCGGCCTCAACACGACGGTCGCGCCCTTCGACGACGTCCGGGTGCGGCAGGCGCTGCGCCTCCTGGTCGACCGGGAACAGGTGGTGTCCAACGCCTTCGGCGGCTACGCACGGGTGGCGAACGACCACGAGGCCGGCACGCCGCAGTGCCCCGCCCCGGACCTCCCGCAGCGCAAGCAGGACATCGAGCAGGCCAAGAAACTCCTCGCCGAGGCGGGCCAGAGCAACCTGACGTTCGCGATCACGACCGACGGACTCCTGCCCGGGATGCCGGAACTGGCCCAGGTGTTCTCCGAGAACGCCGCGAAGGCGGGCGTGAAGGTCGACGTCAACATCGTCACGGTCCCGGAGCTGCTGTCGAAGTGGGGCCAGTGGCCGGCGTTCATCGACTTCAACCCGTTGCCCTACCTGCCGACCGTGATCGGGACCCTGCTGCCCGGACGGGTCGGCAACGCTCCGCACTGGGACAACGCCGAATTCGTGGGGCTCTCCGACAAGTTGTTCTCGGCGACCGACGAGCAGCAGTGCGCGATCATGAACCAGATGCACAAGATCGAGAACGAGCAGGGCGCGATGATCACGCCGGCGTTCGTCAACGTGCTCATGCCCTACCGCAGCAACGTTCGCGGGCTGGTGACCGACGTGAACGGCCGCCCGCTCTCCTTCCTGTCCAACGTGACGGTCGGAAACTGAGGTTGTCATGTCCCAAGTGACGACGCGGATACGCGCTTACCGCGGTTCACCGCCGAGTCCGAAGCGCGCGACGCTCCAGTGGTTGGCGCGTCGGCTCGTTCTCGGCGTGGTCGTGCTGTTCCTGGTCTCGGTGCTGCTGTTCCTCGTGACACAGGCGCTGCCGGGAGACGTGGCTCGGATCATCCTCGGCAAGGACGCGACGGTCGAGCAGGTGGCGAGTCTGCGACAGCAGCTCGGGCTCGACCAGTCGCTCGTCGCCCAGTACTGGAATTGGCTCTCCGGAATGCTCACCGGGCAGATGGGGACGTCCCTGGAGAACGGTGAGCCGGTGGTCGACATCATCGGGCCGAGAATGCTCAACTCGTTCACCCTGGGCATCATCTCGATGGCGCTGATCCTGCCGCTTGCCGTGCTTGTGGGTGTCCTCAGCGCCCACAAGCGCGACGGCGCACTGGACAAGGCTTTCGTCGCGGTGTCCTCGCTGTTCACCGCACTTCCCGCCTTCGTGGTGGGAATGCTGCTGATCGCGTTCTTCGCCACGTCGGTGCTCGGTGTTCTCCCGGGAGTCTCGAACATCCCGCCCGGACACATGCCCTGGTGGTATCCGGCGGAACTGGTCCTTCCGGTCGCCACGCTCACGCTCATGGGCGTCATGTATCTCGGGCGTCTGGTGCGGGCCTCGTTCATCGACGCGATGAACAGCGAGTACGTCCAGATGGCGATACTGAAGGGGCTCGGCAGCCGCCGCATCCTGTTCCGGCACGCCCTGCCCAACGCGGTCGCGGCCAGCCTGCCGGCGGCAAGCCTGGTCGCGGCGGTCACCATCACGGGCGTGGTGGTGGTCGAGTACGTCTACTCCTATCCGGGGCTCGGGACGGCGGTGGTCAGCGCCGTGAACTCCCACGACCTGCCGGTGATGCAGGCGTGCATCCTCGTGCTGGCAACCGCCTACTACCTCTTCAACCTGCTCGCGGACGTCTTCGCGGTCATGGGGAGGTCGCGATGAAGGAGCAGCCGGTGACACCCGATCTCCCGACGGCGGCCCGGAAAGGCAGCCTGTCGGTGCTCGGCCGGGCCATCCGCACCGGGCAGGCCCGGCTCGGTCTCGTGCTCCTCACGGCGGTCGGACTCCTGGTCGTGTTCGGGCACTTCTTCGCTCCCCACGCCCCGGACGCCATCGTCGGGTCGCCGTTGGCCGGGCCGGGGGAGAAGTTCCCGCTGGGAACCGACATTCTCGGCCGTGACGTCCTGAGCCGGCTGCTCCACGGCGGCTTCAACCTCACGTGGATGGCGATTCTCGCCGCGGGCATCGGCGTGCTTCTCGGCTGCCTCGTCGGCCTCACCGCCGCGTACAAGGGTGGAGCTGTCGACGCGTTGCTCATGCGCGCCATGGACGTCCTGTTGAGCTTCCCCGAGATCATCTTCGTGCTCCTGTTCGTGTCCATGCTCGGTCGCAGCACGCTGTTGACCGCGGTGCTCGTCGGCGTGGCGTTCGTGCCCGGTGTCTCGCGTGTGATGCGCGGTGCGGCGATTCCGGTGATCGGCAGCGAGTACGTGCTCTGGGCGAAGGCGAACGGGCTGCCGCCGGCGCGGATCCTCGTCCGGGAGGTCCTGCCCGGCGTGACGTCGCCGCTGATGGTGGAGACCGGGATGCGGCTCGTCTGGGCGGTCTCGGCGATCGCCTCGCGGAGCTATATGGGGTTCGGGCTGGCGCCGCCGGCGGCGGGCGGGGGGCGGAGGGTCGGCGAGACACAGGACGGGCTGGCGGGCGCGCCCCGACCGGTGG
>CBHFOL010000016.1:0-47228 GCA_965995405.1 uncultured Saccharothrix sp.
GGTTGGTCCTTTCTCCTGCGGGCGGGATCCGCCGAAGGGAGTAGCGACCGGGTGTCCCGGTCCGGCCAAATCTGCGGATACCGGGAAGTACGGACACGATGCGGTGACGGTTCACGAACAAATCGGGGACTTTTTCTGCCGCCAAACCCTCGACTTGGCACCCGTTCGCGCGCTTGGATGCACGGCGTGGCGCGGCACAGACGCAACACTCAACCCCAACGAGATCACGCTTGGCCGGAACTCAGTCTGGAAGACGAGCTGATCCGCAGGCTCTACCAGGAGTTCGGCAGTGCGCTGCTCGGTCATGCCATGCGATTGACGGGCAGTGACCGGCAGTGGGCAGAGGACATCGTGCAGGAGACGCTGGTGCGGGCGTGGCGCAACGCCGAGAAGCTGGAGCGGGACCCGGTCCTGCTGCGCTCCTGGCTGTTCACCGTCGCCCGGCGGCTGGTCATCGACGACCGGCGCAAGCGCAGCGTCCGACCGCAGGAGTCGGAGTTGACGCCGTCCGACGAGGCCCCGGTGCGGGACGAAGCGGACCGCACCCTGGCGGCGATGGTTGTGGCCGAAGCTATGAACGGCCTGACGGAGGAGCACCGGGAGGCTATTCTTGAGACGTACTTGAGGGATCGCACCGTCGGGGAAGCGGCTGCGGTGCTCGGCGTTCCGCCGGGCACGGTCAAATCCAGGGTCTACTACGCTCTTCGCGCCCTGCGGCGGGCATTGCAGGATCGGGGCTGACTTCGGTGACTTCGCGGCCGGACCACGTCGACGTGGCGGCGTACGTCCTCGGCATCCTGGACGAGGACGAGGTGGACGCCTTCGAGAACCACCTCGCCCAGTGCCGTCGCTGCGCGTTGGACCTGCGCGATTTCGCCGTGCTGCCCGACCTCCTGGACGAAGCCGACGCGAACGGCATGCTGCGCGCACACACGGGGGAGCGCCCGGACGGGCGTTCGGTGCGGGCCATGCTGGACACCGTCACCCAAGACCGAACCCGACGACGCCGCAACACGTTGCTCCTGTCCGCCGCCGCGGCCGTGTTGCTCGTCGTGCTGACCTCGGTAGTCACGGTCGGCTTGTCGTCCCCGCAGGGCGACAACGCGGCCAGTCCCACTTCCTCGACGGTGCCGGGGCCGACCGCCGTGGCGAAGAACGCCGCGGACGTCTCCGGCACCGTCACCAGAACCGACCAGGCGACCGGCGTCTGGGCCCGGATCGACGCGACCACGCAACCCTGGGGAACTTCGGTCGTGCTGGAAGTCAAGGGCGTCAAGGGTTCCACGCGGTGCGAACTGCTCGCCCGCTCGCGTGCCGGTGAGACGATGGTCGTCGCGTCCTGGCTGGCGGGCGCGCCCACCAGTGACAAGGAACCCGTGCGGATCGAGTCGTCGGTCGGTCTGCGGTGGCACGAGATCGCCGAGTTCCAGGTGCGGGACACCAAGGAAGGCGCGACGCTGGTCCGGCTGCCGGTCGGCTGACCGCCGGCCGTCCACAAAGGTCAGATCCGACGCAGTCCGGAGAGCACCCGCTCCAGCAGTTCCCGCGTGGGCCGCCCGTCCGCCGAGTTCCCGGCCTGTTCGTGCACGTCGATCAGCGCCAGGTCGGACATGTCCGCCAGCAGCACCCGGACCACGCCCAGCGGGAGCCGCAGCCGTGCGGCCACCTCCGCCACCGAGTGCGGGTTGCGGCACAGGTCGCTGATGATCCGGTGTTCGGCCGTCGAGGTCAGCGCGTCGCGCGCGGCCCGTTCGTTCGTGGTCACGATGGTCTCGATGGCGAGGGTCGTGCCGGAGCGGGTCCGCCCGCCGGTCATGGTGTAGGGGCGCACCCGGAAGGTCGACACCACCGGCTCCTCATGCGGTCGGGACGGGAATCTCGGCCGTTGCCAGGCTCGCCGGCCGCGCCAGACCCTACGGCCGGCACCGGCTCCTGTCGCCGGTTTCCCGGATTCCGGGAAATATCGGGACGGCATGGAACGGACCGTGTTCCCTTGCGTGCCAAGGGTGTCTGAACCCGGTGCTGACGGTGGGATGATCACTCGACCCGACGAATCCGGGTTCACCCGGGGCCCGCGATTCCCGGGCCCCGGGCGGATCACCCGATGGGTGTCGGATTCACCTTCACACCGAACCTCGCGTAACCCGGTAGGGATGTGCGTTCTCCAGGCAGGAGGCCCAGAGAGCGCTCTCACAA
This sequence comes from uncultured Saccharothrix sp., assembly GCA_965995405.1. GTDB lineage: Bacteria > Actinomycetota > Actinomycetes > Mycobacteriales > Pseudonocardiaceae > Actinosynnema. The sequence goes on from CBHFOL010000016.1 coordinate 2,197, forward strand.
AGACACCCGTCCCGAACGACCGGGGATCTTCCCGCCATCATCGGCCACCGACCTGAAGGCGGGGTGAACCGCGATCCGTCCACACGCGTCCGAAAAGTGAACCGCCGACACCAAGTTCGCCCATACCGGGGAATTTCCCTGAGACCGAATCAGGGTGGATACCGGACGCGCTCTCAGCTTGCCCCAAGGACCATTGCTCTCGGGGACGGCGACTGCCGTCATGAGGGCGTACTGGAGGAACTGGTGACGGGCAAGAGAGAGTCCGCGGCGCGAGCGGTGGACGTGCGGAAGTCCTACGGGACGGGAGAGGCGGCGGTCACCGCGCTGGGCGGGGTGAGCGTCGAGTTCGAGCGTGGCCGCTTCACCGCGATCATGGGTCCGTCCGGTTCCGGCAAGTCGACCCTGATGCACTGCCTGGCCGGGCTCGACACCATCGACTCCGGCGAGGTGTGGATCGGCGACACGAAGGTCAACGGCCTGCGCGACAAGGGCCTGACCGACCTGCGCCGGTCCAAGGTGGGCTTCATCTTCCAGCAGTTCAACCTGCTGCCCACGCTGACCGCCGAGGAGAACATCACGCTGCCGCCGGCCATCGGCGGGCAGAAGGTCGACCGGGCCTGGTTCGACACCGTGGTGGACACCGTCGGCCTGCGCGACCGGCTGGGCCACCGGCCGACCCAGCTGTCCGGCGGCCAGCAGCAGCGCGTGGCGTGCGCCCGTGCCCTGGTGGCCAGACCGGAGGTGGTGTTCGCCGACGAGCCGACCGGCAACCTCGACTCCCGTTCCGGCGGCGAGGTGCTGGGGTTCCTCCAGCGCTCGGCCCGCGAGTTCGGGCAGACCGTGGTGATGGTGACGCACGACCCGAACGCCGCGTCCTACGCGGACCGGGTCATCTTCCTCGCGGACGGGCGGATCGTGCGCGAGCTGCTGCGGCCCACCGCGGATGCCGTGCTGGAGACCATGAAGCACCTCGACGGTGACGAACTGGTCGTGGTGTGATGTTGAAGGCGACGCTCAAGAGCGTCCTGTCCCGCAAGCTGCGGCTGGTCCTGTCCGGACTGGCCGTGGTGCTGGGCGTGATGTTCGTGTCCGGCTCCTTCGTGCTGACCGACACGCTCGACCGCTCGTTCAAGAGCCTGTTCACCACCGTCTACTCCGATGTGGACGTCCAGGTCGCGGTCAAGCCCAAGGTGGAGTCGGACAACCCGGACGGCGGGTTCGGGGGCACCCTGTCCGACGCCGACCTGGCCGCCGTCCGGTCCGTGGCCGGCGTGCGGGACGCGGTGGGCGACGTGGCGGGCCAGGCCCGCCCGATCGGCGAGAACGGCAAGGTGCTCACCACATCCGGCGCGCCGCGCATGGGCACGGTGTGGCGGGACGGCGGTCAGGCACAGCTGCGCGAGGGCCACGCGCCGCAGCGTGCCGACGAGGTGGCGATCAGCGCCTACCTGGCCAAGACCGGCGGGTTCGAGGTCGGCGAGCGGATATCCGTGCTGACCCTGGAGCCGAAGAAGGAGTTCACGGTAGCCGGCATCTTCGGCTACTCCGGCAACCGCGACTCGCTGGGCGGCGAGCTCACCACCGCGTTCACCGAGCCGGTGGCGCAACAGCTGCTGCTCGGCCAACCCGGCGCGTACAGCGGGATCACCGTGCACGCGGCCGACGGCGTGGCGGACGACGTGCTGCGGCAACGGGTCCAGGACAAGCTGGGCGACGGGTTCCAGGTGAAGACCGGCGAGCAGCTGGCGAAGGCGCAGGCCGACCAGATCGCCGAGGGCCTGGCGTTCTTCAACTACATCCTGCTCGGCTTCGCGGGCATCGCGCTGTTCGTCGGCATCTTCATCATCCTCAACACGTTCTCCATCATCGTCGCGCAGCGCACCCGGGAGTTGGCGCTGCTGCGGGCGATGGGTGCCAGCCGACGGCAGATGATCGTCTCGGTGGTGCTGGAAGCGGTCGTGATCGGCTTCGTCGCGTCCGTGGTCGGTCTCGGCGCGGGCATCGGCGTCGGCGCGCTGCTGGCGAACCTGTTCAGCTCGTTCGGCGGCGGCAGCCTCCAGTTGGCCGGCATCGGTGTGCCCGCCGGCGCGGTGATCTCCGCGTTCGCGGTCGGCATCGTGGTGACCGTGCTCGCGGCCGTGCTGCCCGCCGTGCGCGCCTCGCGCATCCCGCCGGTCGCGGCACTGCGCGAAGCCGCGACACCGGACCGCCCGCTGACCCGGCCGACCGTGGCCGGCGCGATCGTCTCGGCCGTGGGCGGCGGCCTGCTGTGGTTCGGCTTCGGCAACGGCTCGCTGTGGCTGATCATGTCCGGCCTGCTCACCGCGTTCGTCGGGGTGGCGCTGCTGACACCGCTGATCAGCAAGCCCGTGGTGTCGTTGATCGGCAAGCTGCTGGCCTGGTCCATGCCGGGCACGCTGGGCAGGCGCAACTCGGCCCGCAACCCGCGCCGCACCGCCATCACCGCCGCCGCGCTGATGGTCGGGATCGCGCTGATCACCGGGGTGAGCGTCATTCTGACGTCCGCCACCACCAGCATCACGAAGGTGGCCGAGAGCCAGGTCAAGTCGGACCTGATCATCTCCGGCGAATCGCAGGGTCCGGGCGGCGCGGCGAGGTTCGCCCCGGAGCGCCTGGAGCAGGTGGCGAAGCTGCCCGGCGTCGACTCGGCGTTCGGCTGGTACTCCGACCGCGTCCTGATCGACGGCCAGCGCCAGTTCGCGATCGCCGCGACCGATCTGCCGGTGTTGCAGAAGCAGTTCGGCCTGACCGCGAAGTCCGGCGGGTTCGCCGACCTCCAGACCGGCCAGTTGGCCCTGGACGAGGAGACCGCGAACACGCTGAACCTCAAGCAGGGCAGCACGGTGTCCGTGCAGTCCACCAAGGGCGAGCCCCGCGGCTACACGGTCAGCCTGGTGTACGCGAAGAACAACGTGCTGACGAACGCGATCGTCCTGCCGGAGAGCGCCGCCCAGGACTTCCAGGTGGCGCAGCTCAACAACGCCTTCGTCCAGGTCACACCCGGCGCGAACGTGGCGGACGTGCAGAAGCGCGTCGAGCCGCTGTTCGCGGACAACCCGGAGGTGACCGTCCAGGACCGGAGCGCCTTCGTGAAGCAGCAGGCGTCCCAGCTGGACACGGTGCTGATGATGATCCAGATCCTGCTGGCCCTGGCCATCCTGATCGCGGTGCTGGGCGTGATCAACACCCTGGCGCTGTCGGTGATCGAACGCACCAGGGAGCTGGGCCTGCTGCGGGCGATCGGTATGCGCCGAGCCCAGGTGATGCGCATGATCACCGTGGAGTCGGTGGTGATCTCCGTCTTCGGCGCGCTGCTGGGCCTGGGAGTGGGCGTGGCCCTGGGCGTGACAGCCGTGCAGGCCCTGAAGGACCAGGGCATCACCGACCTGGGCATCCCGTGGGCCCAGCTGGGCACCTACCTGCTGCTCGCGGCAGGTATCGGCGTGGTGGCGGCAATCCTGCCCGCGATCCGAGCCGCCCGCCTGAACGTCCTACAGGCGATCTCCTACGAGTAGCCGCTTCCGGGGAGCCCGTCACGTCCGATCAGGCGGGCTCCCCGGTCGCAGGCAGGGCACCGGCAACGTCGTGGTGGCTGTTCAGCCTGTGATCCCGAGCGAGAGAAGTCCGCAGCCTGGGTGAACTGCGAGACCGACGACCTGCTCGGCGAGCTCATCGTCTGGACGACCGGCGAAGCCGAACTGGCCATCGCCAACCCGAGCACCGGCGACATCGACCAAGTCCACCACGACCTCACCACGACCGAGAACCTCGACGCCTGCCTCAACGACCTGACCCGCCGCCTGAGCCGGCAAGCCCGACCCTCCGCCACTTGACAATCCCATAGGACCCCCAGGAACCCGTACCCCTCGCAGTGCTTCCCGCCAGCGCTTCCTACGAGTGCTTCCACCAACGTCCGGACCAGCACCAACGCCACGAGCGCTTTCCGTCAATGCGCTTTGTACGCAGCGGGAGAAGTTCTTGGACGACGGCGATCTTCTCGCCCGTTCCGGCAGTGCTCGCAGCACGGCAACCAGACTTGCCGGAACCTTGCCAGCCGCCGGCCGCGGTGCGAGCGGGGTCACATTCGTGGCTGTCACATCCTGTCCGGCTGTTCCGTCAGGGAGGTGTAACCATCGACAACGGCTAGGAGTGCACGATGGAAGCTCGCTTGGGCCTTCTCGACAGCCCGGTCGCAGCCAAGTTCGCCAGGCACATCATCTCGGCGGGCAAGGTGATCGCGGACACGACGTTGCCGGCCGCGACACAGGAGCTGGTGAAGATCCGCGCCAGCCAGATCAACGGCTGCGGTTTCTGCACCGACATGCACACCAAGGAGGCCGCGCACGCCGGGGAGACCTCGACGCGCCTCAACCTGATCGCGGCCTGGCGGGAGGCCAAGGTGTTCACCGACGCCGAGCGCGCCGCCCTGGAGCTGACGGAGCAGGGCACCCGCATCGCCGACGCGGCCGGTGGTGTCACGGACGAGGTGTGGGCGAACGCCGCCAAGCACTACGACGAGGACCAGCTCACCGCCCTGGTGTCCCTCATCGCCCTCATCAACACCTTCAACCGGCTGAACGTCATCGTCCAGCAGCCCGCCGGCGACTACCAGGTAGGCCAGTTCGCATAACGGGAGTATCCGGCCCGGGGCCCGTGCGCGGGCCCCGGCCGCCCGAACGACCTACGTGTAGGACCGCACGACGCGGATCTCCTCCTCCATGATGCGGGATTCGGCGATCCGGTGGGCGCGGAGTTCGATGTTGTCCGGGTCGGGGATCGCCACGACGACCAGGTGGGTCCCGGAGCGTTCCTCGTCCAGGAACGTCACGTCCGCCTTCGACAGGTACGCGCCAGCCTCGACGCGCGAGTGGTAGAGGATGACGTGCTCCTCGTCGTTCCGCTCCATCTCCATCAACGCCCGGAGCTGGTCGACCGGGTCGAACTCCCAATAGGAAGGGGCGGCCGAGATGTTCCCGATCTCGATCAGCCGCTCGGCGCGGCCGGTGCCGTACGGGCCCACCACCATGCCGCACGCCATGCGCGGGTAGTCCCGCCGCACGTGCGCGATGATCGCCGCGCAGATCTCCTCGCTGATGGTGAGCACGGACCGGCCGTGTCCGCGCGGGCCGCTCGTGTGCGCGGCCGGCGGCTGGTGGATCACCACGCCCGGCCTCCGCCACGCCCGATTCCGGCCCAGCGCCAGGTCTTTCGCCGTGTTCCGGAACGCGCCCTGCGGGATCGGACGTTCCTTCGCCCGCAGCTCACGCGACACGGCGGCGAACACCCCCTCGACGTCCAGCAGCTCCGGACCGTCGGGAATCCCCTTGTCCAGCAACCGGACGAGTTCGGCCGTGAACGCGGTGTGCGGTTCGTCCGGCGGATCCACCGCCATCCGGTTCTCGTGCGCGGCGGCGAGCACCGCGGTGCCCTCCGCCGCCGCGATCGCGGCGATCTGCCGGCCGTCCATGCTGTTCAACGCACGTCCGCTGAAACAGCAGTCGAGGATCACCACCCGTCGGGCCGGGCCGCGTCTGATCGCCCGGCGAATCCACTCGTACGGCGTGGCGGTGGCGTGGACCCGGGTGGGCTCCGTGGTCCGCGAAGCCAGGTACAGCCCGCCGTCGTGCTCGTCGATCAGCCCGTGGCCGGCGTAGTAGACGATCAGCGTGTCCTCGGCCGTCGCAGCGGCTTCGGCGACCGCCCGGTCGAGTTCGTCCGGCGTCACGGAGCCGGTCAGCGTCACGCAGTTGTCGCCGGGCAGACCCAGGACGTCGGGCGCGGTGAACAGCTCGCGCAAGGTCACCAGGTTGTTCGCGACACCGGGCAGGTCGGGCAGGTGGTCGTACTCGCTGACACCGATCAGGACCGCACGGGTACCGGCCACGTCGGGTAAATCCGCCATCGCAGAAACTCCAGCTCGTCCGCCGGCCCCAGCCGCTGTCGGTTCAGCCGCCATCGGTGCACGGGCCGCTGTTCCGCCGCGATGTTGCCACACCGCAGGGCCGGATCGGGCGGTCTGCCGCACCCCGGCGCGGACACGCTCTAGCATTCCGGATTGTGACCGGTACCACTGTGTTGATCACCGTAGAGGGCGAGGACGACGCGCTCGCGCTGCGCGCGTGGCTGAACGCCGAGGACGAGTTGCGTGGCCGCGTGACCATGCACGACCAGCCCCCGCCCGAAGGCAGCATGGGACCGGTGCTCGACACCGTGTCGGTGGTGCTCACCAGCGGCGGCATCGGGGCGGTCACCACCTCGCTCGTCGCGTACCTGCGAACCCGCGGCATGAAGGTCAAGATCACCGCCAAGGTGGGCGACCGCTCCGCCACCATCGAAGCCGAACGCGTGAGCAAGGCCGCCCTGCCCGAACTCAAGGACACCGCCACCGCCATGGCCAGAGAGCTGGGCGAAGGCTGATGCGATTAGCCGACCCCACGCGGTCGAAAGCGGTCCTGGTCGGCTCCGCGCACTACGAGGACCGGGCGCTGGACGACATCCCGGCGGTGGCGACCAACGTGGCGGACCTCGCCGCGATCCTCACCGACCCGGACCTGGCCGGGTTCCCGCCCGAGCACGTCCACACCCTGGTCGACCCCGACGCCAAAGCGGGCCGGACGATCGCCCGCTGGTGCCAGGACACCGAGGACGTCCTGCTCGTCTACTTCGCCGGCCACGGCCTGGTCGACAACGCCGGCCGCCTGCTGTTGGCGCTGACCGACACCGAGTACGACGTCAAGGAACACAGCGCCCTGCCGATCGACCAACTGCACACCGCCATCGCCAACAGCAACGCGCGGATCCGCATCCTGGTCCTGGACTGCTGCTACTCGGGCCGGGCCCTGGCCAAACCCATGGCGGACAACGATTCGCGGCTGATCGGGCAGATCGACGTCGAAGGCACCTACGCCCTGGCCTCCGCGCCGCGCAACCTGGTCTCGCTCTACGTCCCGGGCGAACGGCACACCGTGTTCTCCGGTGAACTGATCTCCCTGCTGCGCGAAGGCGTCCCCGACGACAACCCCCTGCTGCCGCTCCCTTCGCTGCACCACCGGCTGACCATCCGACTACGTGCCCGCGACCGGCCGACCCCGAAAGTCCTGCACACCGACACCGTGGCCGAGTTCGCCCTGGTCCGGAACCGCGGCTACCGCCCGAAACCCCCTGTCCCACCAAGAACTCCCACCCCGAGGTCCACCCGGCTGCGCACACCGGCCGAGGCGGACGGGTTCGCGCAGGCCGCCGCAGCCGACATCGACGCGAGCACCGAGGCCGACAGACGGGCTCGGGACCGGTCGCTGGACACGCTGAGTGCCGCCGTGAGCGACCCGTCCTGGCCAGTCCTGGCCCGGTTGCGGTTCGCGTGGATGCTGGCGGACTTCGGCGAGACCGACCGGGCCGCCGCCGCCCTCTACGCCCTGGGCGCGGCCTACCACCGGGACGTCGTCGCCAACGTCCGGAACGCGCTGGCCGCCCTCGCGGACGACGAGGACTGGGCCCGGAAAACCGGCGACCGCTGGGACGTGGCCGGCCTGGTCCGGCGCGACCGCCACCTCCCGGACTTCGACCCGAAAGACCTCTGGGGCACGGCCATGGCGATGCTGCTCGCCGCCGCCGGCCTGCCCACCCCGGTCCGGATCCAGGCATTGGAGGAACTCGCCGGACTCGGTCACCGGGACGAAGCGGTCCGCATCGCCCGGGGCATGCTCAGAGAACGCCGCGCCCGGGACGACTTGAAATCAGCCGTGACGAGGTTCCTCGGCTAGCGGATTGAGCTCCGGTCCACCTCGGCGGCTTCGCACCCGGTGCCAGCCGTTCCGAACCGGGCAGGAGCCGGAACACCGGGTCGGCGCGACCCAGCCGGCCCAGCAGTTCGGCGATCGACGGTGCGGTGCGCTCCGGCGACTCGGACTCCCGGATGACCTCCGCGACCACCTGAGGCATCAGGGTCTTCCACCGCCACAGCGCATTGACCACCATGATGAACCCCATGATCGCCAATGGGCCGACGAGCCACACCGGCGGCCTGAGCACGACGGTTTCCACCAGCAGCGCGAACCCGCCGTAGCCGACCGTCAGGGCCTTCAACAACCTGGTCGAGTACTTGTCGGCGTCGAGCACGTTCCCGATCGCGTCCTGACCGGCCCGCACGAGCCGTTCCGGACCGATCGCCTTGGCCAAGGGCCGGTATCCGACCAGTGCGACGCCCGTGTACACCCCCAGCGTGGCGGGCAGCGTCAACAGCACGTCGACGAACACGGGCAGGTCGAACGACAGCATGACGGTGACCGGCACCGCGGCAACGGCGAGCCCGAACGACCACAACCGCGTCAGCACCATTGGCAGGTAGCGGACCAGTGGGTGGTTCGGGTCGGGTGGCAGCCCGGCGATCAGTTCCCGCCGGCCGGGCCCGTCCACCGCCTCGACCAAGGCGGTCAGCTTGATCACGACCACGAACGCGAACGCCGCGGTGAACGCCGCTGTGCTCACATTCAGCAGGCCGTCCCAGTCGCCGAAGTCGACCACGATGTCGGTGATCAGCGAAGCGAACGCGAACAGCGCCAACACGAAGGACGCCGACTCCGGGTCGTTGTCCGCCTGTGTCACCATGACGCGGAGCGCGCCACCGCCGATCAGCAGCACCAGCCCGAACCCCAACCACGGCTGCCATGCCTGCACGGCGGGTCCGTCCATCCAGTGCGTGATCGGCTGCGCGACCAACAACCCGACCCCGCACGCCAAGGGGAACACGCCGAACCCCGCACCGGACCGCGCGATCCTGAACAGCATCAGCAGCGTGCCGACCGCGCCCACCGCCCAGGACCCGACCCGTACCCACTCCACCAGGTCTGGGGGAACGGCGACGACCCGGTCGGCGGACAGCCCGGCCATGCCGAGCAAGACCAGCAACAGCCCCAACGCTCGCACGTGCCACCCTCCTCGGCGGTTTCGCGGTCACGAAATCACGTCGAGGAGAGTGCCCGTCCGTATTCCTGCGGGTTCAGGCGGGTTCCAGTTCCTCCACACCGGACTCCGCCAGGTCGGCCTCCAGCTTCATGGCCTCCTCCAGCAGGGCCTCCACGATCTGCGACTCCGGCACGGTCCGCACGACCTCGCCCCGCACGAAGATCTGCCCCTTGCCGTTACCCGACGACACCCCGAGATCGGCCTCCCGAGCTTCCCCGGGCCCGTTCACCACACACCCCATCACCGCCACCCGCAACGGCACGGGGAAACCCTCGAACGCCGCCGTCACCTGGTCCGCCAGCTTGTACACGTCCACCTGCGCCCGCCCACAGGACGGACAGGACACGATCTCCAGCTTGCGCGGACGCAAACCCAGCGAAGCCAGGATCTGCGCCCCCACCTTCACCTCCTCCACCGGAGGCGCGGACAGCGACACCCGGATCGTATCCCCGATCCCCTCCGACAGCAGCACACCGAACGCCACCGAAGACTTCACCGTGCCCTGCACCAACGGTCCGGCCTCGGTCACCCCGAGGTGCAACGGGTAGTCGCACGACCGCGCCAACTGCCGGTACGCCGACACCATCACCATCGGATCGTGGTGCTTCACCGAGATCTTCAGGTCGGTGAACCCGTGCTCCTCGAACAAAGAGCACTCCCACAACGCCGACTCCACCAACGCGTCCGGTGAAGCCTTCCCGTACTTCCGGTACAGCCGCTGGTCCAGCGAACCCGCGTTGACCCCGATCCGGATCGGCACGCCGGCACCCGAAGCGGCGCGGGCGATCTCGGCCACCTTGTCGTCGAACTTGCGGATGTTGCCGGGGTTCACCCGCACCGCCGCGCAGCCCGCGTCGATCGCGGCGAACACGTACTTCGGCTGGAAGTGGATGTCGGCCACCACCGGGATGGGCGACTTGCGCGCGATCACCGGCAGCGCGTCCGCGTCGTCCTGCGAGGGCACCGCCACCCGCACGATCTCGCAGCCGGCGGCGGTGAGCTCGGCGATCTGCCGGAGCGTCGCCTCCACGTCGGCGGTGGGTGTGGTGGTCATGGACTGCACCGTGACGGGCGCGTCGCCGCCGACCTCGACCCCGCCGACGGACAGCTTGCGGGTCAGCCGGCGCCGCCGGATGGGCGGGGCCAGTTGCAGACGGGTCAACTGTGCTCCTTGAGTCGCTTGAGGACGGTCGTGGTGATTCCTGCCGCGTCCAGGCCGTGCGCCCGCAGGATTTCCGCGCGGGAGCCGTGCGGGAGGAAGCTCGCGGGCAACGCGAACGTGCCCACGCGGGTGGGTGCGCCGACCACGGCCAGCGCCTGCGCGAGCCGGCCGCCCAACGCGCCGGTGGCCGTGGTGTCCTCGACGGCGAGCACCAGCCGGTGCGCCGCCGCCAGCTTCACCAGGGCGGGGTCCAGCGGCGCGATCCAGCGCGGGTCGACCACGCTCACCGGCACGCCGTGGCCGGCCAGTTCGTCGGCGGCGTCCAGGCACGCCTGCGCCATCGGCCCGACGGCGACCAGCAGGCCGACGGCGTCGGGTTCGTCGCGCAGCACGTCGCACCGGCCGATCCGGCGCAGCGCCGGGATGTCCGGGCCCGCCGACGCCTTCGGGTAGCGCAGGGCGGTCGGGCCGTCGGACACCGCCACGGCTTCCCGGAGCAGTTCCCGCAGCCGGGCCGGATCGCGGGGCGCGGCCAGCCGCAGGCCGGGCACGACGGGCAGCACGGAGGCGTCCCACATGCCGTGGTGGCTGGGCCCGTCCGGTCCGGTGACGCCGGCGCGGTCCAGCACGAACGTCACCGGCAGCCGGTGCAGCGCCACGTCCAGCAGCACCTGGTCGAACGCGCGGGACAGGAACGTCGCGTACACCGCGACCACCGGGTGCAGCCCCGCCATCGCCAGGCCCGCCGCCGAGGTCACCGCGTGCTGTTCGGCGATGCCGACGTCGAACACCCGGTCCGGGAAGCGCTCGGCGAATCCGTCCAGCCCGGTCGGGCCCTGCATGGCGGCGGTCAGGCACACCACGTCCGAGCGGTCCGCGCCGATCTCGGCGATCTCCGCGCCGAACACGTGGGTCCACGTGGTGCCACCGCTCGAACCGGCCGCCGACACCGCGTGCAGGTGGTCGGCCTGGTCCTGCTCGGCGAGCGGGTAGCCCTTGCCCTTGCTGGTCACGCAGTGCACCACCACCGGGCGGCCCAACGCGGACGCCTCGCGCAGCACGTGCTCCAGGTCCGCCGGGTCGTGCCCGTCGACCGGTCCCAGGTACGCCAGGCCCAGGTTCTCGAACAGGGTCTGCCGCCGGCCCGCGCGCAGCGCCGCCAGGTGCGTGCCGAGACCGCCGACGGTCGGGGCGTAGGAACGGCCGTTGTCGTTGAGCACGATCACGACCGGGTGCTCGGTGCGGGCGAGGTTGTTCAACGCCTCCCACGCCATGCCGCCGGTCAGCGCCCCGTCGCCGATGACCGGCACCACCCGGCGCGAGGAACCCTTGAGCCGTAACGCTTTCGCCACACCGTCCGCATAGGACAGCGCGGTGGACGCGTGCGAGTTCTCGATCACGTCGTGCGGCGACTCGGCCGCCGACGGGTAGCCGGACAGGCCGCCCGCGCGGCGCAGCGTCTCGAACTCGGCGGCCCGCCCGGTCAGCACCTTGTGCACGTAGGACTGGTGCCCGGTGTCCCACAGCAGCACGTCGTGCGGCGAGTCGAACACCCGGTGCACCGCGATGGTCAGCTCCACCGCGCCCAAGTTCGGCCCGAGGTGCCCGCCCGCGCGGGACACCCGTTCGATCAGGAACCGCCGGATCTCGCCCGCCAGCACCGGCAGCGCCGACGACGGCAGCGCCCGCACGTCGGCGGGGCCCGTGATCGCGTCCAGGAGGGTCATCGCCGCCTCACCGCTGCGGGCAGGGTGAACTGGATGGTCTCCTGGGTGGTTTCGCGCACCTGGACGTCCCACGCGCCCAGCGCGGTGATCACCTCGTCCACCAGTCGCGGCGGCGCGGACGCACCGGCGCTCAGCCCGACCACCCGCACGCCCTCCAGCCACTCGGGGCGGATGTCGGACACGTCGTCGATCAGGTGCGCCGGCGCGCCCTGGCGCTTGGCCAGCTCCACCAGCCGCACCGAGTTGGACGAGTTCGCCGAGCCCACCACGAGCACCAGGTCCGCGTCCCGCGCGACCTCGCGCACCGCGTCCTGCCGGTTGGTCGTGGCGTAGCAGATGTCGTCCGACGCCGGGCCGCGCAGTTGCGGGAACTTCGCCTTGAGGGCGTCGACCACCTCGGCCGTCTCGTCCACCGCCAGCGTCGTCTGGGTCAGGTAGGACACCCGCGACGGGTCCGGCACCTCCAGCCGCTCGACGTCGGCCACCGTCTCCACCAGCACTATCCGGTCGGGAGCCTCGCCGAGCGTGCCCTCCACCTCCTCGTGCCCGGCGTGCCCGATCAGCACGACGGTGTCGCCGCGCGCGGCGAACCGGCGGGCCTCGGCGTGCACCTTGGTCACCAGGGGACAGGTCGCGTCGATGACGTCCAGACCGCGTCGGGCGGCTTCGTCACGCACGGCCGGGGACACGCCGTGCGCGGAGAACACCACGGTCGCGCCGTCGGGCACGGCGTCCAGCTCGTCCACGAACACCGCGCCGCGCGCCTCCAGATCGGCCACCACGTGGGTGTTGTGGACGATCTGCTTGCGCACGTGGATCGGTCCGCCGCGTTGTGTCAGCAGGTGTTCGACGATGTCCACGGCCCGCTCGACCCCGGCGCAGAACGACCGGGGCGAGGCGAGCAGCACAACGGGAAGGGCCATGCCGGGCTCCTGACTCATCGGGTGTCGTTCGGGTCGGGCGCACGGTCGGTGCGGGTGCGGAGTGACGTGCTCGGGTCGGGTGTGCGGGTGGTGCCGGGCACGGATCCGTGGCCGGCAGCCATGTGTGGCGCGGGGAGGGACATGGCTCAGTGGTCGCGGTGGGTGGCCAGGCTCGCGACGGCGTCCAGCTCGCGCTCCGCGCGTTCGACCGGCTCGGCGGCCCGCAGGTGCTCCCGCGCCCGCGCCAGCAGGTCGTCGGCCCGGCCCTGGCTCCACGCGCGGGCACCCGAGGCCTCGATCAGCTCGGCGGCGCGCACCAGCTCCGTGCCGGTCAGCTGCCCGTCCGTGTGGTACAGCTCGTCCAGCTCCCGCGCCGCCGACGTGTCGGACGTCAGCGCCGCCACCACCGGCAGCGACTTCTTGCGGTTGTGCAGGTCCGAGTACACCGGCTTGCCGGTCAGCGCCGGGTCGCCCCAGATGCCCAGCAGGTCGTCCGCGAACTGGAACGCCAGCCCGACGTGCTCGCCGAACTCCCGCAACCGCTCCACCTGATCCGGCCGTCCGCCGCCGAGCAGCGCGCCCAACGCGCACGCCGCGCCGAGCAGCGCGGCCGTCTTGTTCCCCGCCATCCGCACGCACTCGCCGAGCCCGACGTCGCCGCGCTCCTCGAACGCGAGATCGGCGGCCTGGCCGTCGTGCAGCCGCTGCGTCGCCTCGGCCAGCATCCGGATCGCCCGCGCCGCCGCCGGGTGCCCGCTGCCCGCCAGGATGTCCAGCGCCAGGGTGAGCAGCGCGTCGCCGGCGAGGATCGCCGCGTTCACGCCGAACACGCTCCACGCGGTCGGCCGGTGCCGCCGGGTCGCGTCGCCGTCCATCACGTCGTCGTGCAGCAGCGAGAAGTTGTGCACCAGCTCCACCGCGACGGCACCCGTCAGCGCGGCCTCGGTGGTGCCGCCGACCGCGTGCGCGCCCAGCAGCACGAGCGCCGGGCGGATCGCCTTGCCCGGGTCCGCGCCGGTCGGGTGGCCGTGCTCGTCCCACCACCCGAAGTGGTAGCCCGCGATCACGCGCATCGAGTCCGGCAGCCGGTCCACGGCGGCGCGCAGCGCCGGGTCCACCCCGGCACGGCTCCAGCTCAGCACCTCGCGCGCGGAGCGGTGGGCGGGGGTGACGTCCAGGTCGGTCATCGGATGGACTCCTGTTCGGGGGATGCGCCCGACGATCGGGGGGATACGCCCGGCGATCGGGGGAAGCGCCCGGCGACCGACCGCCGGCCGCATCGGGCGCAGGAGTGGTCGGGCGGCCGGGCACCGGGCCCGGCCGCCGCACACCGGTGCGGGCTCAGTAGCGGCCGATCTCCACGTGCTCCAGCACGCCCAGCGCGTCCGGCACGAGGACCGCCACCGAGTAGTAGGCGCTCACCAGGTACGAGATGATCGCCTTCTCGTCGATGCCCATGAACCGCACGTTGAGACCGGGCTGGAACTCGTCCGGGATGCCGGTCTGGTGCAGTCCGACCACGCCGTTGTCCTGCTCGCCGACGCGCATCGCGAGGATGGAGCTGGTGCCCTGCTCGGTGATCGGGATCTTGTTCGACGGCAGGATCGGCACCCCGCGCCAGGTGGTGACGTGCGTGCCGTCCACCTCGGCCGTGCCCGGGTAGATGCCGCGCTTGGACGCCTCCCGCCCGAACGCCGCGATCGCCTTGGGGTGGGCCAGGTAGAACGCCGTCTTGCGCCGTCGGCTGAGCAGGTCGTCCATGTCGTCCGGGGTGGGCGGCCCCGACCGGGTGTGGATGCGCTGCTTGAGATCGGCGTTGTGCAGCAGCCCGATCCGCCGGTTGTTGATCATCTCGTATTCCTGGCGTTCGCGCAGGGCCTCCACCGTGAGACGGAGCTGCTGTTCCGTCTGGTTCATCGGCTGGTTGTAGAGGTCCGCGACGCGGCTGTGCACCCGCAGCACGGTCTGGGCGACGCTCAGCTCGTACTCGCGCGGCGCCAGCTCGTAGTCCACGAACGTGGTCGGCAGGTCCGGCTCGCCGTCGTGGCCGGACGCGATGTCGATCGCCGCCTCGCCGTGCTTGTTCTGCGGCTTGCCCCGCTCCCGCGCCACCTGCTCGATATGCGCGCGCAGCGCGTCGGCCTGGCCGTTGAGCTGCTGCACCGCCCGCCACGGCAGCACCAGCACGATGACCGGGGTGACCGCCTTGGCGGTGAACTCCCACTCGACGTCCTGGCCGGTGAGCACGTCGTCGCCGAAGTGGTCGCCGTCGGCCAGGGTGTCCAGCTTGGTCTCGTCGCCGTACTCGCCCAGTCCGACCCGGCTCACCTTGCCGTGCGCGATGAGGTAGACCTCTTCGGCCCGCCCGCCGCGCTCCACCAGCACGTCGCCGGGCGCGAACTCGCGCTGTTGGAACCGCCCGGCGAGGGCGGTCAGCACCTCGTCGTCCGGGAAGTCCCGCAGGGTGGGCAGTTCCCGCAGCTCCTGCGGGATGACGCGGATGTCCGCGCCGGTGCTGGTGAAGGTCACCCGTCCGTCGCCCACCGCGTAGGTGAGCCGGCGGTTGACCCGGTAGGTGCCCGCCTGGGTCTGCACCCAGGGCAGCTTGCGCAGCAGCCAGCGGGGGGAGATGCCCTGCATCTGCGGGACGGACTTGGTCGTGGTCGCCAAGTTCCGTGCGCCCGCGGTGCTCAGGCTCTGCCGCTGCTCGGCCTCTTCCGCGATGGGGCCGGGGTCCGTCACGGTCACGTCAGATTCCCTGTCTCGTTGTGGGGACTAGGTGGGGGACTAGTCTTCGCGGCCGATTTCCACGTGTTCGAGCACGCCCAGCGCGTCCGGCACGAGGATGGCGGCCGAGTAGTACGCGCTGACGAGGTAGGAGATGATCGCCTTGTCGTCGATGCCCATGAACCGGACGCTCAGGCCCGGCTGGTACTCGTCGGGCAGGCCGGTCTGGTGCAGGCCGATGACGCCCTGGTTCTGCTCGCCGGCGCGCAGCAGCATGATGGAGCTGGTGCGGTGCTTGCTGATCTCGATCTTGCTGCACGGCAGGATCGGGATACCGCGCCAGGCGGGCACCTGGTGGCCGTTGATGTCCACACTGGACGGATAGAGGCCGCGCTTGTTGAACTCCCGGCCGATCGCCGCGATCACCCGCGGGTGGGCCAGGAACGCGGTCGGCTCCTTCCACACCACGCCGAGCAGCTCGTCCAGGTCGTCCGGGGTGGGCGGGCCGGACCGGGTGTGGATGCGGTGCTTGAGGTCCGCGTTGTGCAGCAGGCCGAACTGGCGGTTGTTCACCATTTCGTATTCCTGGCGCTCGCGCAGGGCCTCGATGGTCAGGCGGAGCTGCTGGTCCGTCTGGTTCATCGGCTCGTTGTAGAGGTCCGCGACGCGGCTGTGCACCTTCAGCACGGTCTGCGCGACGCTGAGCTCCAGTTCGCGCGGGGACAGCTCGTAGTCCACGAACGTGCCGGGCAAATCGGGTTCGCCGTCGTGGCCGGACGCGATGTCGATCTCGGCCTCGCCGTGCGCGTTCTGCCGCTGCGCGCCGCCCGCGTACTGGTGCTGGATGTGCGCGCGCAGGCCGCCGGCGTTGCCGTTGAGGGCCTCGAACTCCTGCCAGCTCAACGAGAGCACGATGACCGGGGTGACCGCCTTGACGGTGAAGTCCCAGTCGCCCTGCGGGCCCGCGAGCACCTGGTCGCCGAAGTAGTCGCCGTTGGCCAGGACGCCGAGCACTGTCTGGTCGCCGTACTCGCCCTCGCCGACCTTGTTCACCTTGCCGTGGGCGATCAGGAAGACCTGGTCCTGCGGCCGGCCCGCCTCCACGATCACGTCACCCGGGCCGTACTCCTGCTGGCGGAACCGGCCGGCGAGCGCGGCGAGCGCCTCGACGTCGTCGTAACCGCGCAGCAGCGGGAGTTCGGTCAGCTCCTGGGGGATGACCTGGACGTCCGCGCCGGTGTTGGTGAACGTGAGCCGGCCGTCGCCGACGGCGTAGCTGAGCCTGCGGTTGACGCGGTAGGCGCCACCGGCCGCTTGCACCCAGGGGAGCACCTTGAGCAGCCACCGGGAGGTGATGCCCTGCATCTGGGGGACGGACTTGGTCGTCGTGGCCAGGTTCCGGGCCGCCGCTGTGCCGAGGCTGAGCCGGGGCTGATCGGTGTCCACGTCCGAATCGGTCACAGTCACCAGTACACCGCCAATCGGATTTCGTTCATTGGGCCGGCCTGACGGTAGTGAGGCCGAATGCGCAACGGAAAGCGGCCGATACGGGGACCTCCCATAGGGCTATCCGGAAGCCATTTGTGTACGCGCCGTACAGGTCGTGTCGCGTGCAAGCAATTCCGGGTGATTTTAGTCGGCGTTAGGGATCATATTCGTCTCGACCTGGAATGCTTACCTCTATCAGTCCAGGGAAGTTCACTCGGACAGGCGGTTTACCGTGCCGGGTGTGTCGGATCGGTGGTGTTACCGCAGATGTGCGGCTTAAAGATCATCCATCAGTAGGAGGGCTCGCGCAGGACTGCGGGCGGTTGTTTGGGTGGAGTCATCGTCCGGGTGGTGGTGGACGAGCGGGTTGGTCGGTGCGGAGGGTAGGTGCGTTGCTCCGTCCGATCACGCAGCGGTACCCGGTGGTGGAGTGCGGGGGTATCGGGCGGGGCGGTGTGATCGTTGTCTCTGTGCCGGGTGGTGTGGTGTTACTGCCCGGTGGTGATCGGGCTGTGCGTGGAGTCCCACTGCAACTACCGGGCTTCGATCTCCTTCCCGGAGGCGGTGGACGCCGGGCTGCGGGTGGGGCGGCTCGGGCGGTCCAGCGTGCGGTACGAGGTCGGGTTCCACGTGGCGGGGCGGGATGTCGTTGTGGCGGAAGGGCACTTCGTGCACGTGTTCGTGGATCGGGGGACACGGCGGCCGGTGGGGATCCCGGAGGGGCTGCGGGCGGTGATGGAGGGGAGCCACCTGGGGTCGTGCGTGCCCCGGGCGGGACGTGCCCCGGTTCGTGGAGCTGTACCGGGGTGGGTTGCTCCTGGTTCAGGAGTTGTTGACAGGGCGTTTGGATTTGGCCGCGCTGAATGTCGGGTTCACCCGTTCGGCGTCGGGGGAAGCCGTCCGGCAGGTTGTCGTTTTGTGACCATCCAGAAGTTAAGGTTGCCCGGATCGGGTGACGGCTAGGCGGAGGAGTGGTCGACGGTGCGCAGACGGTCGATGCTCGCGGGCGTGATTTCTACAGTCGGTGGAATGGCGGTCGCGGGGGCTGGTGTGGCATCGGGGGATGCGGAGGGTTCGTCCGGGGGTGGGAGCGGGCGGCGGGACAGCCCGTTGAAGGGGTACCGGTTGGTGAACCTCGCGCACGTCAACGATCCCGAGCGGACGAACGTGTACCCGGGTGACCCGGAGTTCACCATGACGACGGTGACCACGGTGCCGCAGGACGGGTTCTATCTCCAGTACGTGAAGCAGGGGGAGCACACCGGGACGCACTGGGGCGCGCCGGCGCACTTCAACGAGGACCAGCCGTACGCGGACGAGTTGGACGCCGAGGACCTGTTCCTGCCGGCGGTGAAGATCGACGTGCGGGAGCAGGCCCGGCGGGATGCCGACTACGAGGTGTCGGTCGCGGATCTCCAGCGGTGGGAGAAGCGGTTCGGGCGGATTCCGGCCGAGGCGGCTGTGGTGTTGTGGACGGGGTGGGAGGACCGGTGGGGTACGCCGTCGTTCTTCAACTTCGATGCCGCCGGGCAGATGCACCAGCCCGGGTTTTCGCTGGCCGCGGTGGAATGGTTGGTGCGGCGGGGCGTATTGGGGCGGCGTGGGGCGTTGGGGACGGACACGTTCAGCCCCGAGTCGGCTTTGGACACGTCCTATGCGGTGTCCAAGCTGCTGTATCGGGAGCACCGGATCAGCTTGGAGGTGCTCGCCAATCTGGGGCGGTTGCCGGAGACCGGTGGGTATGTGCTGGTCGGCGGAACGGTGAACCGGCGCGGGTCCGGGTCGCCCGCCAGCGTTTACGGGTTCGTGCCTCGTCGGTCCGAATAGGATCGATCAAGCGACACACGTCAAGCGGTATCGGGTCTTTCCCGTCCGTCGGCCTGGTCGGGCAGCCCGGACAACACGGTTCGGATCGCGGCTGCCCGGTCGCGGTCGGGGGAGTCCGGGAAGCGTTCGAAGATCGCCAGTGCTTCGTGCCAGTGTCTTGCCGCGTTCGGCACCGCGCCGGTTGCGAGCAGTGCGCTTGCCAGGTGGTGCAGGGCGTTCGCCAGCCACCACGGGTCGTCCACCTCGCGGTGGACCGCGACAGCCTGGGTGTGGAAGGCGATCGCGTCCTCGAAACGCCCCAGTCGCTGGTACGCCTCGCCGGTGTGGTCCAGGGCACGGGCCGTGCGACCCCGGTTGCCGAGCGACCGCTGGAGAACCGCCGCCTGCTGGAAGGCTTCCAGCGCCGCCTCGGCCCGATCGGTCTCCAGCCGTACTTTCCCCAACTCGACCAGCGACAGCGCCGCGATGATGCGGTCATCGGTGGAGGTGGCGACCCGCCAGGCCTGCTGCGCGGTCTCCTCGGCTTCGGCGAGCCTGCCCGAGAGGCGAAGCGCGGTGCTGAGGTCCACCAGCACGTCTATCTCCATCGCCTGGTTGCCGATCCGCTGGAGCGTGCCCACCGCGTGTTCGAGGTGGCGCAACGCTTCGTCAAGCCGTCCCAGCTCGGTGCAGGCGACGCCCAGCAGGTGCGAGGCGAACGCACCGCTGCGGATCTCGGACAGCTCTTCGGCCAGCGCGCGGGCGTGGGTGAAGTGGGACTCGGCTGCCGACAGCTCCCGCAGTCTGAGCCGGACCATGCCCGCGCCGTTGAGCGCATCGACCTCGCCGGCCCGGTTCCCCAGTTCACGCAGGATGGGCAACGCCTCCGCGTACCGGGCCAACGCGAGCCCGAGTTCCTGGTACTGGGTGTGCGCCCGACCCAGGCTCATCAGCATCGCCGCTTCGGCGATCCGGTCGCCGAGTCGTCGGGTCGCGTCCAGCCCGATGCGGCCGGTGGTGAACCAGTCGTCGAACGGGTGCCGGTATTCGAAGAGTCCACGGAGGACTCCGGGCACCTGCCAGACCACGTCGTAGAAACCGGCGTTGTTCGCGCCGATCACGACGGCGACCAGGTTGCCGCGCTCCGTCTCGTACCAGTCGACCGCCGCGTCGTGGCCGGCGAACTCCGCCGGCGGCGGGGTGCCCTCGGCGAGCGGCACGAGTGCGAACCGGCTTTCGGCGTACATGGCCGCGACCACAGCGGAGTGGGCGGTGTGCAGGTACCACGTGACCAGGCGGCGCAGCGCCGCCCGTCGGTCCTCTCCGGATTCTTCGAGTTGCACCTGGTCGGCGGCGTAGGCGCGCAGCAGGTCGTGGAACTGGAAGCGGTCGCGGCCGATCTGTTCCAGCATGTGCACACCCACGAGCACATCCAGCAGGTGCCGGGTCCGATCGTGCGGTCGACCGGTCAGCGCCGCTGCGGACAGCGAGCTGAAATTCGGTCCGGGGTGCAGGCCCAGCAAGCGGAAGAACTCGGCGACCTCGGTCGACAGGGCCCGATAGGACCAGGTGAAGACCGCGCGCACCGCGCTCGTTTCCTCATCGTCGGAGGACAGGAGCCGCCAGAGGGCGGACTCGTCCCGCAAATCCCGGATCAGGTCGCCCAGCGGTGTCCTCGGTCGACCCGACGCGCGCTCGGCCGCGATTCGCAGCGCTATCGGCAGGCGGGCACACAGCCTGGCCAACTCGGCGATATCCGCCGGGTCGTCCTCGGTGCGATATCCGTTGATGGTGGCGCGCAGCAACGTGACGGCGTCGGCCTCGGTCAGCACGTCCAGCACCAGCCTCCGCGCGCCTTCCCTGGCGACCAGGCCGGAGAGGTTGTTCCGGCTCGTGACGAGGGTGAGGCAGGTATCCGCACCGGGGAGCAGCGGTCGCACCTGGCGCGTGCCCATCGCGTTGTCGAGCACCACCAGCACTCGACGCTCGGCGACGAGCGAGCGGAACAGGGCGGCTCTGGCGTCGAGTTCCCTGGGAATGGCACCGGGAGAAACGTCCAGCGCCCGGAGGAACCTCTCCAGCGCCTGCTCAGGGGAAACCGGAGTATCGGGGTCGTACCCCCGCAGGTCCACATACAACTGGCCGTCCGGGAACCTGTCCTTTACCCGGTGCGCCCAGCGAACGGCGAGCGAAGTCTTGCCCACCCCGGCGGTGCCCACCAAAAGGCAGGCGGGGCCACCGCTCGTCAGCACCGCGTCCAACCAATCGAGCGCGGCCGACCTGTTGACGAAGACCTGCACGTCGGCCGGCAATTGCTTCGGCACCGGCCCGCCGACCGGCCCGCTCCGGTGAAAGTGGACGCCGCCACTGACATCCCGCGCCTGGAGGATGTCCCCGGCGGAACCGGTCACCGCCGAGTGGGTTCCGTCGGCGGCTTCCAACGGCCGCTCCTCCGGGTTCACCGGTCACCGTCCTCGCCGTGACAGGTCGATCTTCATCAGCCCGTCGACCAGCGCGACGACCCACCCGTGGACGAGTCGGGCGACCACGGTGCCGGGCTGGTAGTCGTGCGCGCATTCGACGGCCGTGACGCGGGTCGTGTCCACTGTGGGCGCGTCGGCCAATTCCACCTGCACGCCCACCGTGCCGAATTTGCGGGACATGGCGACCGCGTCGCCGACCCGGGCTCGGCCGGCGACCAGTCGGCGCTGTTCGGGCGTGTGTTCCGGCCAGTACGAACCCGTGCCCTGGGGGCGTTTCGCCCGGAAGTGCGCATCGATGTCGTCGAGCAGCCTGTTCAACAACGCGGGCGCTGCCCCGAGGAGCTTCAGGTGGAGTTCGTCGAAGCCGTCGTCCGCGCGCAGGGCAACGGGTTCCTGCAACAGGAGATCACCCTGGTCGAATTCCGCATTCATCTCGTGCAGCGTTATCCCGCAGAACGCGCGGTGCTCGTCCACCAGGTACGGCAGCGGGTTGGGGCCGCGCCCGGTCGGGAGCAACGACGGGTGCACGTTCACCGCCCGATTCACCGACAGCTTCTCCACCGGTAGGCGGTAGAGGTAGGCGGCGGCAACCAGCAGGTCGGCGTCGAGGCCGTTCACCGCTGCGACGACCGCGTCGGTCGGCCGCCCGTGGATCACCGGCACCCTCGCCCGGTGTGCCAGTCGGAGCACGTTGTCGATCGAATGCCCGGGGGGACTGGTCAGGCAGAGCACGACCTCCACGTCCGGCCGCGCGAGTAGGGCGCTCAAGCACGTCGAAAAGAAGTCATGCCCGGCGTAGACAATCCGGAACTTCCCCACAAGAATCCCTCGGTTCGGTGCGCGCTGCCAAGCTCTCGGCGGGAACATTTCAAGGATAGCAGAATATTCTGAATTCTCGATGGAGGCGTATTCGGTCCGAGTGGGACTCGAATGTGAACGACGGGTTACCGAACGGGCGGACGGGTTACCCTGGTGGGTGCAATTTGGGTGATCAAGTAACACAGGGTAAACCCGAAGCCGGGCGACCGGCCGCAGTCGATTATCCGTAAAATTGCGGACCATTGTTTCCGGGGATGGTACTTTTCCGGGTCGTTTGGTATGGTCGCACTTTGGTGTACGGACTTCGGTCCTAGGTGAAATCGGGGGATCCGATGAAGCTCGAAATCCTTTACAAAGATCCGGCCAGCGGGCAGGGGTGTCCGACGGTCTACCTCGCCGAAAGCGGCGAATTCGTCGTCCAAGGGCAGGAAGTGGACCAGACGACCAAGGCCGAGTTGGTGTCGGTCGTGACCGGTGAGACGGCGGTCCGCCTGGCTCCGGAGGTGCTGTTGAGCGCCGCCCTGCGCTACGTCGACCGAGGGCAGGGCTCACCGACGCGCTGAACCGCCGGGAGACGCGTGGTCGCCTACCTGCCACAGCGTCGACCATCGGGTCGCCGGGGGGCATCGTTCAGGAGTGGATCACCAGGCCACGGCCGCCATCGCGTTTGGCTGCGTACATGGCTTTGTCGGCTCGTTGCAGTACGGACTCGGCGGTTTCCTCCGGGTCCGGGTCGGCGCAGATGACCACGCCCAGGCTGGCGCTGATCTCGTCGCCGAGGGCGTCCAGGATGCGGAAGGCCACCTTTTCGGGCTCTTCCACGCCCTTGACGAGCACGCCGAACTCGTCGCCGCCCAGGCGGGCCACGATGTCCGTGTCCCGTACGCACTCGCGCAGGCGTTGGGCCACTCGTTCCAGCATCGCGTCGCCGTGGGCGTGGCCGGAGACGTCGTTGACGGTCTTGAAGTCGTCCAGGTCCACGAACAGGAGGCCGAACGGGGTGCCCTCGTGGTGGGCGGCCATGGCCTCGTTCAGGCGGTGTTCGAAGAGTGCCCGGTTCGCCAGACCGGTCAACGGGTCGTGGTGGGCCTGGTGTTCGAGAGTGTGTTCGGATTCCCGCAGCATGGCGGCGAGTCTGGCGTTGTCCACAATGGTCGTCAGCTGGCGGAGGATGACCGCCACGAAGACCGTGAAGCCGGCACCGATCTCTACCGCGTCCAATGGGGCCAGGTCGCCGATGATGGTTCGGCGCAGCACGAGGACGCTGCTGACCAGCAGTGGCACGTAGGGCATGAGCAGGTAGGACCACTGCTGCGAGCGTGTGGTGCGGCTGGGGGCCGTGTGCTGGGTGGGCGGTGCGAGGGCGGCCAGGGCGATCAGGGCCGGGCCGATCACGAAGCCCGCGTTCGCCAGCGGGGGGACTTCGGGGGCCTGGATGCTGACCAGGTAGGCGAAGGCGCTGTCGGACGCCGCCAGGCCGACCAGGCCCAGGCCCAGCAGGCGCAGTTGGAGGCGCAGCACGACCTTCCGGTCCGCGCTGAGGACTACCACGATGACGAGTAGGACGAGGTCGGTCAACGGGTAGGCGATCGCCACCAGGAACGCTGCTGTGCTGGGGTTTCCCGTCTGCACCAGGCCGCCGAGCGAGGTGGTCCAGGTCAGCAGGAAGAGGGAGCCCACGACGATCAGTCCGTCCAGGAGGAGGACGATTCGGGCGCTGCGCGAACGGCGGTCGAGTAGGGCGTCGGGGCTCTCGGAACGGCGGTGGCTACCGATGATGAGTAGGGCTGCGAACGCGAACGGGACGATGCTCAGGTAGCCGGCGTCCGCAGGGGACGGTGAGGGAACGGCACGTTCCTCGATGAGTTGGTACCACGTCCACAGTGACTGGCCGATCGACCAGCCGAGCATCCCGCAGCCCATGACGACGCGCCACGCACGGTCCGGGCCGTGTGCCTTTCGGGCACTCCACCAGCAGGAACCGGTTGCCAGCAGGCCTGTTGCGAGCTGCGCCAGGTCGTCCAGGGCGACCGCCGCGTCCCCGGTGACCAGGTCGAAGCTCGCCGCCACCGACGCGGCGGTGGCGAGCGCGAGCACCAGCACCGCCGTGATGCCGAACCGCCGAGTCCCCAGCACGTCGGTCAGTGTGCCGCATTCGCGTTCCATCGACCGGTTTGCCCTGCGAGGATGCGCGGGTGGCAGAGCAGGAGGTTCCCGTCGCGGAAGACGTGGTGACGGAGCAGGACTACGAGCGGTTCGCCCGGCACCGGATCGCGGAGATCGGTGGTGACGCGGAGGCGTTCGGCCTTTCGTACAACGTGCTTCACCTGGCGTACATGATGATCACCGACTACGAGGCGCTGGTGCACCGCGAGCAGGGGTGGACCATGCCGGGGTTCCGGCTGATGTTCAAGCTGTGGATCCTCGGGCCCACGCAGCCGGCGCGGCTGGCCGACCTGTCCGGGACGACCCGGTCGGCGATGTCCAACCTCATCAACACGCTGGAGCGGGGCGGGCTGGTCGAGCGGACCCGGGACGACCAGGACCGGCGGGTCGTGTTCGTCGCGTTGACGGAGGAGGGGCGCGCGGCCGTGTCCGGTGTGTTCCCTCGCCAGAACGGGCGGGAGGCCCGCTGGTTCGAGGTACTGGAGGCGGCCGAGCGCACACAGATGGTCGAACTGATCCGGCGTGTCGTCGCGGCCAGACCTGATTAGACCGCCCTCATGAGTGTGGTGAACGCCGTGAAGGCACGGCCGGAGAACGTGAGGGACGGGCCGGACGGCTGCTTGGAGTCGCGGATGCCGGTCGACCTGTCGGTCACCGCCACTTCGACGCAGGCTTCCTGGGTGCCGCTGTACGTGCTCTTGCGCCAGCATTGTTCGGTGGTCACTCGGTCCCCGCTTCCTGGTCGAGCAGGCTCGCCAACTCGGTGATCAGTCGAACCGATTCTTCCGCACCCAGCGCACGCGTCACCAGGCTCCGGACGGCTGTCTCGTAGGTCTCGATCTCGTGCGGCTCCTCCAGGAAGAGGCTGGACGTGAGGTTCTCCAGGAATACGACCTTGTGCCCGGTCGAGCGCCTGATCAGCTCGAACATCCCGTTCGCACCGGCGTTCGCATCGGTGTTCGGCACGATCCGCAGCGTGATGTGGGGCTGCTGAGCGGCTTCCGCCAGGTGGTCGAGTTGGCGGCGCAGCACGTCCGGGCCGCCGACGACCCGGTGCAGCACCAGTTAGTCGATCAGCGTCAGCAGTCGAGGCGGGTTCGGCTTCAGCAGGAGGGCGTGCCGCCGCATCCTGGCCACCATCCGGCCTTCGACCTCGGCCTCCGGGACGATGCCGCTGCCGGTCATCAACGACCGGGTGTACTCGCCGGTTTGCAGCAGTCCGGGCATGTTCACGCATTCGAAGCTGACGATCAGATCCGCTTTGGACTCCAGGTTGATGAGGGTTTGCTGCCGTTGGGCGAAGTCGGGTTTGTCGCGTTGCCACCAGCCACGTCGGTCGACCTCGCGGGCCAGCGCCAGCAGCGCGTCTCGCTTGGGGCCCACGCACTGGTAGACGGCCAGGAAAGCGGCCACGTCCTCCACCGCCACGCCGCCCTTGCCGTTCTCCAGTCTGCTGACCTTCGCGGCCGAAGCGCCGATCCGGTCGCCCGCCGCCTCAAGGCTCATCGCGGCGCGCTCGCGCAGCGCGCGCAGTTCACCGCCCAGTTCTTCCGCCCGCACCGTCAGATTCACGTCCGCCATGCCGTTGATCGTCCCGGCCGACACCGACAAAATCCGGCACGCCGGTCGGATGGTCACCTGATGGGGCGATCGCTTGCACCCCGTGTAAAGACTTTCGGCGGATCGTCGGGATTGCTCGGCGGGATGTCGGATCTCAGGTCGGGACGGGGTCCGAAATGGAGTGACAGTATTCCTGAAAAAATGTGGTTGAACGATTGATCACATTACCTGGGTGTGGTCATCCCACCTTGTGGGGAAATTTTCGCCGGCCCCTCGTTCACGTTTGAAAGAAGGTCGCCACCCGGTTGGCGGAACGGGCAGGTGGAATCCTGCGCTACATTTCCAGCGCGCCGCCGCGTCACCACGCAGCAGAAAGGCCCTTCATGCTGACCACATTGGCTGCGGCAGCCCTCGCTTTGACCGCGATCGTGCCCACCGGCGGCATCGCACCGGACGACGCACCACCCGAGTACGTGACCGTCGATGTGCGCGCGGTCAACGGTTCGGGCTGCCCGGCGGGCACGGCGGCTGTCGCGCCGTCACCGGACCGGACCTCGTTCACCGTGACCTACAGCAACTACCTGGCCCAGGCCGGCC
Organism: uncultured Saccharothrix sp.; assembly: GCA_965995405.1. Taxonomy (GTDB): domain Bacteria; phylum Actinomycetota; class Actinomycetes; order Mycobacteriales; family Pseudonocardiaceae; genus Actinosynnema. The sequence continues at coordinate 28,640 of CBHFOL010000016.1, forward strand.
CGGACTCCGAGCCGACCGACTTCCGGAAGAACTGCCAGCTCATCCTCCAGGTGAACTACCCGCAGGGCTTCACCTACGGCATCGCCCAGGCCGATTACCGGGGCTTCGCGCACCTCCAGGCCGGCGCGACCGCGCTGGAGCAGGCCGGCTACTACTTCCAGGGCCAGTCCCAGACCGCGCGCAAGGGCCACACGTTCCGCGGCCCGCACAGCGACAACTGGCAGGCCACCGACAGCACCGAGTGGGGCGCGATCGTGTTCGCCCCGTGCGGTGAGAAGAAACTGCTCAACGTGAACACCGAGCTGCGGGTCAACGCGGGCAATTCCCGCGGCACGAGCTTCATCGCCATGGACTCGACCGACGGCGCCGTGAGCACCCGGTACCACTTCTCCTGGAAGCGCTGCAACTGAGCCTTTCCGGATCGGCCGCCGCCGCGAGCTAAGCGTCAATCATCTGCCGCCGCCGCGCGGAACTAGTCGGAAGGTGTTTTCATGCTCAACTTCGTGGTTGCGGCTGCCCTGGCTTCATCTGTGATCATCGCTCCCCCGGGCGGTGCGCCCGACGACGAGCCGCCGCCCGGCGTCATCTACGTCAACGTGCTGACCGCCAATGGCTCGGGCTGCCCGGACGGCAGTGCGGATGCGGTGGTCTCGCCGGACAGGCAGGGCTTCACGGTCATCTACAGCGAATACCTGGTCAAGGTCGGACCGGGTGCCTCGCCCACGGACTTCCGGAAGAACTGCCAGTTGAACGTCGAGGTCAGAGTGCCGCAAGGGTTCACCTACGGTATCGCGAAGGTCGACTACCGGGGATTCGGCAAGCTGGAAAAGGGGGCGACCGGGATGGAGAAGGCGAACTACTACTTCTCCGGCATGAGCCAGTCGACCACCATTCCGCACAACTGGAACGGGCCGTACAACGACAACTGGCAGGCGACCGACGAGGTTCCGGTCGGGGCCGTTGCTTTCGCCCCGTGCGGTGAGAAGCGGAACTTCAACATCAACACCGAGCTGAGAGTCAACCTCGGCACGTCCAATCCCAAGTTGACCAGCTTCATGATCATGGACTCGACCGACGGTGGCCTCAAGACGACCTACCAATTCGCCTGGAAGAAGTGCCCGTAGTCCGGTGACGAGCCGGTGGGCTGATCCGAGGTGAACTCGAACGGACGGGCCGGGCAGGCGCGCGGCTGCCCGGCCCGTCGTCCATCCCACGTCCGAGTGGTTTACCGGCGTGTGGTCCGGCCGGACCGATCACGGGTGTGCAGGCTGGTGGGGCCACCGTTGCGGAACAAGGGGTGGGGGGCGCGATGAGTACTTCTCGGGAACGGTACTACCGGGATCGGGAACGGTACTACCGGGAGCAGCCGCGTCGGGCGGCCGTGCGGCGCACCGGCCCGCCGCCGCGTCGCCGGAAGCGGTTCCTGACACCCGGCCGGATCATGCTGTGCCTGGTGGTCGCGCTGGTCGTGACGGCGGTGGTGAAGATCGTCCAGCCGACCATGACACCGCTGATGACGGCCGGGCTCGCGGTCGCGCTGGGCGCGGTGCCGCTGATCGTGGACCTGCTGCGGGAACTGCCGGAGGTGCGGGCGCGCGGGACCGGGCCGGGTGCCCTGGTGGGTGCGGCGTTCGTGCTGCTGGTCGTCGGGGGTTCGGCGGCGTGGCTGATCGCGTCGGCCGTGGACCGGGTGACCGCGCACGAGGAAGTGGTGGCCGAACGGCTCGCCGCGCCCGCCGCGGGCGAACTGGGGCCGCTGGTGGCGACCGTGGAGCGGGTGCAGGTGACGGAGAACTTCACGAAGGTGACGGTGTCCGCCGTGAACCGGAGTTCGCTGGCCGCGAAGGTCAGCGTGGTCGACTCGTGCCGGCTGGTCGGCGCGGACGGCGCGGAGCTGCGGCTGGACGGGCTGTTCGAGGTGGTTCGGGAGCGGTTCTTCCTGGACGTGCCCGGTGGTGGCACGGCGGTCCGGGAGACGCTGGCGTTCCCCGGCGTGCTGTCCGCGCGGGAGACGCACGCGGCGTTCGGGTGCGGGTCGGTGTCGTGGACCGGTTCCGACCCCCGGTGGAGCGGCGGGGACCTGGTGGGCACGCCGCTGCGGGTGTCGGACATCCGGCTCACGGCCGTGCGCTAGGGCGGGCGTCGGGCGGAGCGCGGGCGGGGCCGGCAAATGCGCGCGGGCCGGGTCGGCGAGTGGCGGCGGTGCCCGCCGACTGCCCGTGTGGAGGAAAGCCCCCGGCGGGTGGAGGACGACCTCCGCCCGCCGGGGGGCGGTGGGGGGGGGGGGGGGGGCCGCCCCCCAACCGCCCGCCCGGGGGGGGGCCGGCGGCGGGCGGTGCCGGGGGGGGGTCCGGCACGGGCAACCGGTCACCACGTCGAGACCCGTGTCGACGTTGCAGGTGTCCAGGCCGTTGCCGCCGTCCACGAAGTCACGGGTGTTGTCGACGGCTTCCAGGGTGTCGACGCCCTCGTCGCCGTTGATGGTGTCGATGCCCGCGTCGCCGACGGCGGTGTCGTTGCCGGTGCCACCGTTGAGGGTGTCGTTGCCGGTTCCGCCGTTGAGCGTGTCGTTGCCCGCTTCACCTTCCAGCGTGTCGTTGTCGGCGTTGCCGTTGAGCGTGTCGTTGCCGGCACCGCCGAACAGGGTGTCGTTGCCGCCCAACCCGGAGATGGTGTCGTTCCCCGGGCCGCCGAACAGGGTGTCGTTGCCCGGTGTCTGACGGGTGTTCTCCGGGTCGTCCCCGATCAGCCGGTCCGCGCGCGGACCGCCGAAGACACGGTCGTCACCGGCTCCCGCGCGCACGTTGGCCGGCGCGTCCACGTTCGGGGAGATGGTGACCCGGTCGTCGCCGTCCCGGGTGGTGACCTCAATCGTGGTGATCGGTAATGGGCATCTCGCGGTGTTGCGTGCACCTTGTTCGCACGGTGCCACGGCGACTACCACGTCCCCGTCGTCGGTCACCGTGACCACGTCGCCCTGACGGTGGACGGTGATGTCGTTGGCCATGCGCGGCGCCGCCGTGATGACCAGGACGTCACCCGATTTCTGTACGGTCGTGGAGTTCGCCGTCGGGCCGCTGTGCCCGGTGTCGGCGAACGCGACCGACTGGCCTCCGCACAACAGCAGCGCGGCGGCCACGACCTGCCACCAACGGATCCTCATCGCACGATTCCCTCCCACTGGTGTCGAATTCACGGTCACGGGCAGTGGAGCAGCGTGTCGCCCTGGTCGGCGAAGCAGTTGTCGGTGCCGGCCCCGCCGTCGGCCGCGTCGTTGTTGCGGACACCGTCGACCACGTTGATGATGTCGTTGCCCGCTCCGCCGTCGACCACGTCGTTGCCCGCGCCGCCGAAGATCCGGTCGACGCCGTTGCCGCCGTTGACGACATCGTTGCCGGCTCCGCCGTTGAGCATGTCGACGCCGTCGTCGCCGTCGATGCTGTCGTTGCCCTCGTCGCCGCTGACCGAGTCGTTGCCCGAGCCGCCGCCCAGGGTGTCGTTCCCGCCTCCGCCGTGGATGGTGTCGTTGCCCTCCTCGCCTTTCAGGGTGTCGTTCGCCGGTCCGCCGGCGAGGGTGTCGTTGCCGCTCGCACCGATCAGGGTCGTGCCGACGGTGGCGAGGCTGGACGACACCGTGTCGTCTTCGTCGCCCGCGTAGGCCACGACCTCCGTGGTCCCCGCAGCCGGGCAGGCGGCCTCGTTCGCGTCGACCACCCGGCACGGGGCGGACGTCGCGACGGTGTCGCCGGTGTCCCGGACTCTGATCTCGTTGTCCGTCTGCTGGATCGTGATGCTGTTGTCCCGCCCGACACCGGCCACGACGGTGACCGTGCCGCCGGTCTTGTTCACCAGCGTGGTGCCACTGGGCGCATCGGCCTGGGCGATGCCCGTGAGGAACAGCGAACCCAGGCACAGTGCCGCCGGCAGCGCGACGGCACGTTGGCGCAATCGGCTCATGGCCGACCTCCGGAAACGTAGAAGTCTGGACCTTTCCGTCCGACCTCACCTTCCCTTCGCCCAGTCACTGGCAAAAGGGGCCGCTTCTGGGAATGCCGCCGCCACAACGGGTTTCGATCATCCACAAAGGACGATCGTGGCAGTCGTGCGCACTTCACCGCGTGCGACAAACGTCGACCGGACCGGCCCCGCGCAGCAGGAAGCCCCCGGCGGGGTGGACGGCACTGTCCGCCCCCGCCGGGGGCCGGTCTGGGTGCCCCGCGGCGGACGGACAACCCTGGCCGTCCGCCGCGGGGCCGTTCTCAGGCGATCGGCCGGTCGGTCGGCTCGATCGGGCGCGGCAGCACGTCGCGGCCGGTGAGGTAGGCGTCGACGCCCGCCGCCGCCGAACGGCCCTCCGCGATGGCCCACACGATCAGGGACTGGCCGCGGCCCATGTCGCCGGCGACGAACACGCCGTCCACGGAGGTGGCGAACCCGGCGTCACGGGCCACGTTGCCGCGTGCGTCCAGGTCGACGCCCAGGTCGTCCAGCAGGCCCTTGCGTTCCGGGCCCACGAAGCCCATCGCGAGCGTCACCAGCTGCGCCGGGATCTCCCGTTCGGTGCCCGGCACCGGCTCGAACCGGCCGTTGGACGCGGCCACCTCGACCAGCTTCAACGCCCGCACCGCGCCGTCCCGATCGCCCAGGAACTCCACAGTGGACACCGAGTACAGCCGCTCGCCGCCCTCCTCGTGCGCCGAGGTCACGCGGTACAGCATCGGGTACGTCGGCCACGGGTGCTGCTCGGCCCGCTGCTCCGGCGGGCGCGGCATGATCTCCAGCTGGGTCACCGAGAGCGCGCCCTGGCGGTGCGCGGTGCCGACGCAGTCCGCGCCCGTGTCACCGCCGCCGATCACCACGACGTGCTTGCCCTCGGCGCTGATCGGGGACGACTCCAGCTCGCCGCGCGCCACCCGGTTGCCCCACGGCAGGTACTCCATCGCCTGGTGCACGCCGGACAGCTCGCGGCCCGGCACCGGCAGGTCCCGCCACGCCGTCGCGCCACCGGCCAGCACCACGGCGTCGTAGGACGACCGCAGCACGTCCACCGTGACGTCCACGCCGACGTTCACGTTGGTCCGGAACTCGGTGCCCTCGGCCCGCATCTGGTCCAGCCGGCGGTCCAGCCGCCACTTCTCCATCTTGAACTCGGGGATGCCGTAGCGCAGCAGACCGCCGATGGCGTCCGCCCGTTCCAGCACCACCACGTCGTGGCCGGCCCGGGTGAGCTGCTGCGCGGCGGCCAGCCCGGCGGGGCCGGAACCGACCACGGCGACCCGCTTCCCGGTGCGGGTGCGGGGTTCCTGGGGTGTTACCCAGCCTTCGTCCCAGGCGCGGTCGACGATGGAGATCTCGACCCGCTTGATCGTCACCGGATCGCCGTTGATCCCGACCACACAGGCGGTTTCGCACGGGGCGGGGCACAGCGTCCCGGTGAACTCCGGGAAGTTGTTGGTGGCGTGCAGGCGTTCCGCCGCGTCCCGCCAGTCCTGCCGCCACACCAGGCTGTTCCACTCCGGGATCAGGTTCCCGAGCGGACAGCCCTGGTGGCAGAACGGGATGCCGCAGTCCATGCAGCGCCCGGCCTGCTTCTCCAGCCGGGGCCGCTCGAACTCCTCGTACACCTCGCGCCAGTCCCGCAGGCGCAGGAAAACGGGGCGGTGGCGGGGAGTCTCCCGGTCCGTGGTGAGAAATCCGCGCGGGTCAGCCATGTGCGGCCTCCATGATCGCCTCGTTGACGTCGCGGCCTTCGAGCTCGGCCCGCGCCTGTGCCGCCAGCACCCGCTTGTAGTCCTTGGGCATGACCTTGGTGAACCGGTCGACCGCGAGGTCCCAGTCCGCCAGCAGCCCGTGCGCGACCGCGGAATCCGTTTCGCTGTAGTGCTTTTCGACGGCGGTGCGGAGGAACTCGCGGTCCGCCTCGTCCAGCGGGTCCAGGTCCACCATCTCCGGGTTGACCCGCTGCCGCGCCGCGTCGAGCAGGTAGGCGACGCCGCCGGACATGCCCGCCGCGAAGTTGCGCCCGGTCGGTCCGAGCACGACCACCCGGCCGCCGGTCATGTACTCGCAGCCGTGGTCGCCCACGCCTTCCACGACCGCCAGCGCGCCGGAATTCCTTACGCAGAACCGTTCGCCTACTCGACCGCGCAGGAAGATCTCGCCGCCGGTCGCGCCGTAGCCGATCACGTTGCCCGCGATCACGTGCTGCTCGGCGGCGAACTGCGCGCCCGGCACCGGTCGGATGGTGATCCGACCACCGGACAGGCCCTTGGCGACGTAGTCGTTGCCGTCGCCGACGAGCCGGAGCGTGATGCCGCGCGGCAGGAACGCGCCGAACGACTGGCCGGCGGTGCCGGTGAACGTGACGTCGATCGTGTCGTCCGGCAGGCCCTCGCCGCCCCAGCGCTTCGTCACCTCGGAGCCGAGCATGGTGCCGACGGTGCGGTTCACGTTGCGCACCGGCAGTTCCAGCCGCACCCGGTCACCGGACGCGATCGCGCCCTCGGCGAGCTGGATCAGCGTGTTGTCCAACGCCTTCTCCAGCCCGTGTTCCTGGGCCGTGGTGCGGTGCCGGGGCGCGCCCTCGGGCAGCTCGGGCACGTGGAAGATCGGCGACAGGTCCAGCCCGGCCGCCTTCCAGTGGTCGACGGCGGCCTTGGTGTCCAGCAGCTCGGCGTGCCCGACGGCCTCGGCGAGCGTGCGGAAACCCAGCTGTGCCAGCAGTTCCCGGACTTCCTGGGCGACGAACTCGAAGAAGTTCACCACGTGCTCGGCCTTACCCGCGAACTTCGCGCGCAGCACCGGGTTCTGCGTCGCCACACCCACCGGACAGGTGTCCAGGTGGCACACCCGCATCATGATGCAGCCGGACACCACCAGGGGAGCGGTGGCGAAGCCGAACTCCTCCGCGCCGAGCAGCGCGGCGATCACGACGTCCCGGCCGGTCTTGAGCTGGCCGTCGGTCTGCACCACGATCCGGTCGCGCAACCGGTTCACCAGCAGGGTCTGCTGGGTCTCGGCGAGCCCGAGCTCCCACGGGCCGCCCGCGTGCTTGATGGACGACAGCGGGGACGCGCCCGTGCCGCCGTCGTGGCCGGAGATCAGCACGACGTCCGCGTGCGCCTTGGACACGCCCGCCGCGACCGTGCCGACGCCCACCTCGCTGACCAGCTTCACGTGGACGCGGGCCGCCGGGTTGGCGTTCTTCAGGTCGTGGATGAGCTGCGCCAGGTCCTCGATGGAGTAGATGTCGTGGTGCGGCGGCGGCGAGATGAGGCCGACGCCGGGCGTGGAGTGCCGGGTCTTGGCGATCCACGGGTACACCTTCGCGCCGGGCAGCTGGCCGCCCTCGCCGGGCTTCGCGCCCTGCGCCATCTTGATCTGGATGTCGTCGGCGTTCACCAGGTACTCGCTGGTGACGCCGAACCGGCCGGACGCCACCTGCTTGATCGCCGACCGGCGCGAATCGCCGTTGGCGTCCGGGGTGAACCGGTCGGCGTCCTCGCCGCCCTCACCGGTGTTGGACTTCGCGCCCAGCCGGTTCATGGCGATCGCCAGGACCTCGTGCATCTCCTTCGAGATCGAGCCGTAGGAGATCGCGCCCGTGGCGAACCGCTTGACGATGGAGGAGACCGGCTCCACCTCGTCGATCGGGATCGGGGTGGTGTCCTTGAACGCGAACAGGCCGCGCAGCGTCATCAGCCGCCGGGACTGGTCGTCCACGGCCTTCGTGTACTCCTTGAAGACGTCGTAGCGCCCGGACCGCGTGGAGTGCTGGAGCTTGAACACGGTCTGCGGGTTGAACAGGTGCGCCTCACCCTCGCGCCGCCACTGGTACTCGCCGCCGATGGCCAGTTCGCGGTGGTGCGGGCGCACGCCGTCGGCCGGGAACGCGACCCGGTGCCGGCGCGCGACCTCCTCCGCGATGACGTCGAACCCGATGCCGCCCAGGCGGGACGTGGTGCCGGTGAAACAGGAGTCGACCACTTCCGCGCCCAGGCCGATGGCCTCGAAGATCTGCGCTCCGGTGTAGGAGGCGACGGTGGAGACGCCCATCTTGGACATCGTCTTCCGGACGCCCTTGCCCAGCGCCTTGATCAGGTTGCGGGTGGCGGTTTTCGGTTCGGTGTCGGGGAATTCCTCGACGGACGCCATCGCCAGGTACGGGTTGACGGCCTTCGCGCCGTAGCCGATGAGCAGTGCGATGTGGTGCACCTCGCGGGCGTCGCCGGCCTCCACGATCAGGTCCACCTGGGTGCGGGTCTTCTCCCGGACCAGGTGGTGGTGGACGGCTCCGGTGAGCAGGAGGGACGGGATGGGTGCCTGCGTGGCGTCCACGCCCCGGTCGGACAGCACGACGAGGCGTGCGCCGGCGCGGATCGCGGCCGAGACCTCGACCTTGATCTCGGCCAGCCGGCCGATCAGTGCCGCGCCGCCGCCGGCCACGTCGTAGGTGCCGCGGACGGTGTGGGTGCGGAACTCGGGCAGGTCGCCGTCGTCGTCCACGTGCACGAGCTTGGCCAGTTCGTCGTTGTCCAGCACCGGGAACGGCAGCGAGATGCGCCGGCACGAGCTCGCGTCGGCGGCCAGCAGGTTGGGTTCCGCGCCGAGCGTGGCGTGCAGGCTGGTCACCAGCTCCTCGCGGATGGCGTCCAGCGGCGGGTTCGTGACCTGGGCGAACAGCTGGGTGAAGTAGTCGAACAGCTGGCGCGGCTTGTCCGACAGCGGCGCGAACGGGGCGTCGTTGCCCATCGAGCCGATCGGTTCCGCGCCGGTCCTGGCCATCGGCCTGAGCAGGAGCGAGAGTTCTTCCTCGGTGTAGCCGAAGACCTGCTGGCGGCGTACCAGGGACGAGTGCGTCGGCACCTCGCGCTCGCGGGCGGGCAGGTCCGCCAGGTGCAGGACGCCGTCGGCCACCCACTCCCGGTACGGGTGCGCGGCGGCCAGCTCGCCCTTGATCTCCTCGTCGTCGATGATCCGGCCCTGGGCGGTGTCCACCAGGAACATCCGGCCCGGTTCGAGGCGTCCCTTGCGGACGATCGTCGCCGGGTCGAACTCCAGGACGCCGGCTTCCGAGCCCAGGACGACGAGACCGTCCTCGGTGACCCAGTAGCGGGCCGGGCGCAGGCCGTTGCGGTCCAGGACCGCGCCGATCAGCGTGCCGTCGGTGAACGAGACCAGCGCCGGGCCGTCCCACGGCTCCATCAGCGTCGAGTGGAACTCGTAGAACGCGCGCCGCTGCGGGTCCATCTCGGCGTGGTTCTCCCACGCCTCGGGGATCATCATCAGGACGGCGTGCGGCAGCGACCGGCCGCCCAGGTGCAGCAGTTCGAGGACTTCGTCGAACGTCGCCGAGTCGCTCGCGCCGCGCGTGATGACCGGGAAGATCCGGTCCAGGTCGCCCGGGATCAGGTCGGTGGCCAGCGTGGACTCGCGGGCGTCCATCCAGTTCCGGTTGCCGCGCAGGGTGTTGATCTCGCCGTTGTGGGCGACGTACCGGTACGGGTGGGCCAGCGGCCAAGAGGGGAAGGTGTTGGTGGAGACGCGGGAGTGCACCAGGCCGATGGAGCTGGTCACCCGTTCGTCGGTGAGGTCCGGGAAGAACTTCGCCACCTGGGGCTCGGTGAGCATCCCCTTGTAGACGATCGTCCGGCCGGAGAGGCTCGGGAAGTACACGTCGGTGGCGTGCTCGACCCGCTTGCGGACCACGAACGCGAGCCGTTCGAGTTCCAGGCCCTCGTCACCGCTCAGGAAGAGCTGGGCGAACGCGGGCATGGTGGTCTTCGCGGTGGGCCCGACGTGGTCGGTGTCCACGGGCAGGTCGCGCCAGCCGAGGACGGTCGCGCCCTCTTCTTCGGCGATGCGCTCGATGGCCGTCCTGATGTGGGCGTTGTCGTGCGGCAGGAAGGCCGTGCCGACCGCGTAGCCGCCCGGTTCGGGCAGCGCGAAGTCGACCACCTCGCGGAAGAAGGCGTCGGGGACCTGGATCAGGATGCCCGCGCCGTCGCCGGTCTCCGGCTCCGCGCCCCGTGCGCCCCGGTGTTCCAGGTTGCGCAGCGCGACCAGCGCCTTGGCGACGATCGCGTGGTTTCGCCGACCGGCCAGGTCGGCGACGAACGCGACACCGCAGGCGTCGTGCTCGTACTGCGGGTCGTAGAGACCCTGCCGAACTTTTTTGGGCAGCATGTGGTGGTGGGTCACAACGGGCCCTCCCGTGGCATCGTCCGGGCATACGGAGATGGCCGGCTGCCTTAGGACGCGCTTCGTTGACGCGTGGCAGCTGGCCTGCATGGCTGGCTGTGGATCCACGCCGGGAGATCGACGGCGTGGATTCCGCACTCCGTTGTGCGGTGACTGCACTTCCTTGTGCGCGTGTCCGGACGGCCGGATCGGGCCGCTGGGGCACGCGGGGCGGTGCACCGGGATTGCCGGGGTCTTGTGACGATAATGTGAACTCGCGGTTATGGCTCTAGTCCGACAGGGCGTCGTGGGGAATCCCACCCCTGATTGACATCCAACCGACCAACGGGTTACAGCCGGTCGGACTAGTCTCTCGGCTCAGTCGGTGGCAGTAGTGGCTTCAGTGGCATCTGAAGCTAGTTGCAGGGACGCCCGTGCGCACCCGGCGGCGGCGAGGATGAACAGTCCGGCGGCAGCGCCCTGCCACCATTCGGCGTCACTGAGGGCGAGCGCGCTGTTGATCACGGCGACCAGGATGAACAGGGCGGAGAGCAGTACCCAGGCCCGTCGCTCGGCTCTCTGTGCGCGCGGGGCGGGGAGGGTGGTCGGGGGGTGGATCACGGCGGCACCTCCGCTCCGGGGTCTCGATGCCCACATCGGTATCGAGTCGGTCTCGGTTACCCGCTCAATGCGGACTTCACACCTCCGTGGCAACCTGATCGGCTGACTACGACGCAGGGTGTGTGCACCGTGTTACTACGGCAACCGGGCCGTCACGGACGGTTCCGAAACCCTGACGGAACACCACACAACCCACGACGACGACGGCTCCGGCCCGGCCTCGGCCCGCGTCCCCGGACATCGGCAAGGGGGTAAGCCGGGCATGGCACCACCCGCACGGGTCATCACGGCCGACGCGGGTCCTGTGCCACGCTGACACCGGGGTGGGGAGATGGCGTCAATCGGTGATGTGGCCGCACAGATCAGGGCCGCGTGCAAGAAGGCCGAGGAAAGCCGGAGCGCGCTGGAACAGGCGGAAGACCTGGCTGAGGAAGCACACGCCGGCCTGGCCGGGGCGTTGGCAGGCGTGACCCGTCTTGAAGCGGACGTGGCCGCGATGCCGGCCGAATTCGCTCGGGTGAAGGATGGATGCAACGGCTACCTGTGGCCGCTGATCACCGAAACCCTGAAAGCGGCTGAGAGCATCGCGGACCGGCTGGCAGGTGAGGGCACTGCGGCCCCGGCCGCTCAACGACCCGCACCCTCCACACCTCCGCCTCGGCTACCGCGACCGCCCCCGATTCGCCGGGCCGAATCCGCCGACCCGCCGGTGATCCCGCCGCAACGGGTCGATCAGTTACGGCATGAACTGCCTCCGCCGATCACTCGCGCCAGTAGCGGACAGAAGACGCACGGCCGTTGGATCGGCCCTGACGGTACGGTTCGACCGATCGTCAGCGGCAAGGACGTGGACTCTGAATCAGCGGACGAACTGTTGGAAGAGATGGACATGCCGGGTCGGGCCGCACGTGCGGCCGATGTGGAGATGAAACTTGCCGCACGCATGGTCCGCGAGGGAATTCCACACGCAACCGTGGTGATCAACTACTCGCCCTGCCGGGGGCGTTTCGGCTGCGACACCCTCGTGCCGATTCTGCTTCCGGAAGGGGCCACACTGACCGTTCACGGGGTGACCCCCAAAGGACAGCCCTTCCGCAAGCGATACACAGGAGGAGCCCGGCCGTGGTGGCGCTAGAAGCCTGGTTCGACGGAGATGCCGACGAGCCGACGATCATCGACACGACGACGGGACTGGACGCGGTGCTGGACGCCGTGGCCGGATGGGGCGGGCCGCACGTCGTGGAACTGCTGGTGGCCGACGATCCGGGACACGCGATCTTCGACGTGGCATTGGACGGCAAGCGCGAGCGCGGCGCGCTCTACTACTCGGCCCGCAACCGTGAGACTTGGTTCAGCAGAGGCGGCGAGACCTCACCCGGCACCCTGATCTACTTCTACATGGGCTCACCCACCGAATACCCCCACGACGCGGAACTCCCGCTGGTACAGGTACGCCAGGCCGCGCACGAGTACATGGCTACCGGTGGTCAACGGCCGACCGGGACCGACTGGCAACCGCGCTGACCCGGCGTTCCCGCTCTGCGGCCTCGCGTTGTGGTCGGTCAGTTGACTGCCACGCCGAACAGCAGGCCGACGTAGTAGGTGACGACCATGGTGAGGGTGCCGACCACGACATTGCGGCGCACGGCTCGCCAGATGGGGCTTGAGCCCAGTTTCGCGCTGATCACCCCGGTCAGGACGAGCCCCGCGACAACCGCCAGCGCACACGTCCAGACCCGCCAGCTCGTCGGCGGCAGGATGATCGCCACGAGCGGGATCAGGGCTCCCACCGCGAACGAGACCAGGGACGCCCAGGCGGCTTGCCACGGGCTGGTGAGGCTGTCCGGGTTGATCTGGAGTTCGGCCTCGGCGTGGGCGCGCAGCGGGTCGCGTGCGGTGAGTTGCCGAGCCACCTGGGCGGCCAGGTCGGGGGTCAGGCCCTTGTCCTGGTAGATGTCGGCCAGTTCCTGTTCCTCTTCCTCCGGCATCTCGCGCAGTTCGCGTGCTTCGAGTGTCAGCGCGGCGCGTTCGGTGTCGCGCTGGGTGCTCACCGACACGTACTCGCCGCCCGCCATGGACAGCGCTCCGGCCACCAGTCCCGCGACGCCGGCGGCGAAGATCGCGGTTCGATCGGCGGTGGCACCCGCTACGCCCACGACCAGGCCGGCGGTGGAGACGATGCCGTCGTTGGCTCCGAGTACGCCGGCGCGCAGCCAGTTGAGGCGTTCGGAGAGGTCGTCGTGGTGGGCTTCGCCGGGGTGTGCCATGAGTGTGATCGAACCATCGGACGTCTCGTTATGCCGGCTTCGCCCGGGGGAGCACGGCTCGGTGGGGATCAGTCGGCGGTTGGCCGTGTTGGGTGCGGTGGGCGCGGGTCGGAGCGGCACGCGTTCGAGTTGGCGCGGTTCTGGACGATCACGGGTGGGGCGATACCGGGCAGTGGGACGCGTTGGTGTGGTTGTGCGTGCAGGTCTGTGGTCAGTACGGGATTGCGTCGTCCGAGATTTACGGGCATCGGGATTTCTACGCGGACACGGTGTGTCCCGGTGATGCCTTCTACGCTTTGTTGCCGCGCTTGCGGGCGGATGTGGTGTCGGCGGTGGGCTGACGAGGCCCGTCAGGATTCGATGACCCGCCACTGGGGCCCGCCGATCCAGCTGGCTTCCAGGCGGGAGCGGTGGCCGTTGCCGACGAAATCGACCACGACGGCGTCGGCCGGCTGTTCGACGCTGACCGCGAAGCCCTGGCGCGGGGTCGCCGAGATGGGTTCCATGTCGTGTTCGGAGAAGCGGATGGCCGCGACGCCGCCCTGTAGCCGGAAGCTGCGCAGGTAGACGGGTTCGCCGTTGTGCTCGGTCCACGTGCCCTGTTCCGACGGCAGCGGCGTGGTGGTGGGTGTGGTGGTCGTCGTAGTGGTGGTCGTGGTGAGGGGCGGCTCGGTCGTCACGACTACCACCAGGGTGGTCGTGGTGGTGGTCGGGACGACGGTGGTCGTGGTGGTCGTGGGGATGGCGGTCGACTGCTGGACCGGTCCCGCGACCAGGATGGGGCGTTCCGGGACGCCCGCCTCCAGCACGAACCTGATGCCGAGCCAGGACAGGACGACGGAGACGGCGGTCGCCGCCGACCACGCCACGAAGTACTGGAGGCCCCGGGTCACCCGGGTCATCCTGCCGGCGGGACCGCCGCGGTGAACCCCTGGCCGTTGATTGTGCCGCTGATCCGGGTCGAGTTTCCGGCCCGGAACGGCTGCCACGACAGTTCCAGGCCGGGTGCGGTGAACGTGGCGGTGCTGTCGGCGAGGGTGACCGTGCCGGTGACGGGTGCGTCGGCGACGTATCGGGAGGCCGAGCAGCAGGCCGTGGCGGGCGTGCGGGACGGTGACGGCGCGGGCGTTCGGGTAGCGGGCGGTGACGGTGTCGGCGTGGCCGGGGGTGGTGGCGATGTCGAACTCGCCGCTGATCGCGAGGACCGGGACGTCCGGGTAGTGGCCGGCGCGCACGGGCGGGCTGTGGCGCGGGGTGGGGAAGTGGGCGCAGTAGCGGGGTGGGTCGGTCATCGGGCCGGCGGCTTCGGTCGCGGTGTAGGGGGGACGTCCGGGCGATGCGCTGGTAGGCGTCGAGTTGGCGGGTTCGGCGGGCGGTGGGCGCGTTGCGGTCGAACGGGTAGCGGGTGTCGCCGCACTCGTAGGTGAGCTGTGCGGCGGTGAGCGTGGTGGTGGGCCGGGGTGTGCGGGCGGCGAGTCGGCGCAGCGGCGCGGGGTCGCCGTCGAGGTAGGCCCGGGCGGCGGCGAACGGCAGGCGTGCGTCGGGGGCGGTCAGCAGGGTGGTGGTGTCGGCGACGGGGAGGTCGCCGGCGGTGCGGAGCCGGTTGACGAGCCGGGTCCACAGGCCGTGCGGGTCGGGGTGGGCGGTGGCGCATTCGGGGGTGCGGCGGCAGGCGGCGTCCAGGCCGGGGCAGTCGAGTGGGTCGGAGCGGCCGAAGCCGCGTGGTTCGACCAGGAGGACGTCCACGCGGTCGGCCAGCGGACCGATGAGGGCGCGGCCGAGGCCGATGTGCTCGGGCCGGAGCGGGCCGGGACCGCCGCCGTCGGCCACGACGGTGGTCAGGGCGGGCCGGGTGCGGTAACCAGGCGAAGTGGACGGTGGTGGTGCGGCCGTCCGGGTCGCGCCAGTCGAGGGGTACCCGGAGTTCGCCTTCGCAGGTGTCGGCGGCGTCGGCGCATGGGTGTCCGGGTGGGCCGGCGGTGGCCTGTGGGGCGTGGGTCATGAGCGTCACGGCGCAGAGCAGGAGCGCCGGCCAACGGAATCGCATAGTTGCACAACTACCTGTGCATAGAAGATTGTGCAACCGGTTCGCGCGATCCCGGCGCGGATTCGCTAGGTTTCGGTCATGGCCGAGCCGCGCGTGATCACCGACCTCGCGGCGTTGAAGGCGCTCGCCCACCCGCGTCGGCAGCAGATGCTCGACCGGCTGCACCGGGACGGCCCGGCGACGTCGGCGACGCTGGCCCGCTCACTCGACCTCAACACCGGCGCGACCAGCTACCACCTGCGGGAACTGGCCCGGCACGGTTTCGTGGAGGAGGTGCCGGACCGGGCGCACGGCCGGGAGCGCTGGTGGCGCGCGGTGCAGGCGGACATCCGGTTCCCCCGCCGCAGCGAGCAGGACACGCGGACCCGCGCGGTGCTGGAGGACATGGACGAGCGCGGGTTCGCCGAGGACGTCGAGACGTTCCGGACGGCCCGGGCGGCGGCACCGGACGACGGCGGGTGGGGCGACGCGTTCCCGTACTCGCGCGGCACGGTCACGGTGTCGCTGGAGCGGCTGGAGGCGTTCTTCGAGGAGTACCTCGCGCTGCTGGCGAAGTACCAGACGGGCGGTGTACCGGGGGCGCGGCGGATGAACACGCTGTTCCTGGCCTACCCGGCGGACGGGGAGTAGGTCCGCCGCGCCCCCGGCGGTCAGCCGGCGAACGTCCGTTCGCGCTCGCGTTCCTCCTCGGTGACCTCGATCCGCTTCACCGCGTACCGCAGCATCGGCGGTGCCATCAGCGACGTGACCACGGCGACCAGCACGACGATCGTGTACCCGGCGGTGGTCAGCACGCCCAGCCGCAGACCCACCATCGCCACGATCACCTCGATCACGCCGCGCGCGTTGAGGCCCGCGCCCAGCGCCAGCCCCTCCCAGTGGCTCAGCCTGCTCAGCCGCGAGCCCAGGTAGGCGCCGGCGAACTTGCCGCCGATCGCGATGGCCAGCACGATCACCGCGGACAGCAGCACGCTGGGCTGGGCGAGCAGCGTCAGGTCCATCCGCAGTCCCGCCGTGGCGAAGAAGATCGGCGCGAGCACGGCCATCACGATCGTCCGCAGCGGCGCGAGCTTGGTCCGGTTCAGGATGCCGGACGTGCCGAGCAGGATGCCGCACAGGAACGTGCCCAGGATCGGCTCCAGGCCCAGCGCGTGCGTGCCCGCCGCCGACGCCAGCAGCAGCATCACCACGACCGCCACCGTGACGCCGGGATCCTCGGACCGGTTGGCCAGGGTCAGGCTCTTGCGCACCAGCGGCCGGCCGACGACCAGCGCGATGACCAGCACCGCGACCAGGCTGCCGATGGTCAGCGCGACGTGGCCCGCGCGCAGACCGGTGGTGGCCATCGCGGAGACGACCGACAGCAGCGACCAGCCGACGATGTCGTCCACGGCCGCCGCGCCGATGGTCAGCTGGCCGATGTTGCGGTGCAGGATCTTCAGCTCCAGCAACGTCTTCGCGATGACCGGGATGGCGCTGACGCACATCGCCACGCCGAGGAACAGCGCGAACACCAGCCGCTCGTCGGTGCCCGACAGCAGTTCCGAGGGCAGCACCATGCCGACGCCGATCCCCAGGCCCAGCGGGATGAGCAGACCGCCCAGGCTGACCCAGGCGGCGGTGCGGCCCCGGCGGCGCACCAGGTTCATGTCGATGTGCATACCGGTGAAGCCGACCAGCAGCAGGACGCCGAGCTGGCCCACCGCGTCTAGCAGGTGGATCTGGTTCGGGTCGGTGGGGAACAGCCAGCCCGACAGCGGCGGGATGACGTGCGCCAGTAACGACGGCCCGAGCAGCACTCCGGCGGCCAGTTCACCCACCACGGCGGGCATGTTGAAGCGGGCGGCCAACCGGCCGAGCACGAACGCCGTGCCCAGCAGTACGGCCAGTTGGAGCAGGAAGATCAGCATCGGGTGCGCGCCGATCGGGCTCGGCGGTGCTGCGGCGATGATCGTCATCGGATGACCCCACCTCGATTCGGGAACGACGTGTGCGGGACGACAGGTACGCGGTGTCGGGTGCCCGGGGTAGTGGTCGGGGCGTCCGTGAGCCCGATCCACCGCCGATTCGTCAGTGTCCGGTCAGCGGGACGTCAGTGGCCCCACGATCGAGGGTGGAATCACCCGATAGTGGCAAGGCGCGTTACGGTGCGCGCCATGGTGTCGGTGCTGCTCGTCGAGGACGACCCAGTCGTGCGATCGGCGGTGACCCGGGCGTTGACCGGGCTCGGCAACGCGGTCCTGCCCGTGGGCACCGCGCTGGAGGCGTTGCGGGAGATCGCCGGCGGCACGTTCGACCTCGTCGTGCTCGACCTCGGGCTGCCCGACATGGACGGCGCGGACGCGCTGCGGATGATGCGCGGCCTGTGCGACGTGCCGGTCATCGTCGCCACCGCCCGTGACGACGAGGCGGAGATCGTGCGGCTGCTCAACGCCGGCGCGGACGACTACCTGGTGAAGCCGTTCTCCAGCGAACACCTCGCGGCCCGGCTGTCCGCCGTGCTGCGCCGCGCCCGCAAGGAGGAGGCCCCGGAGCCGCTGCGGATCGGGGACCTCGTCGTGGACCTGGACCGGCGGGACGCCCGGCTGGCCGGGCGCAAGCTCAACCTGACCCGCAAGGAGTTCGACCTGCTGGCCTACCTCGCCGCGCGCGAGGGCAAGGTGGTGCCGCGCGCCGAGCTGCTGGCGAACCTGTGGAACCTGCCCGGCCGGCACGACGACCAGACGCTCGACGTCCACCTGTCCTGGCTGCGCCGCAAGATGGGGGAGCGGGCGGCGCGGCCCCGGTACCTGCACACCGTGCGCGGTGTCGGGTTCAAGCTGACGGCCGCCGAGTGAGGAAGTCCCTCGCCCTGGTCTCGCTGGCCGTCACGTCGATGGTGGCGCTGGCGTTCCTCATCCCGCTGGCCCTGGTGGTGCGGGAGCTGGCCGAGGACCGGGCGAAGGGCGACGCCGAGCGGCAGGCGGGCGCGCTGGTCCCCGTCCTGGTCATCACGGCCGACCCGGCGACCGTGGAGCAGGCGCTGGCGTCCATCGGCGGCCGGGTCGCGGTGCACCTGGCCGGCGGGCGGGTGGTCGGCGACGTCAAGGCCACCGAGGAGCAGGTGAAGAGGTCGCGGGACGGTGGGCAGTCGTTCACCGAGCCCGCGCCGTGCGGGCTGGTCCACATGAAGCCGGTCGTGCTGGACAAGGGCCGGGTCGCGGTCGTGGAGGCGTTCGTGCCCGAGGACGAGCTGTCCCGGGGCGTGGGCCCGGCGTGGCTGGCGCTCAGCGGCGTGGCGGTGTGCCTGGTGCTGGGGTCGGTGCTGGTGGCCGACCGGCTCGGCGCGCGGGTCGTCCAGGCGGCGAAGGTGCTCGCGGACGGCGCGCGGCGGATGGAACAGGGCGAGCTGGACACCAGGGTGACGCCCACCGGCCCGCCGGGAGCGCAGCAGGTCCCACAGCTCATGGCGTTTCTCGCCGCGCCGCTCGGCCAG
>CBHFOL010000017.1:0-44653 GCA_965995405.1 uncultured Saccharothrix sp.
AAGCCGGTACGCGGCCAGTTCGCGCGGCTTGTCGGACGCGCCCGCGCCGCGCACGTCGTAGGTGACGACGTGGAACTCCTCGGCCAGGACGTCGGCGATCCCGTCCCACACCCGGTGCGTGTCCGGGTAGCCGTGCACCAGGACGACGGTCGGCGCGGACCGGTCGCCCCGCTCGTACACGGACAGCCGCACACCATCGGATTCCACGAACACGATTCCTCCGCTACAGGTCGAGCACGAGCCGGTCACCGGCCGGGCGGGAGACACAGATCCGGACACCGTCCACCTCACACGTGCCGCAGAACCCCTGCCGGCACGAGTAGGGCACGTTCGGCCGCAGGTCCCTGAGCACGTCCAGCGCCGACCGGTCGGCGGGCACGGACAGCTCGACCCCACTGCGGCGCAATACCAGCGCGAACGGCCGTCCATCCACAATGGATGGTGGCGCGAACCGCTCGAAGTGCAGCCGCCGGGACGCGAACCCGCGCCGCACGGCCGCCAGCATCGGAGCCGGGCCGCAGCAGTACACCGAGGCGTCGGGCGGGGCCGCGCGGACGAGCGATGCCACGTCCGGTAAGCCGAACTCGTCGTCCGGACGCACGTCCGCGCCGGGCGGCAGCTCGTCCAGGAACGGCATCGACGCCCGCGAACGCCCGGTGTAGACGAACTCCCGGGCCACGCCCAGCCGGTCGGCCTCGCGCACCATCGGCAGGATGGGCGTGATCCCGATGCCACCGGCCAGGAACAGCATCGGACCTTCGGCGACGAACGGGAAGGCGTTGCGCGGCCCGCGTGCCACCACCGACGAGCCGACCCGCAACGCGTGCACCTCCCCCGACCCGGATCCGATGCGCCGCACCGCGATCCGGTAGGACGACCGGTCACGCGGGTCGCCGCACAGCGAGTACTGGCGGCGCAACCCGGAATCCAGGTGCAGGTCCAGGTGGCACCCCGGCTGCCACGCGGGCAGGTCTCCGGATCCGGCCAGCCGCAGGCTCACCACGTCCTCGGCGACCACCTCGCGTTCCGCGACCACCAGCCGCAGCGGCGCGCCGGCCGACCGGGACGGCCGCGCGGAACCCATGAACCGCAACGACTTCAGGTAGCCGTCGGTGAACACGGTGAGCCCGCGCAGGAACCGGTCCATCAGTGGGCCGCCCGCGCGGCGGGTGACGACGCCAGGTACGCCACCGCCTGGCTGGTCGAGCCCTCCTGCTTCGGGTGGTAGCGCGGGTGGAAGTAGCGCAGCGACGCGCGGAACAGCTCGCGCCCGGTCGGCAGCAGCCCCCGCCGCCCGGCCCGGCGGAACTCGCGCAGCGTCAGCTTCCCCGGCCGCAGCGGGTCGTTGGCCATCAGGAACCGCGCGCCGCGCGCCCACAGCAGCCACAGCACGGGTGCGACGACCAGCATCGTCCGCACCCGGCGCACGTACCGCCGGTCCAGGTGCCGCATCAGGTCGAACGCCACGCTCCGGTGCTCGACCTCCTCCGCCGCGTGCCAGCGCAGCAGGTCGAGCATGGTCGGGTCGATGCCGGTGCGGTCCAGCGCGGCGGCGTTCAGCATCCAGTCGCCCAGGTAGGCCGTGTAGTGCTCGATGGCCGCGACGAACGCGATCCGTTCGATCAACTGTTCCCGCTGCGCCCGCTCGGAGAGTCCCTCGCGGTCGCCGAGGATCCGCCGGAACACGACCTCCATCCGGTCGGTGAACGGCCGGGGGTCCAGCCCGTTGGCCAGCAGGTGGTCGAGCACCTCGCTGTGCGCTTCGGCGTGCACCGCCTCCTGGCCGATGAACCCGAGGACGTCCGCGCGCAGGTCGTCGTCGGCGATCAGCGGCACGGCCTGCCGGAACGTGCGGACGAACCAGCGCTCGCCCTCCGGCAGCAGGAGGTGCAGCACGTTCATGACGTGAGTGGCCGTGGGCTCGTCGGGCACCCAGTGCATCGGCAGCGAGGACCAGTCGAAATGCACGTCCCGTGGCTGCAACACCAGGTTGTCGGGCTCCATCACGACCTCCCGCGCAATTACTACGCCAGCGTAGCTTTGTGAAAGCTACGCCACCGTAGCAATATGGCGGGGTGAGCACAACGCGCCGGAAGTACGCCCCCCGCCTGCCACCCGAACAGCGGCGCGACCAACTGCTGGACGGCGCGCTGGCGCTGATCGCCGAGGGCGGCTTCGACGCGCTCACCATGGAGGCGGTGGCCCGGCGGTCCGGCGTGACGAAGCCCGTGGTCTACGAGCTGTTCGCGAACCGCGCCGAGGTCATCTCCGCGCTGCTCACCCGCGAGGCCGAACGGGCCACCGCCCAGGTCCTCGAAGCGGTCCCGGCAGGCCTGGACGAACGCTCCCCCGAAGACCTCTACACGGACGCCGTCCGCGCCTTCGTCAACGCCGTGGTGGACAGCCCGGACCGCTGGCGGCTGGTCCTGCTCCCCCCGGAAGGCACCCCGCTGGAGTTCCGCAACGAGGTGGAACTGGTCCGGGCGCGGATCACCGAGCAGGTCAACACCCTCGCCGACCTGGGCCTCAAGGCGCTCGGCGGCCCCGATCTGGACGCCGAACTGCTCGGCCACACCATGCTCGCGCTGGCCGAGATGTCCGGCCGGCTGGCCATCACCGACCCGGAGCGCTTCCCCCCGGACCGCCTCGTGTCCTTCGTGGGCAAGATCGCCCACTCCCTGCCGACCGCGAAGTAGGCCGGCGGGTGCCCACCCGGACGCAACCCCGTACCGGGTGTCCTACGTCCTGGTGTCAGGACGGCTTTGGAGGGGTACGGATGAAGCGACTGGCAGCGGTCTGCCTGTGTCTGCTCGTGACGGGTTGCGCCGCGCGGGTCGACTCGAACGCGGGCACGCTGCCCGACGTACGCACTGCCCCGACCGCCATCTCGGAGGTGCCCGTGCCCATGAAGCTCAGCCCGCACGCGGAAGACGTGCTGGCCAAAGCGCAGCAGAACGGGGTGACCAGCGTGGCGCTGGTGATCTCCGCCGACGCCGGCGCGACCGAACGGGTGGCGACCGCGCTGCGGGACCTGGGCGCGACCGTGGAGGCGACGGACACCTCCATCGGCTACCTCCGGGTGTCCGTGCCGATCGCCGACGTCAAGCGCGTGACGACCGTCGACGGCGTCCGCCGGGTCGACGTGGACGAGCCCATCGGCCAACCGGACCCGAAACCGTGAAAATAGGGCCACCCCCGGCGGAAACCGGGGGTGGCCCTGTGGTCGAACCCGATCAGACGACGTTCTGCACGATCACCGCGCTGCGACCGACGGCCGCACCGTCGGCGGTCTGCACGGTGAGCTCACCGCGCAGCACCCGGCCGGCACCGGCCTGACCGGTCGCGGTCACCACGCCCGGGAACGTCCACGTCGCGCCGGCCGTGTGGTCGGCGTTCGTGTCCGTCACCGACACGGTGCCGAGACCCGGCACCGCGTAGACGTCGATGTAGTCGTACTCCGTGGTGCCCGCGGGCACCGCGTAGCCGTCGATCCACACCTGCCACGTGCCCGGAGCCGGGTTGGCCACCGTCGCCGACTCCTCCGAGTCGCCGTCGGCAGCCTGCGCGGCCAGCACGCACGTGCCGGAGGTGCAGTTGTAGATGAACAGGTCCAGGTCGGCCGAGATGTCACTCG
Organism: uncultured Saccharothrix sp.; assembly: GCA_965995405.1. Taxonomy (GTDB): domain Bacteria; phylum Actinomycetota; class Actinomycetes; order Mycobacteriales; family Pseudonocardiaceae; genus Actinosynnema. The sequence goes on from CBHFOL010000017.1 coordinate 3,635, forward strand.
TCCGGCCGATGGTCGCCCGCAGCGACGTGGCACCCGCCGGAACGGTCACGTCGTATTTCTGCACCTCGCCCTGGGCCACCGACGGCCGGGTGATCTTGGCACTGGACAGCGGACCGCCCACGACCCGGCCGTTGAACGCGGCCAGCGTGTTCGTCGCCGTGTAGGTGCGGTCCACACCCACGCCCACCTGGGCGGACGCGATGGTGTCGGGGTCGGGGCTGACCGCCGTGCCCAGCACCGACGCCGTCACGGTGTACGGGGCGGTGTCGGCGTCGGAGGTGCGCCGCGCCTCGACCACGATCTCCCACACGCCCGGCACCGGGTTGGCGACCGTGCGGCTGGTGGGCGTGCCACCGGCACAGCCCGCGCCCGCGTCCGGGTTGTAGCAGTTCGTGGACGTGTTGACGTCCGGCGACGTGCCGTACGGGTCGAAGCGCAGGAACCGGATCTGGCCCTTGCCCGCCTCGGTGCCGCCGCCGACCAGGTCGACCTTCAGCGCGCTGGTGCCGACCGGCACCCGCACCAGCAGGTTCTGTGACTGGTTGCGCGCGATGCTGCCGGACTTGGACACCGCGTACTTGTTCGGCGCGGTGAACTCCTCGCCGACGAAGACCGTGTTCAGGGTGAACACGTCCACGCCCCGGGTGGCCGGGTTGTCCAGCTTGAGCGTGGCCGAGTGGATGCCCGTCTTGGTGGGCTTCACCTTGACGTCGAACGTCGTCGGCTTGTTCAGCGGCAGGCTGACCACGGACTTGGACGAGAACGTGCCGTCGTTGCCCTGCCAGGTCACCAGGAACTGCTGGTTGCGGTCCGGACCCGTGGTGCGGGTCAGGGTGTAGGTGCGGGTGTACTCCTTGCCCAGCGTCACACCCTCGCGGTCGTGGATGCCCACGCCCGTGTTCGGCTTCTGGAGCAGCGGCGACAGCACCGTGTTCACGGCGACCGACGTGGTGACGTTCTGGACGGTCGGGTGGGCGTTGAGCTGCTGCCACGCCTTGCGCACGTCCAGCAGACCCGCGCCCTGCTCGTACGCCTTCAGCGACGAGACCCACTTGGCACCCGACTGGATGGCGTTGCGCAGGTCGGCGACCGCCGGGCGTTCGCCGTTGTGCTCCGCCTTGTAGGCGCTGACCAGCAGCGCGGCGGCACCGGTCGTCTGCGGGGCGGCCATCGACGTGCCGTTGAACATGGCGTAGCCGGCGGGCAGGGCGTACGTGCCGGCCACCGGGCCGGGCACCTGCCACTGCGGCACGGTGGAGATCGCCGAGCCGGGCGCGACGATGTTCGGCTTGAAGCCGCCGTCCTCACTCGGGCCGCGCGACGAGAAGCCGTGCAGGTTCTCCTTCTGCGCGGTGACCGAGCCGTAGTTGGACAGCCAGGTCTCCTTGGTGATGTACGAGCCGACGCTGATCGCGTCCGTCGCCACCGAGGGGTCGCCGACGGTGTTCGCGCCCGCGCCGCTGTTGCCCGCCGAGATGAAGATCTGCATGTTGTACTCGGCGATGGTGCGGTTGTAGAGCTCCGCACGGGCGTTGTTGCCGTCGTTGAGCGCGGGCAGGCCGCCGATGGAGATGTTGACGACGTCCGCGCCGTTGCGCGCCGCGTACAGCACGCCGTCGATCAGGCCGGACGAGGTGCACGACGGGGTCGACAGGCAGACCTTGACCGCCATCAGCTTCGCACCGGGGGCCACGCCGGACGCCTTGCCGCCGAACAGCTTGTTGGCGGAGGTGATGCCCGCGACGTGCGAGCCGTGCGCGGCGGCGGCGATGCCGATGTTGACGTACGCGTTGCCCTGGTTGTCGTAGATCGACCGGTCGGTCTGCACCACGAAGGCCACGGTGTCCAGCACCGGGGTGGCCGGGTTGTCGGTGCCGAAGTGGCCGACGTCCTTCTTGTACTTGTAGTCGATCATCGCGCGCTCGTCGGTGAAGTCGCCGTCACCGTCGACGTCCACCCGGACTTCCTTGGTGGTGATGTCCTGGAGGACACCGATCGCGTCCACCCGGTCGCCGTCGCGGTTGATGTCACCGCCGGTCTCGCTGTTCGCCAGGCCGAGGTCGCCGGCGGTCTCGCGGAACACGCCGACGCTGAACGGGCCGCCGGTCGCGGGCGCGGTGTAGGTGACGCCGTTCCTGGTGAACTTGCCGTTGTAGCTGCCGCCGACCTGCACCCACGTGCCGTCGCCGGAGGTGGTGGAGTTGGCGTTGTACCAGTCGACGATCTTGCGTTCACCGGTCGACGTGGTGGCCAGCGCCGGGTGGTCCAGGTCGATGCCGCTGTCCAGGATGGCGATGGTGGTGTTGCGGCCGTCCCACTTGCGGTGCTCGTCGGTGAACTGCGCCGCCTTGGTGTCCCGGGTCGGCATGTAGGGGTTGTTCTTCGGCGTGTTCGCGTCCGGAGCCGTCTGCGGCAGGGGCGTGGTCGCGCCTTCGGGGCGCGGGTTGTCCAGCGCCACCAGGCCGTCGACGTCGACCGAGTTCACCGAGGCGAGCTTGGCGGCCTTCTCGGCCTGGCCGCGCGGCACGGAGACCTTGAGGTACTCCACGTCCCGCTCGGTCGACTCGACCACACCGCCGAGGGCCTCGATGTCGGACGCGGCGGAGTCCAGCTTGCCCTGCTCGGCGGCGACCAGCAGGGTGACGTTCTCCTGGCCGGCCTGCTCGGCCTTGGCCAGTTGTGCGCGGTCCTGCTTGTCGAGGCCCTTGTCGGTGGACACGGGCGTGTTCGGCGCCTCTTGTGCGACGGCCGGAGCGGCGGCGAAGCCGAACCCAGTCGTGCCCAGTACGGCGGCCAGCAGGGCCGCACTGGTGCGGTGTCTCCACCGACTTCCTGAGTTGATCACGGCGCAAACCCTTCGTGGGGAAAGATTGGCGCAAGCACATCTCCCCGGGTCCCCCCGGACAATCAGACGAACAGCCCAATAGGCGAGTCCACATTGGACTGAACGGGGTATTGCGCGCACGCGCGAGAAGTGCCGCCGCAGTCCTGGACCGGGGCGACGGTTCCAGTCAAGAGCCGACCGGCCGGAATGTCAAACTCTGTCAACGGTGAATCCCGGACGCCGTCTTGAATCGGTAACAAATCGCACATCAACACGATGACGAGCACACTGGTGGACATCGTGGACGCCGCACCGATCGACCGGATAGCCGACGAGCTGTACGACCTGCCGCCGGCGCGGTTCGTCGCGGCCCGGGACGCCCACGCGCGGGCCGCGCTGGAGCGGGGTGACAAGGAGCTGGCGAAGGAGGTCACCGCGCTGCGCAAGCCCACCGCGTCGGCGTGGGCGCTCAACCGGCTGGCCCGGCACGGCGCGGCGGAACTGGCCGAGGCGGTAGCTCTGGGTGATCAATTGCGGGTCGCGCAGGAGGAGTTGCGGGGCGGCGCGCTGCGCGAGTTGGGCGCGCGCCGGCGGGTCGTGCTGGGCTCCCTGGTGCGGCTGACCGAGGACCTGGCGGCGGACGGCGGCGTGCCGCTGGGACCGGACGCCGTGCAGCAGGTGCGGTCCACGCTGACCGCCGCGCTGGCGGACGCCGTGCTGGCCGCGCGGATCCGGGCGGGACGGCTGGTGAAGGCGGTGGACCAGTCCGGGTTCGGGCCGTTGAGCGAGACCGCCGTGCCGGTGCGGGACGACCTGGCACCCCGCCGTGAGCAGCGGCGGGAGCGTCGGTTGAACCAGGCTCGGGACGACATCACGACGGCTCGCGCGGACGTGGCGGCGGCGGATTCGGCGGTGGCCGAGGCGGAGGCGGCGCTGGTCGAGCGGGAGGACCACGCGGCGACGCTGCGGGCCGAGCTGCGGCGGGCCCAGCAGGCCGAGCAGGAGGCCGCGACGCGGGTCGAGCGGGCGAAGCGGAAGGCGACGGCGGCGCGGGACAAGCTGGCAGCGGCCGAACAGCGGATGACCGAGCTGCGCGGTGAGGCCGATCGGACGCAGTAGCGTCGGCGACCGGGCTGTTCGCGACTCTCCGTAGTGACCCTGGACACGCCGGGAACAACTGTGCTATGTCGTCCGTTGGACGAGTGGTCGGCCCGCGGATGCCGCCCGGACGTCAGGACCACCGTCGCCCACACCCCCATGGGTGCGGCAGGCCCTCTCCCCGAGACGTCACCGGAGCGCCCGCGCGGCTCGGCCGCCGTCGGCCGGACGGATGCCCCCTCACCCGAACGGCCGGCGGCCCTCAAACCATGAACTGGTCGTGCCGCGCGTAGAGCTCGGTCCACTCCTCGGGGAGGAGTTCGCGGCCCGTTTCGCCGATCTCCGCGAGTTCGCGGAAGTACTCCTCGCGCGGCGGGCCGGGCGCGAAGAGGATCAACATCGAGGCCGGCTCGTCGGCGTCGTTGCGGAAAGCGTGGATTCCGCCCTCCGGCACGTAGAGGAAATCGCCCGCGGTCGCGTTCACCCAGCCGTCGCCGTCGAACAGCCGGACGGTTCCGGAGATCACGTAGAACGACTCGGAGAACGTCTTGTGGAAGTGCGCGCCCGGACCGCCCGCGTGCGGGGCCATGTTCCATTCGAAGAGCCCGAACTGCCCCTGTGTGACGTTGCCGGGCGCGACCAGGCGGGCCTGGGTGACCGGTCGGTCGATGGTCGGCACGTCGGCGACCGGCCGCCAGACCCCGCTGACCTCGCCCGTTTCGCCCCGGTAGTAGCTCATGGTGACCCCTTTTATGTGAATCTTTTTCAACTCTCGTCCGCGACCTCGACTTCGATCTAGACTCGCCCGATGGCACATGACGCGGATGTCATCGTCGTCGGAGGCGGACTCGCGGGGCTCGTCGCCACCGCCGAACTCGCCGACGCGGGTCGCAAGGTCATCCTGCTCGACCAGGAGCCGGAGGCGTCACTGGGTGGCCAGGCGTTCTGGTCGTTCGGCGGGCTGTTCCTGGTGGACACGCCCGAACAGCGCCGGCTGAAGGTCCGGGACAACGCCGACCTGGCGTTGCAGGACTGGCTGGGCTCGGCGGCGTTCGACCGCGACACCGACCACTGGCCGCGTCGGTGGGCCGAGGCTTATGTGAATTTCGCGGCGGGTGAGAAGCGGAGTTGGCTGCACGCCATGGGTATGCGCTGGTTCCCGTTCGTGCAGTGGGCGGAGCGCGGCGGGTACCTGGCGAACGGGCACGGGAACTCGGTGCCCAGGTTCCACGTCACGTGGGGCACCGGTCCGGCCGTGGTCGAGCCGTTCGAGCGGCGGGTGCGTGCGGCGGTGGCCCGTGGCCAGGTGCGGTTGGCGTTCCGGCACCGCGTGACGGAGCTGACCACGACCGGTGGTGTGGTGGACGGTGTGCGCGGTGAGGTGCTGGAGCCGAGCACGGTCGAGCGCGGCGCGCCCAGTTCCCGGGTCGTGGCGGGCGAGTTCGCGTTGCGGGCGCAGGCGGTGGTGGTGACGTCGGGTGGTATCGGCGGGAACCACGAGCTGGTGCGCCGCAACTGGCCGTCCCGGTTGGGTGCGCCGCCGGAGCACATGCTGTCGGGCGTGCCGGACCACGTCGACGGGAAGATGCTGGGGGTCGTGCACCGGGCGGGTGGCGGTCTGATCAACGAGGACCGGATGTGGCACTACCCGGAGGGGATCGCGAACTACGCGCCGATCTGGAGCCGGCACGGGATCCGCATCCTGCCGGGGCCGTCGTCGCTGTGGCTGGACGCGACGGGGCGGCGGCTGCCGATTCCGTTGTTCCCGGGGTTCGACGCGTTGGGGTCGTTGGAGCACATCGTGAAGACCGGGCACGGGTATTCGTGGTTCGTGCTCAACCAGCGGATCATCGGGAAGGAGTTCGCCCTGTCGGGGTCGGAGCAGAACCCGGACCTGACGGGGAAGGACGTGAAGCAGGTGCTGAAGCGGGCGTTGCCGGGGGCGGTGGCGCCGGTGGAGGAGTTCGCGAAGCGGTCGTCGGAGTTCATCTCGGCGCGGAGCGTGGCGGAGTTGGCGGCCGGGATGAACAAGCTGACCGGTGCGGACCTGATCGACGCGGCTTCGTTGGAGAAGGTGATCGTGGAGCGCGATCGGCAGGTGATTTCCGGGCTGGGCAAGGACATGCAGATCAACGCCATGCGCGAGGCGCGCCGGTTCCTGACCGACAAGCTGATCCGCGTGGTCGAGCCGCACCCGTTGCTGGACCCCAAAGCCGGCCCCCTGATCGCGGTCCGCCTCTCGGTCCTGACCCGCAAGACCCTGGGCGGCCTGCACACCGACCTGTCCGCCCGAGTCCTGAAGGAAGACGGCGAAGTCCTGCAAGGCGTCTACGCCGCAGGCGAAGCAGCCGGCTTCGGCGGCGGCGGAGTCCATGGCTACCGAGCCCTGGAAGGCACCTTCCTGGGCGGCTGCCTCTTCTCCGGCCGGGTGGCAGGCCGCGCCGCAGCCCAAGCCACCGCATAGGGCACCACACAGCAAGATCCCACTCAAGTTAAGTTTACAAAGCAAAGCCTGCAATGTAAGACCCACAAGGCAACACCCACAATGTTAACTTTACAAAGTGGGGTTTGCGGTATGGCCTGCCTTGCGGTTTGCGATGTTAACTTCACAAAGCAAAGCTTACAAAGCAAGCTTTGCGAGGTGCGGTTTGCGAAGCAAGGTCTTCGATGTGGGGTTTACGAAGCAAGCTTTGCGATGTGGGGCTTGCTCAGCACGGTTCGCGATGTAGGGTTTGCTCAGCAAGGTTTACAAAGCAAGGTTTGCGATGTGGGGTTTACCGGTGCGTTCAGGTGGTGAGGACGTGCGGGTCGAGCTTGCGGGCCAGGTCGTCGGCGTCGGCGAGGCGTAGGTCGCGGTAGAGGTTCAGGGCGGCCAGCCAGTGGGGGGTGGCCGAGTCCATGCCTTCCGACTGTTCCAGGACGTCGCCGATGGCTCGGTGGCAGAGGGCCTCCTGGTAGCGGTCACCCAGGCGTTTGGCGAGGGTCAGTCCGGCTTGGTAGGACTCCAGGGCCTCGTCCAAGCGACCCAACTGCTGGGAGGCCGCGCCCACGGTGTGCAACGTCGCCGTGTGCGCCTTGGACGGCGCGGCAGAGGTGAACAGACTCAGGGCTTCCGCCGCATGGCGCAGCGCCTCCTCCGGCTGGTGCTTGCGCAGCAACACGTTCGCCAGGTTGTTCTGCACACTCGCCTGCGACCGCGTGTCCCCAACCTCCCGCGCCACCTCCAGAGCATCCAGAATCGTCGCCTGCGCCCGATCCAACTGGTCATCCGCCATCAGGCAGTACCCGAGATTCGCCAACCCGGCCAACTCCAGGTGCCGATCACCCCCGGCCAACCCCGCCGCCCGCGTACAAGCCTCGATCGCCTCCTCGATCCGCCCCAGCTCCGCCAACGTCGAGCCCAAGCGCAGCAGGAACGTCGCCTCCGCGTGCTCGTCACCCAACTCCCGCGCCGCGCCCAACCCGATCCGGCACAACGCCAGCCGGTCCAACCGGTTCCCGCGCCGGAAGTGGAACGCGTCCAGGCACAGCGCCAACTGCCACGTCCGCTCGCGCTCGCCGCCGCTCACCGCGATCTCCAGCGCCAGCCCGAGATTCGCCTCTTCCAACGTGAACCAGTCCAACGCCGCCGCATGTGAAGACAGCGCAGGGAAACTCGCCGGCTGGTGCTCACGCGGACCGAACGGCCGCACGTGGTCCGACAGGTGCGCACGCGCCGAATCCGCGACGTGCAAGTAGTAGTCCAGCAACCGGTTCGTCGCCACCGAAGTGTCCACTTCGGACTCACCGGCCGCCAGCTGGTGGGTGAACAGCCGCACCAGGTCGTGCCGCGAATACCGGTCCGGCGTCGACTCGTGCAGCAGGTTCGCGTACGCCAGCGTCCGCAGGTGCGTCCGCGCGCTCACCACGTTGATGTCCAACAACGCCGCCGCCGTGTAGCTGTCCAGATCCGTCCCGGGGTGCAAACCCAACCGCCGCAACAACCGCGCCGCGCCCTCGGGCAACTCCCGATAGCTCACCGCCAGCGCCGCGTGGATCCCACGCCCCGCCTCGGGCAATTCCAACGCCGACAACCGGTGCTGCTCGTCGCGCAACTCGTCCACCAGCGACTGGATCGTCCAACGAGGCCGCGACGCCAACCTGGCCCCGGCGATCCGCAACGCCAACGGCAGCCGGTCGCACTGTGCCACCAACTCGGCGACCGCCTCGGGCTCCTGCTCGATCCGGTGCCGGCCCAGCACCGCCGCGAGCAGGTTCTCCGCGCTCTCCTCGGGCAGAGTCTGCACGTGCAACGCGGACGCGCCCTCGGTCACCACCAGGTCGTCCAGCCGGTGCCGGCTCGTCACCAACACCAGGCACCCCGCCGAACCCGGCAGCAACGGCCGGACCTGCTCCGCCGAACGCGCGTTGTCCAGGAACACCAGCACCCGCCGCCCGGCCAGCAGCGAACGGTACTGCGCCGCCTGGGTTTCCAGGTCCGCCGCGATCTGCGAGTCGGTCATCGCCAACGCCCGCAGGAAACCGATCAGCGCGGTGCGCGGATCCAACGGCTCGGTCTCGTCGAAGCCCCGTAGATTCACGAAAAGTTGGCCGTCCGGATACTCTTCGGCCACCCGATGCGCCCAACGCAGCGCCAGCGCCGTCTTCCCCACACCTGCCGGACCTACCAGCAGACCGATCGCCGAGTCGCCGCGCCGACTGTCCGCCAGATCGGACAACTCGGACTCCCGGCCCACGAATCCCCTGTGCTCACGCGGCAATTGCGCCGGCGCGGGTCCGCGCTCGATCGACTTCGGCGCGGTGTCACCCGCCAGCACCGTCTGGTACGCGTCCCGCAGCTCCGGGCCGGGATCGACGCCCAGCTCCTCCACCAGCTGTTCCCTGGTGCGGTGGAACAGTTCCAGCGCTTCGGCCTGCCGTCCGGTCCAGTGCAGGGCGAGCACAAGTCGTGCCACCAACGGTTCGCGCAACGGGTACGCGGCTACGGCGTCCCGCAGCCCGGACACGGCGTCCGCCGCGCGGCCGAGCCGGAACAGTCGCGTCGCCAACTCCTGCACGCCGACCAGCCGCAACTCCTCCAGCCGTGCGGACACCGCCTCGCGCACCTCCGCGCCCGGCACGTCCGCCAACACCGGGCCGCGCCATAACGCCAACGCGCTGGTCAGAAGCTCGACCGCGGCCTCGTCGGTGGCGTCGCGCGCGGACGCGACCAGGTCCTCGAAGCGGAACACGTCCACCGCGTCCCGGTCGCCGGTCAGCACGTAGCCCGGTGCCCGGGTGATCAACGCCACGCCACCCGCGAGAACCTTGCGCAGCTGGGCGATATGTCCCTGAAGTGCGGCTTTTGCCTGTGGCGGCGGTGCTCCATCCCACACCAGCGACAGCAGCCGGTCGCCGGACACGACCCGGTTGAGTTCCAACGCCAACGCCGCCAGCACCGCCCGACGCTTCGCCGCACCCAGCCGGACGGCGTTGCCATCTGCGGAAACGAGCTCAACAGGGCCGAGCAGGTTCACCCGCATCCTGAAGACCTTTCGGCGTTGTCACCCTGTGGTCACCGAGTTTCGCACAGTGCCGTACCGCTCCGATTCCGCCGACGCGGCGAGTGCGGGCCGTCGGCGGGGCTGTTTGGAGCATCGGCGGGAGGTTGGCGGGAGCGGAACCTGTGGGCATCGGCGAGGCATGGACGCGGGCGGGGCGCGGTGGCAGTGAAACGGGCCGGCGGTGGCGGGGCGGTGGCGGGCAGCGGGGCGTTGGCGGGGCGTTGGGCGGGCGTTGGGGGCAAGGGTGAGCCTGGGTTTCGTCCAGCAGGCTGCCTTCGCGAGGGAATCCGATGTACATCGCCGAAGCAGGGAATGAAGAGGCCGAGGTCCGGCAGACCGCACGTGTCGCCGCCCAGGCTCCCACCATCGACGGTCAGGTCCTCGCGTTGCAGGAGACCGTGAACTCCGGCCGGGTCTCGCTCGACCCCGCGACCGGCGAGGAGATGCGCAAGATGCTCCTCGAACAGATCGACCAGGTCGACTCGTGGCTGGAGCGCGCGGGCAGGCTGGCGCGTCCCGCGCCGCTGGGCGCGAACCCGGTCGGCGACAAGATGGCCGCCAAGTTCGAGGGCCGCGCCGAGGGCGACGAGCTGTCGTTCGTGTCGGTGATGAGCTCCTACCGCGAAGTCCTCCAGCAGACGCACGACTCGGTGGCGAGCGCGATCCGCAACTTCCAAGCCGTCGACGAGGAGCACGGCTCCGAACTGACCCGCCTGACCGGGAACTGAGAGGCGCGCCATGGCTGACCAGCAGGAGATCGACCTCGTCCTGACGGACGCGCAGAACTGGGCGTCCCGGTCGCACCGCGAGCTCTACGACGCGGTCCACAACAACAACGACCCCGGCCAGACCGGCGAGATCGGCGCGGAGTGGGGCCAGTTCGGCGCGGAGCTGACCGAGTCGGCGCGGGTCATCAACGAACGCGTCGCCGCCACCGAGACGGGTTGGACCGGCGAGTCGGCCGACGGCGCGCGCACCGCGATCAAGATGCTGGCCGAGTGGGTCACCCAGACCGCCGCGACCGCCGTCGAGGTGGGCAAGCGGGTCGAGGACCAGAGCAACATCATGGAGAACGCCAGGGCGAGCATGCCCGAGCCGGTCGAGTTCGACTGGAACCAGGCGACCGGCGCGTTCAGCGGCGGCGGGCTCCAGGGCTTCGCGAGCTCGGCGGCCGACGTGCAAGCGGCCAACGACACGGCCCGCGCGGCGCACGAGCAGGCCGTCGCCGTGATGACGACGATGGAGAACGAGTCCCGCTCGGTCGACGGGTCGACGCCGCTGTTCACCGCGCCGTTCAACCCGGTGACCGGCCGCGTCGAAGCTCCGCAGCCGATGCTGATGGCGACCGCCGCCGAACCCACCCTGGGCGACGCCCAGCAGGCAGCCGGGGCCGCCGGCGACACCACGCAGGCTTCGGCCCTCCAAGCCCAGACCGCAGCCACCCCGGCCACGCCCGCCTACACGCCGCCCAGCGGCGCGTCCGGCGCGGGCGGTTTCGGTGGAGGCGGCGGAGGTGGAGGCGGCGGGGGCACCCCGCAGGTGCCGGCCGCCGCGCCGTACCGCCCCGAAGGCACCACGGCCGCCGCTGCCGCAGCCCAGGTCCCGGTGGCGAACAAGTACACGCCGCCCGCCTACACCCCGCCGTCCGGCAGCGGCTACACCCCGCCCGGCAGCGGCTACGTCCCTCCGGGCTACACGCCGCCCAGCGGTGGCGGCAAGCAGCAGCCTCCGCCGTACAAGCCGGCTCCGCCCGGAACGCCGATCCCCAAGCCGCAGAGCGGTCTCGGCCCGAAGATCCCGCCGTACGTCCCGGCCGGCACGCCCGGCACACCGCCCGTCCCGGGCGCACCTGGCGCAGGCCGGTTCGGCGGCGGTGGTGGCGGCGCGGGCGGTTTCGGCGGCGGTGGCTTCGGAGGCGGCGGTGGCGGCGGCTTCGGCCCCACGGGCGCGGGTGGCGGCGCAGGCGGCCAGTTGGCGGCCGGTGGCGCGTCCGGCGTCGCGGGTCCCGGCGCACGCGGCCCGATGCCCGGTTTCGGCCCGGCCGGTCCCGGCGCGGGTGGTGCCGGTTCCCCGATGGGCGGCGCGCCCATGGGCGGCGGCGGCGCGGGCCAGGGTCAGGGCGACGAGGACAAGGAACACCGTTCGGCCGGCTACCTCCGGGGCGAGGACATCTTCGACGTGCCCGGCGAGAACCTGCCCCCGTCGGTGATCGGCGGCGCGAAGCCCAAGAAGGGCGAGCAATGACCCGCCCGCAGCACACCCGGACCGCGTACCCGCGCAGCATCGCACGAAGGGCCGCCAACCGGCCCACACCACTCGCGTCCCGCGCACCCGCGCGGCCGTCGGACGAAGGGCGGCGACCAGTGATCGAGCCGCAGTTCCTGCTCAGCCCGCGCCAGCTGGACGTGCTGTGGCACGACCTGGGCCTGGGTCGCCTCCCGTATCCGCTGGACGTGCCCAGCCTGGGCGCGACCGGCGAGGAACGCGCCCGGCTCCGCGCCGAGGTGCTGGCCGAGTACGGCGAACCGGATCCGCGCCTGCTGGACCTGTTGCGCCTGCTGGCCGACCCCCAGGTGGCGGTGGACGCGGTGGCCCACCTGGACCGCCCGGTCCGCGCCGTCGCCGCGTCGAACGGGAACCGGGCCGTGCTGGCGGTGATCGACAGCGGCAAGGTCGGTCTGTTGGAGATCCGGCCGACCGCGCTGGCGAGGTCCATCGTCGAGGTGCTGCCCAACGGTTCGGCCGGGCCCGGTGCCGCGTTGTCCCTGCGCCTGGAGACGCTCAACGAAGCCGTTGCGCTGCAACAGGAACAGCCGGACAACGACGAGGACGACGACCCGTGGGGCAGCGGTGAGCTGGACGAGCGGGAGGCGTTGCAGAAGGCGGGGCTCTCCCGCGAGGACGCCTCCGTGGTCAGTGAGCTGGCGGCCAACCGGGTCGCGGGCGGCCAGTTCGGCGTGACCACCAACGGCGGCTACCGCGCGACCCGCGCGGGCGTGCTCATCACCTGGTTCGACACCAACCAGGGCCGCTACCTGATGGTGCACGAGAACGGCTGGCTGAGCCTCGCGCCGACCGACAACGACCGCATCGCCACCAGGATCGCGTCGGTCCTGTCGGCCGTCGCCTGAGGAAAAGCGTTGTGGCGGCACCGACTCCCGGTGCCGCCACAGCTATGACACGGGTCGGATGCTCGGCTCCAACCGGAGGTCCGCGGCGATCCCGGCGAACTTCTCGGCCAGTTCGGGAGTCACCACGGGCAGTCCGACGTTCACCACATCACTGCCGCCAATGGTGTTGATGCCGTAGGCGCGATTCCGTGCCAGATCCCGTACCGCGTCCCGGATCGCCGTCCCTTCGGCGAGGCTGCGCCTGCCCCGCGCGTCGACCAGGCACAGGTTGCCGCCGAACCGGTCGCGCAGCTCACGACGGACGACTTCCAAATCACCGGCCACCACCGACACGACGAACACGCTCCGCCCGTCGGCCTGCCCCACCCTGGGCGTGCTGAACCAGCCCGGGTGCAGGTTGTCGATGTAGTCGTGGAGTTGGTCCGTGTCGGGGGATTCCGTCGACCAGCCCCCGTCCGGCGGTCGACACGGCACGTCACGCGGCGGCAGTTCCCGCGACGGCGGCAGGGTGTCCAGTTGCTCCGTCACGGTCAGCACACCGCCCGCCAACCGACCGCGCACGTGCACGCTGCCCGCGCGGCCTTCCCGGTGGCTGAACGGGTGGATGAGCCGGTTGAGGTCAAGACCCTCCATGTAGATGTTCGGCTCGCAGCCGAAGATCGGCGGGTTGGACGCGGCGATCGGCACGTTGCCGCAGAACACGGCCCTCCCGTCGGCCAGGACATCCACCAGCCCACTGGCCTCCACGTGGTCACCGTCCCGCACGACCAGCCCGTCGTAGGGGTTGGCCACGGCCGTCAGCGTCGTCGCCCGCTCCGGTTCGGCGTCGTGCACGAAGGCCACGACACCGGCGACCAACGCCACCACGGTCGCGGCGGCGGCGAGCGGTCCCCAGCGGCTCAACGGGGAGCGGGGCGCGAACAGGGCCGGATCCACGGGCTTCGGCGGCGGCTGCGCCTCACGCCAGCGGGTGCCGGTGTCACGCAGCAGTTCGTCGACGGGATCGGTCATCCGGTCACCTCCAGGAACACGCGCAGCTTCGCGCGGGCGTCGGACAGGGTGGACTTCACCGTGCCTTCGGAGCAGCGCATGACGCCGGCGGTCTCCGCGACGGTCAGGCCGACGAAGTACACGCAGTCGACGGCCAGCCGCTGCCGCGCGGTCAGCCGGTCCAGGGCGCGCCGCACGTCGATCCCGTCGTCGGACGCGGGCGGCACGGCCCCCGCCTCCTCCGGCACCGGTTCGAGCCGCCGGACCCTGGACCGCGCCTTGGCGGCCTGATCAGCGGTGATGGCCAGCAGCCAGGCGGACGGCGTCCCGCGTCGTGCGTCGAACTGGTGGCGTTTGCGCCACGCCCGGACGAGCGCCTCCTGCACCACGTCGTCACGGTCGGCGGCGGGCGCGAGGCGGGCGGCCAGCCGGGTCATGGCGGCCAGGTGCGGGTCGACCCACGCGGCGAACCCGTCGGGGCGGGCCGGCGCGCGATCGGACACGGTGTCCATGCTCCCTCTACCCCTCCCGGGGCGGGTTCGGTTGGGTCGTCCCGCCCGTTGGACCACCTTGAGGGCCGCCGACGACGTTGCAATGCTCGGGAGCATGACCCAGCCACTCGTCGTCGGTGCCCTGGTCGGCAACCCCCGTCCGGCGTCCCGCACGCTGAACGCGGCGCTGGCCCTGCGTGAGGCCGTCCGCCGAACCTTGACCGAGCAGGGCCGTGAGGTGGCCCACAACGGCCCGCTGGTGGACGCGGCGGAACTGGCGGCCGAGGTGTTCCGGCCCGGTTCGACGGCGGTGAAGGAGGCGTTGGAGAACCTCGCGACGGCCGACTTCCTGGTGGTCGCGTCCCCGACGTACAAGGCCACCTACACGGGCCTGCTCAAGGCGATCGTGGACCAGGCTCCGGGCAACTGGCTGCGCGGAACGACCGCCGTCCCGCTGCTGGTCGCCGCCGCCGACAAGCACGCGCTGGCCGTGGAGCTGCACCTCAAGCCGTTGCTGGCCGAGTTGGGCGCGTCGGTCCCGGGCCGGGGGCTGTTCGTCAACGAAGCCGTGCTCGCCGGCGACCAGGAGCAGCTCATCGGCTCGCTGGCCGCGCAGCTGGACGAGGCAGGCTGGTTCACCACACCCGTAGGAGCGACCCGATGACCGATCTGCGCACCGACCTGCGCACCGCACTCCGCGACTTCCCGCAGGCCGTGGGCATCGTCACCGCGTCCGGTCCGGACGGCCCGGTGGGCGTCACGGTGAGCTCCTTCACGTCCGCCAGCTTCCACCCGCCGCTGGTGGTGGTGTGGATCGGCGAGGGTGCTTCGGCGTGGCCGGTCCTGCGCACGTCGCCGCTGTTCGCCGTGCACCTGCTGCACGTCGGCCAGACGGAGCTGTCGGACCTGTTCGCGAAGACCGGCGCGGATCGTTGGGGTGCGCGCACCAACTGGGAGTCCGATGTGGATGGTGTGCCGCACCTCCTGGACGCCCCGGTCCGCCTCCGTTGCCGGACCGCCCGGCGGATCGCGGTCGGTGACCACGTGGCGCTGGTCGGCGAACCCCTGGAAGTCCAGCACAACGCGGGCAACCCGCCACTGGTCCGCTTCCAGGGGCGTTATACGTCCGTCGCCTGAACGCAGGTCCCGGGTGGAAGCCGGTAGCGTCACCTACGCACTGTCGACCATCGCGAGCATCACGGCCGCCGGGCCGGCTGTCCTGTTCACCGCGGGGCACCGGACGGAGCCGCTGGACGGGAGCCTGTCTTGACCACCGCACTGATCATCGGCGACATCCAGCGGGGCATCACGGGCAGCTACCCGTTCGCCAAGCAGGTCGTGCCGCCGCTCACCGAGTTGCTCCCGCGTGCCCGCGCGGCCGGTGTGCTCGTCGTGTTCGTGCACATCGCCTTCCGGGCCAACGGGGCCGACCTGCCGCCGGACAACGCGCTGTACCGATCGTTCTTCGACGCCGGGGACGCCTTCCACGAGGGATCGCCCGGCACCGAGATCGACCTGCCGGTCACCGACGAGGACGTCGTCGTGCTCAAACGCCGCGCGAGCGCGTTCGCCGGCACGGATCTCGACCTCGTGCTCCGCGCGCGCGGCGTCGACACCCTCGCGATCGCCGGAGTAGCGACCAGCGCAATGGTCGCCGCGACGTGCTACGACGCGGCGGACCGCGGCTACCACGTGACCGTGCTGCGCGACGGTTGCGGCGACGGCGACCCGACAACGCACGACTTCTTCATGGACACCGTCTTCCCCAGCCGGGGATTCGAAGTCGTGCCCTGCGCCGACTGGTCCTAGCTCGTCGTCCAAAGTCTCAGACCGACGCTAAGCCACAGACTCGACCGCTTCGACTGCCAGGAACTTCAGTACCGCACGGGCCACCTCGTCGTTCTGCCGGAACGACGGGGCGTTCGTCTGCGGCCGTGCGAACGCCGCATAAGCCTTGTTCGTCGTGTACGGCCCACCAGCGAACCTTCGGGCGTGCGGTGTTCCGCCGGCATCCAAAAGTCGGCTGTCCGACGGGTTGACGCTCACCAGGCCGTCTCTGCTCGACACCGCCCCCGCCAACGACCGCAGCAACGGATCGGCGGTGTGCTCCAACCTGTGCACCGGCAACCGCGCCTCGATCAACCCCTGCGCCCGCACCACATGCCCCGGCACGCTGGCCGAACCCGCCAGGAACGCCCCGTCCGCCGCCTCCACCCACATGTCCGCACCCAGGAACGACACCACCCCGGCCCGGGCCAACGCCAGCAGCTCCTCCAACCGGTCCGGCGGCGGCCCACTCGCGATATAGCTGAAGAATCCGTGCCACCAACCGTCTTCCCCGACCAACCGCCCGGACGCCGACAACACCGCGATCTGCCCGTAAACCCCCAACAGCGCCAGGAAAGCACCGAGATCAGCGCTGTACTCCACCGACGACCGACGCGTGATGTCCGCCCTCACGTATGCCCGCAGGAACTGCTGGAACCCCTCCGGCGTGGCGAACGTCAGCCCGTCGATCGGCCGGTCCAACCGCTCGAAGTCCAAGCGGTCCAAGGAACCCGGCACGGCCGAAGCCTCCAGCTCCCGCATTTCCGGGCTGTACCAGTCCAAAACCGCGAACCGGGCCGAGAACTCCGCCCACTCCAGCCGAACCCGCGCCGGGTGCCCGGTGAACAGCTCCCGGTAGTACCCGTAGGCGATCTCCTTCGCCATCAACGGCCAAGCGTCCGCACGGAAGTCGACCACACCCGGTCGTGCCAACAACTCCTCCGCCACAAAGAACCTGGGCTTCCCAGGGGCCTCCCCCTGCAACCGATACCCGGTCTTGGAGTGATAAGGCACGCCACGCCGCGACCCGACGTGCAGCCGGGGCTCGTTGCCGGAAGCCACGTAGTGCAGCCGTTCCCCGACCCGCACGAACGTCCCGCCACGCCCCTCCGCCAGCAGCACAACCAGGTCGACGAACGCCAACCCCATACCCCGCACCACGATGTCCGCGCCGGCAGGCACCACGGACAGGTCGGCATCCGCCGTGTAGTCCGGCCGCAGGTAGGTCAACCCGTGCTCCCGGGCGTACTCCTCCTGCCGCGTCTCCTCCGCCGAAACGACGGTGTCCAAGTGCCCCAACGCAAGCACCACGACATCCGCCACCAACGGCTCCGGCCGGTCCGCCAACCACACCCGCTGCCGCGTCTGCGGCGACCCGGTCAACCGCACCACTTTCGTCGGGTGCACGTAAACCGCGCTCCCAGCCGGCAGCGAATCAATCGCCCGCTGGTGGAACCACTTCAGGTACGCGCTCTGCACCCGCCGGCTGGGAAACGACGTCGGCGACATCGCCTCCAGCTCCGCCCGCACCCCGGCATCAAGCTCCACAGTGGACAGATCCACCGCCCACTCGGCCAACGACGGCCCGGGACGCACCGGCCCCGTGCACACCACCGACGAGTCGGTGAACATCGTGACGTCCTCCGCCATCGAGTTCATCCGCAGCAACGGCGACTGCTCGTGCCGCCACACCCGCCCCGACCCCGCCGCGAACGGGTCCACCAGGTGGATCTCCACCGGACCGTCCAGCAACTCCGGCGCGTTGGCCCCGATCCGTTCCACCAGGCCGGAAGCGCGCGGCCCGGCCCCCACCAGGACGATGACGCTCATCGCACCCGGGCCAGGAATTCGCGGGTCCTCGGGTGCCGCGGACTGTCGATCACCAGGGCGGGCGGACCGGATTCCACCACCAGGCCGTCGTCCAGGAACACCACGGTGTCCGCGACCGACCGGGCGAACCCGATCTCGTGCGTGACCACGACCATCGTCATCCCGTCCGCCGCGAGGTCCTTCATGACCTCCAGCACCTCCCCCACCAGCTCCGGGTCCAACGCCGACGTCGGCTCGTCGAACAGCATCACCTTGGGGCGCATGGCCAACGCCCGCGCGATCGCCACCCGCTGCTGCTGCCCACCGGACAACTGGCGCGGATAGGCGTCCTCCCGGCCCGCCAAGCCGACCCGCGCGATCAACGACCGGGCGAGCTCCACGGCTTCCGCGCGCGGCAAGCCGGACACGCCCATCGGGGCCTCGATCACGTTCTCCAGCACGGTCAAGTGCCCGAACAGGTGGAAGCCCTGGAACACCATGCCGATCGACGCCCGCTGCCCGGCGACGACCTTCTCCTTCAGCTCGTGCAGCTTCCCCCGGTGCCGCCGGTACCCGACGAGCTCGCCGTCCACCTCGATCTCGCCGTGGTCCGGCTTCTCCAGGTGGTTCAGGCAGCGCAACAAAGTGCTCTTGCCGGAACCGGACGGCCCGATCACGCAGGTGACCGAACCCCGGTCCACGGCGAGGTCCACCCCGCGCAGCACGGGTGTGCCGCCGAAACTCTTGTGCAGATCGGTGACCTGGACGGCGACCGTCACGACAGCCTCCCCGCGCCCCGCGCGTAGTACTTCTCGACGTAGTACTGGCCGATGCTGAGCAGACTGGTGACGATGACGTACCAGATGGTGGCCACCAACAGCAGCGGGATGATCAGGTAGTTGCGGTTGTAGATGAGCTGCACCGAATAGAGCAGGTCCTGCACGGCCAGCACGCTCACGATCGACGTGCCCTTCAACGTGCCGATCAGCATGTTGCCCGCCGCCGGGATGATCGCCCGCATCGCCTGCGGCAGCACGATCCGGCGCAGCACCCGGCCACGCCGCATACCCAGCGCCAGCGCCGCCTCGATCTGCCCGGCGTCCACGGACAGGATGCCGCCGCGCACGATCTCGGCCGCGTAGGCCGCTTCGTGCACCACCAGACCGATGATCACGGCGGTCACCGGCCCGATGATCGGCGTGGCACCCGAAAGCACCGGGTACAGCGCGCCGATGTTGAACCAGAACAGCAACTGCACCAGCAGCGGCACGGAACGGAACAGCCAGACGTAACCCCAGCTCACCGCCACCAGCACCGGGTTGCCGGACAGCCGCATCACGGCCAGCACGCCACCGATCGCGAACCCCGCGACGACGGTCAGCGCGGTGAGCCACAACGTCAGCCACAGCCCGCGCAACACCGCCTCGGTGGTGAAGAACTGGGCCACCACGGGCCACTGGAACTGCTCGTTGGTCACCACGGACCACAGCACGACAAGGCACGCCACCAGGACCAGCGACGCGGAAACCCACCGCCACGGGCGGCGCAACGGGACGATCTCGGCCGCCTTGCGGGCCTGTGGTGGCGACGTGACGGTGGAAGCACTCATCAGCGGGGCTCCAGAGCACGAGGGAACACGGGATGGTGCCGCGTCCCTCAACGCCGCGTCGCGATGGTATGCGCGCGACCACGATGCAAGTCAAGGCATTCCGGCATTTGGACGTGGATCGAACCGTCGTTGACGGCCGGGCCCGTCGCTGCTGCACTGGAGTCGTGGAACCCGTGCGGCTGGTCATTCGCGGCCACATCGACTTCGGTCGGGTGTGGTCCTCCTCCTGTACGGGCTGACACCCGTCCAGGCCGCGTCCTGTTCAGGCTGACCGGCCCGCCGACCCCGCGCGTCTCCCTCAACGTCGTTGGCGCGTCGGCGTTCTCTCCGCTCGACACCCGCATCCGGGTGGTTCACGCACCAACATCACGTGGAAGGTACTGACGTGCCTGTTGAGTTCCTGGGGATCGGCGGCACCAACGACGGCTCCGAGACGCACCCGCGCAGCGGCGCGTCGTTCGACAAGGACTACACGCTCCGGCTGGCCCGCGCGCACGAAGAGCACGGCTGGGACCGGGTGCTGTTCGCGTACGGGTCGGGCTCTCCCGAGCCCGCGCAGGCCGCCGCGTACATCGCGACCAAGCTGGACAAGCTCCAGATCCTGCTGGCACACCGGCCGAACGTGTCCTACCCGACGTTCGCCGCGAAGACGTTCGCCACGCTGGACCAGATCAGCGACGGCCGGCTGACCGTGCACTTCATCACCGGCGGCACGGACCACGAGCAGCAGCGCGAGGGCGACTACCTGACCAAGGACCAGCGCTACTCCCGCACCCGCGAGTACATCGGGATCGTCAAGAAGGCGTGGACGTCGCGGGAACCGTTCGACCACGAGGGCGAGCACTACAGGTTCGCGGACTTCGTCAGCGACGTGTTCCCGGTGCAGCAGCCGCGGCCGGACGTGTCGTTCGGCGGCTCGTCCCCCGCCGCCTACAAAGCAGGTGGTGCGGAGGCAGACATTTTCTGCCTGTGGGGCGAACCGCTCGTGGACACCGCCGCCCAGATCGAGTCGGTGAAGCAGGCCGCGAAGGACGCCGGACGCACCGACGTCCCGCGCATCCAGGTCGCGTTCCGCCCGATCCTCGGCGCGACCGAAAAGCTGGCCTGGGAGAAGGCGCACCGCACGGTGGACGCCATCAAGTCCCGCACGGCCGGCGGGAAGTCGTTGACCCGCAGGCACTCCCTGACCAGCCCGGAGAACACCGGCTCGCAGCGGCTGCTGGAGATCGCCGGGCGCGGCGAGCGGTACGACCGTGCACTGTGGACTCCCACGGCGACGGCGACCGGCGGCGCGGGCAACTCCAACGCCCTGGTCGGCACACCGGAAACGGTCGCCCAGGCCCTGCTGGACTACTACGACCTGGGCGTGGACATCCTGTCCGCACGCGGCTACGACATGGTGGACGACACCATCGACTTCGGCCGCCACGTGATCCCGATCGTGCGCGAGGAAGTCGCCAAGCGCGACCGGGAACGTGCCGCGAAGATCGTCGAGCCCCGCCGGGAATCCCTTGCGGTGGACGGATGACGGTCGACACCGTCGAGGCCCGCCGGGTGCACTGGGACGACCCGGAAACCCGACTGCTGCGGGACGAGCTGACCCACGAGTACGTGTCCCGGTACGGCGAGGGCGGCCGGGCCGAGATCAGCCGGTACGACGCGAGCCTGTTCACCCCGCCGGAAGGCACGCTCCTGCTGCTGTACGAGAACGGGGAGGCGATCGCGGGCGGCGGGTTCAAGCGGTACGACGAGCACACCGCCGAGCTGAAACGGATCTGGACGCACTCCGGGCACCGGCGGCGCGGCCTGGGCCGCCGGGTCGTCGCCGAACTCGAACGCGAGGCCGTCGAACTGGGCTACCGCCGGCTCTACCTGACCACCGGCCCGAGACAACCCGAAGCCAAGGGCCTGTACCTGGCCACCGGCTACACCGCGCTGTTCGACGTGGACGCCGACCCGCTCACCGTGGGCTCGCTCGCGTTCGAGAAGCACCTGCTGCCAGAGGAAGACCCGGGGTAATGCGCACCAGACACCTGTTGATGCTCGTCAGCCTGCTCGCGCTGATCGTCTCCGGCTGCGGCACGCCCGCCGCGAACCAGCCGGACCCCGGCGTGCAGCCGAGCGTGGACGTGCTGTCCGCGCTCACGAAGGACGAGGCGATCGCCGCGCTGCTGCCCCAGGACGTCCGGGACGCCGGCGTGGTGAAGTTCGGCTCGTCGGTGGGCAGCACCCCGCCGTCGGCCTACTACGCCGAGGACAACAAGACGATCCTCGGGCAGGACATCGACATCGCCGCGGCGGTGGGGAAGGTGCTCGGCGTGCGGGTCGAGCGGGAGGTCGCCGCGTTCGAGGTGATCCTGCCGGCGCTGACCAGCGGCAAGTACCAGGTCGGCACGGGCAACTTCGGCGTCACCGAGGCGCGGAAGAAGACCATCGATTTCGTCACCTACATCAACGACGGCCAGGGTTTCGCGGTGCGCACGGACGACACCCGGCTGTCGAAGGTGGACAACCTGCTCCAACTGTGCGGTTTGAAGATCGGAACGGGCGCGGGCACCACGTTCGAGGCGACCTTGGAGCGGGAGAAGCACATCTGCCCGGACGCCGGGAAACCCGCCTACGAGGTGCTCAGCTTCTCCGAGAACGCGGCGACCTACCTGGGTATTCAGCAACGGCACATCGACGTCATCATGAGCACGATCAACGGATTGCGCTACGCCGCCGCGCACCAGCCGAACCTGAAGTTCCTCAACGAGTTCAAGCGCCTCGACGTCGGATTCGCGTTCCAGAAGGGCTCGCCGCTCACGCCCGCATTCCAGGCGGCCGTGAACAAGATCATCAAAGATGGTTCCTACCAGCGGATCCTGGACAAGTGGGGCACCCGCGAGTCGGCCATCCCGGAGTCGTTGATCAGCCCGCCGGAACACGTCTGACGTCGCCCGGACCGGGCGGACCGGGGCACTTCGCCAGTCCCGGTCCGCCCACCCGCGGGGAGTGTTCCTACCAACTGGTAACGGGATCATCTTGCGCCGGTCGGGCGCATCACCAGTAAGCTCAGCGGCGACCAGCGGACCGCCTGTGCATCCATTCGAGTGACTCGGACCAGGAATGCGCACGTCGGACGATCGCGGTGATCACATCTCGCGACAACCGGCGGGAGGCAGGCCCACGACGATTGGCCCTGTAGAGCTGGATGAAGATGGTCGAACAAGCAGGCCCCACCGCACGCGACGGACTCGGGGCGTTCGCATTCGCCCGCGACGAGTTCGCCCGCCGCTGGGCCGGCGTCGTCGGCGCGACCGTCCTCATGGGCCAGACGCGGCTCCGCGAAGTGCTCTCCGGGTACACCGACCAGCTGCACGCGGCCGTGCTGCGCGAGCCGTACCCGGCGACGGGCGTGCACCGGGTGGGCCGTTCGATGGTGGAGCACGGCTTCGTGCACACCACGACGTTGGAGTGCTCGCTCGCGTTCGTCGGCGAGCACCTGCTCACCCACTTCGGGCTGCCGTTGAGCCGCACGCACCGGCTGATGGTCGTGCTCGGCGGCATCGCGGCCGGCTACGGCGACGCGCTCCGCGAACGCACCCTGGACCAGCAGGAGCTGAGCAAATCGGCCGCCATCAAGGCCATCCGGGACGCCGAAGCGGCGCTGCGGACCAGCGAGGCGAAGTTCCGCGCCGTGTTCCGCACGTCCGCCGTGGCGATCGCACTGACCGGAATGGACAGTGCGGTCCTCGACGTCAACGACGCCCTGCTGGCGCTGCTCGACTACACCGCCGACGACCTGGCCGGCATGTGCGCGCGGGACCTCATCCACCCCGACGACCGGTCGTCCGCGGCCGAGATCCGCGAACTGCTGGCGTCCGGCGCGCGCGAGCACGTGCGGGCCGAGCTGCGGCTGGTGCGCGGCGACGGCGAGACCGTGCCGGTGATCATCGCGGTGTCGCTCGTGCGGGACGAGGCCGGTGAGCCCGCGTACCACGTGACCATGATCGAGAGCCTGGACGAGGTGCGGGCGCTCCAGACGCAGTTGGTCCGGCAGAGCCTGAACGACGTGCAGACCGGGTTGGCGAACCGGGCGCAGTTCCTGGGCTGGCTGGAGGGCGCGGTCGGGTTCAAGGGGCCGGACTCGCTGGCGCTGGTGGTGTTCGACATCGACGGGTTCCGGGTGGTGAACGACGCGTTCGGGCACGAGGTGGGCAACCGGATCCTGAACGAGGTGGCCGGGCACCTGCGCGCGGTGTTCGGGGACGTGGGCCAGCCCGCGCGGATCGGACCGGACGAGTTCGGCGTGCTGATCCGGAACCCGGTCGACACCGCGACCGTGGTCACGCTGGTGGAGGAGGCGGTCGACCGGCTCGCCGAACCGGTGTGGGTGGGCGACGACGGCATCGGTGTCACGGCGAGCGTCGGCATCGTCGTGCAGGCCGCCCGTGGCGCGAACGCGGCGGAGTTGTTGCGGCGCACGGACGTGACGCTGCGCTGGGCCAAGGACGACGGCAAAGCCCAGTGGGCGCTCTACGACCCGGAGCGCGACCGGCGGAACCGGACGCGGCTGAAGCTCGCCGCGTCGATCGCGGGCGGGTTGGAGCAAGGCGAGTTCCGGGTCGACTACGAGCCGGTGTACTCGCTGGCGGACGGTTCGCTGATCGCCGTGGAGGCCCGGTTGGGCTGGGACCACCCGGAGCACGGGCTGTTGGACCCGCAGTCGCTGGCGTCGCTGTCGGCGTGCACCGGGATGGCGGTGCGGCTGGGCCGGTGGGCGATGGAGCAGGCGTGCCGGCAGGTCGGGGCGTGGCACGCCGAGTTCGGTGCGGGTGCGCCGGTGTTGACCATGGATCTGACCGCGCGGCAGTGCCAGGAGCCGGAGCTGGTGGCCGAGGTGCGGCGGGTGCTGGGGGACAGCGGGCTGCCGGCGTCGCGGCTGCGGTTCGAGCTGGGTGAGCAGTTGCCGGCGTTGATCAACGAGGACCAGGCGGAGGAGCTGGCGATCCTGGCGGACGACGGGGTGCGGTTCGTGCTGGACCAGATGGGCGGCGGGAACATCCCGGTGGACAAGCTGCGGCAGATTCCGTTGCACGGGGTGAAGTTCCAGGGGTCGCCGGTGTACGGGTTGGCGGAGGGTGCGAACCGGATCGACGAGAGTGCGGCGGTGGCGTTGTTGAACTGGGCGCGGACGTTGCGGATCCCGTTGTACGCGGCGGTGGTCGGGACGGCGTTCGAGGCGCGGCGGCTGCTGGAGTTGGGGGTGACGGGTGGGCAGGGGCCGTTGTTCGGGGTGGCGCTGCTCACTGCGGACGAGGTGCACGGACTTCTTGGCAAGTCCTAGGCGGACGCTCAGGTTGTTCATAGCTGCGGGGCGTTTCCTGGGTACATGACACAGGACTTCCCCGCGATCAGCGGATCACTCAACGAGCCCCGGCCGTCGGGGCAGTCCCAGCCGTCCGGACAGCCCCAGCCTGGGCCTTTCGCCCAGCCGCAACCGTTCGCGCCGTTCGCGCAGGCCGGACCGGCCGGGCCGTTCGGGCCGCCCGCTGGGCAGCAGGTCAAGCCGTTCTGGCGGCGTACCGGCACGGTGGTGACGTCGGCGGCGCTCATCGCGGCACTGTTCGGTGGGATCACCGGGGGTGTGGTCGGCGCGATGAACTCGCCGGGCGCTTCCGTCGGCACGTCGAGCACTCCGGTGGCGATGCAGGCATCGTCCACTTTGGATGTGAGCGGGATCGCGGCGAAGGTGTTGCCGAGCGTCGTGCAGGTGAACGTGGCGGCGGCGCAGGGACAGGGAATCGGCTCCGGCGTGATCCTCTCGTCGGACGGCCGGATCCTGACGAACAACCACGTCGTGTCCGGCGCACAGCAGGTGAGTGTCACCTTGAACGACGGCCGCACGGTGCCCGCGACGGTCGTCGGCACCGACCCGACCAGCGACCTGGCGGTGATCCAGGCTTCCGGCGTGACCGACCTGACCCCGGCGACGTTCGCCGACTCGGACAGCGTGCGGATCGGCGACCAGGTCGTGGCGATCGGCTCGCCGGAAGGCTTGCAGGGCACGGTGACGTCCGGAATCGTCAGCGCGCTGGACCGGAAGGTGACGGTCCCCGGCGACACCCGCCGCTCGACGCCGGTCAGCTACCAGGCCATCCAGACCGACGCGTCGATCAACCCGGGCAACTCGGGCGGACCCCTGATCAACGCGGCCGGGCAGGTGATCGGCATCAACTCGGCCATCTACTCGCCGGCGTCGGAGAGCGGACAGGCGGGCAGCGTGGGCATCGGCTTCGCGATCCCGGCCAACCAGGCGAAGCAGATCGCCGACCGGCTCAGCTGACAGGCGCCTCCAGGGCTTCGGTGAACTGGGCGATGCACTTGGCGGCCACATCGCGGGTCATCGTCAGCTCGAACGTGCCGGGATCGCTGTCGAACACCACGTACAGCTCACGGTCGTCCAGGTCGGTCCGGGTCTTCACGGACGTCCCCTCCGCGATCACCACCGAGGCCAACACCGACACCGCAGGGGTCTCCGTACGCATTACTACTCCTCCGCTAGACTGTTGACGATGCGTTCGTTTCGCACAACCATCGTACGTAGCACAGTGCAAACTAGGCATTGCCCCAGTCGGGTGATTCCAGAGGGGTTGTGGACTTCGTGGCCGTGCAGACCATGCCGAGGCGACTTCTCGGCGGCGAACTCAGGCGTCTGCGGCTGGCGGCGGGCAAGTCGCTGGACGCCGCGAGCGCGACGATCGGCAAACACCGCGGCAAACTGATCAAGATCGAGGACGGTCGCAGCACTGCCTCGGTGGCAGAGTTGGAGCAGTTGCTCACCTTCTTCGGTGCGAGCACCCGGGATCGGAAGAAGATCCTGGCACTCGGGGCGGAGGCCCGGAAACGCCTGCCGAAACGCGCCTACGTCGACCTCTTGCCCGGTGCCAACAACCGGATCGCCGACCTCGAAGCCGACGCGACCAGAATCCTGAACTACGACCGCACGGTAATCCCCGGGCTGCTCCAGACTCCGGAGTACGCCGAAGCGATGATGGCATCAGCCGACTGGGTCTGGTGGCCGACCCGGTCCGACGAGGAACGGGCCAAGCGCGTCGCCTTCCGCATGGAGCGCCAGAAAGCAATTGCCGGCAAGAAACTGGTCTTCCTGATCACCGACGACGCGCTCGCCAGCCAGCCCGGCGGTCGCGAGGTCATGCGACGCCAGGTCGAGCGCCTTCTCGAAGCCTCACAACAGCCGAACATCTCGCTGCGGCTGCTCGACTCGACCGACCCACGCAACCCCTGTCCCCACGGAGGCATGATCCTGTTGGAGTTCAAGAAAGGTACTCCCCCGGTCAGCCTCCTCCCGGTAGCTTACGGCCCGTCCACCTATCTGGACGAACCATCGGACACCGACGCCGTCACACGAGCCTTTCAGCGGCTTTCGGAGATCGCCTCCAGCGAGGAAGAATCACGCTCACGACTCGCAGCGGCATTGGAGGCGATGTGACCGACACCGGTTGGTTCAAGAGCAGCTACAGTGGGCCCGCCAACGACGCTTGCGTTGAAGTGAGGCTGACCCCGACCACCGCAGGGGTCAGGGACTCGAAGAACCCGCAAGGCCCGGCCCTGCGGGTTCCTCTGACCACGTGGAGCGGCTTCCTGCGCTCCCTCGGCTAGTGCCAGTCCGGACCCAACTGCACCGAGGTCGGCGGTCGGGTGGCTAGGGTGCCGGAGATGACCGCGTCGAAGTCTGGTGGGCCTGGCGAAACTGCCGTACTGCCGGTGGAGCAGTACGTGGCGGGCTTGGCCCGCAAACGCATGGCCGCCGGGGTGTTGTTCCGCGACAGGGCGGGTCGGGTTCTGCTGGTAGAACCGTCCTACAAGCCGAACTTCGAGATCCCCGGTGGCGCGGTCGAGGCCGACGAGTCCCCGTGGGCGACGGCAACCCGCGAGCTCGCCGAGGAGCTGGGCTGGGATCGCCCGCTCGGTCGGCTGCTGGTGGTGGACTACGTCCGCCCGCAGGACTCCCGCCCCGAAGGTGTGGTGTTCGTCTTCGACGGCGGCGTGCTGGACGAGACCGACCTGGTGGGAATGGTGTTCCCGGACGCCGAGATCCTCTCCGCCGACTTCCACACGGTCCTGGAGGCCAGGGCGAAGGTGAAGCCGTTGTTGGCCGACCGGCTCACCGCAGCGTTGCGGGCCGTGGAGCAGGGCGTGACCGTGTTGTGCGAGCAGGGACGGCGCATCGCCTGACTCCGGCGGGGCTGTCCCTGCCCGTGGTGCGGCTACGCGGTCATCGGCACGGACTCCAGCCTGGAGCGCGACGCAGGGACCACGCTGTTCACCGCGCCGCTGGTGTGGTGTTTGCCCGCAGTCCGGAACAGGCTGTCGTGGATGCCGTCGGCATAGAGCAGTCCGTTGAGGTCGCGGCGGATCTTGGCGGTCTGGCAGTCGGCACGGAACCCGGCCGCGCCCAGCAACAGTTTGATGATCAAACTCGGCGACGACCGACTCGCCTGGACCACCGCCGACCGGGCGTTGCAGGCGTCATCCGGCATCGACGACGTCCTGACCCGGCCCGGCGCGCGCCGGGCCTGGGCGATCGGGACACCGCCCGCAGCCTGCTCGGCGAAGCAGTCGACACCTCCGCCCGGCTCGGCACCGACGCCAACCACCGGTTCACCGCCTTCGGACCCACCGGGGTCGGGCTGTACCGGATCAGCATCGCCCGCGTCCTAGGCGACTTCGGCACCGCCGTCGAAGCAGCACAGCGGATCGACCCCGCCCGCATCCCGCTGGTCGAACGCCGGGCCCGCTACTGGTCCGACGTCGCCCGCTCGTTCCACCACTGGGGCAAGCCCGAACAGTGCTACCGGGCACTGCTCGCCGCCGAACACGCCTCCCCGGACGAGGTCCGCTACCGCAAACCCATCCAGCAGATCACCGCCGGCCTGCTCCGGCACCCGACCGCACACACCCTGCCCGGCCTGCGGGCCTTCGCCACGCGCACCGGCACACCCGCATGACGAGTAGCGGGCACGGAGAACGCCGAGCCACTTTCCTCGTGCCCGTGAGCTACGCGGGTCGCCGTGAGTCCGTGGTCGCTCAGCGGTGGTACCGCTGCACGCATACCGGAGTTCGTGCGGCGTCGTGTGTCCGGGACTCGAAGAACCCGCAAGGCCCGGCCCTGCGGGTTCTCCTCTCGCTGCCGCGGTCAGTGGCGGTCAGTGCCAGTCCGGGCGCAACGGCATCCCCGACGACACCCCGTCGAGCTTCACCCCGAGCACCTGGTGCAGCTGGATGTTGTTGCGCTCGAACCCCAACCGCGACGCCGCCAGGTACAACCGCCACACCCGCGCCCGCCCCAGCCCGACCTCCGCGACCGCCTCGTCCCAGTGCTCCTCAAGATTCGCCGACCACGCCGCCAACGTCATGGCGTAGTGCTCCCGGATGTTCTCCTCGTGCCGCACCTCGAACCCCGTGTCGTGCATCAACGACACGATGTGCCCCGGCCCCACCAACTCGCCATCCGGGAACACGTACCGGTTGATGAACCCACCGGTCCGCGCCCGCCGCAGGTTGTCCGGCCGGGTGATGCAGTGGTTCAGCATCCGCCCACCGGGCTTCAGCTTCCGGTACAGGAACTTGAAGTACGCCGGCAGCTTGGCCTTGCCGATGTGCTCGGTCAACCCGATCGAACTCACCGCGTCGAAACCGGTCTCCCGCACATCCCGGTAGTCCAGGTACCGCACCTCGGCCAGCTCCGACAGACCCGCGTCGACGATCGCCTTCTGCGCCCACTCCGCCTGGTTCCGCGACAACGTCACACCCAACGCCCGCACGCCGTACTCCCGCGCCGCGTGCATCACCATGCCGCCCCAACCACAGCCGACGTCGAGCAACCGCATCCCGGACCGAAGGCCCAGCTTGCGCGCCACCAGGTCGTGCTTGGCGAACTGCGCTTCCTCCAAAGTGGACAAAGCAGTCGGGTACACGGCACACGTGTAGGCCATCGACGGGCCGAGGATCCACTCGTAGAACGTGTTCGACACGTCGTAGTGGTGGGCGATCGCCTCGGCGTCCCGCGCCTTGGAATGCCGCAGACCGTGCAACCGACGCTCCTGCGGCGGAATCTCGATCTTCGAGTTCAACCGCTGCCTGCCCAGCGTGCCCAACAGCTCCAGCCGTTGCGCCCACGGCACTTCGCGCAACGACATCTCCGACAGGTGCACGAGCGCGCCGTACACGTCACCGATGATCTCCAGGTGCCCGGTCACATAAGCCCGGGCCAGACCCAGTTCACCGGGTGCGGATGCCAGGTAGGACAACGCTTCCGGCGATCTCACCTCGATGCGCACGTCGGCGTCGGCCGATCCCGCCCGGCTCCCGTCGTACGCGCTGAACCCCACGGACTTGTCGCCACCGACCGCCCGCTGGAACACCTCGGCCAACCGCATGGACCCTCCATTCACCTACGGAGCACACACTTGGCATACAGATCGGGAAGCCTGTCGTCGGCGTCGTACTGCCGCTTCAGCTCCCGGTACGTCGGACCGTTGTAGTTCGACCAGAACTCGTCCTCGGCATAGTACGAGTCCGAGTACAGCGACTTGTGCCCGCCCAGTTCGGACACCTTGTCCTCGATCAACCTGTTGCGGCTGCCCATCTCTTCACCCGGCCGCAAGTCCACAGTGGACCAGAAGCCGACGTTCACGTACAGCACGTCCGGGTCCATCGGGTACAGCGGCCAGCCCGTCCGGTCCCGCAACCGGACCGGGCACAGCCACACCGGCTCGATGCCGACCTCGCGGTGGAAGAAGTCCAGGAACTCGGCCAGCCGCGACACCGGGATCTCCACGTCCTGGATCACCGGTTCCTGCACGGCCTTGCTGAGTTTCGCGCTGACACCGCGCCTGCGGTCCCACGCCACGATCTTCCGGTACACGTCCGACCGCAGGTAGCGCTTCGGCACCAGACTCCGCACCACGGGGTGCTGCACGCCGAACGCCCGCGAGCACCAGAACCAGTCGGTGTCCCAACGCCACAGGTAGTCGCGCACGGTCAGGTAGTCCGTCCGCCGCGCCTGGATCGAACGGTAGTAGATGTTGCGGCCGGTGTAGTCCGACACGTGCGGCGCGGTATCCGCCCAGTCACCCAGGGTCAGGTACTGCTCGTGCGCCGAGAACACCGTGCCGTCCACGAAATCGACCGGCTCACCCTGGTACGACCGTTCCGCGCAGACCGCCTCGATCACCTCGGCACACTCCTGCGCCGACCCGAACGGCACGTGTCGCAGCCGTACGAACGGCTTGACCGGCTCCAGCTCGATCTCCAGCCGCAGCGCGTACCCCAGCGTCCCGTACGAGTTGGGGAAGCCCCGGAACAGCTCGTCCTGCGGACCGACCACGACCACCTCGCCGTCGCCGGTCATCACCTCCAGCTCGCGCACCGACTCGTGCGGCAGGCCGTTGCGGAACGAGCTGGACTCGATGCCGAGCCCGGCCACCGCGCCGCCCAGCGTGATCGTCTTGAGCTGCGGCACCACCAACGGCATCAGGCCGTGCGGGAGGGTGGCATCGACCAGCCGTTCGTAGGTGGTCATGCCCTGCACCTGGGCGGTCCGCGCCGCCGCGTCGACCGACAGCACGCGGTCGAAGCGGGCCACGTCGAGACCGCCGGGCTGATCGGCGCGGAACCGGAAGAGGTTCGACGTCGGTTTGGCGAGCCGGACGGGTGCGCCCGTCGGGATCGCCGCATACTGTCCGCGCAGGGCGGCCACCGCCTGACTGTGATCGCTCACGGGTGCGACGTTAGGCCGATATTCGATGGTCAGCACCCTCAAATTTGCCCGAACTTGAAGTTACCGTCCGGTAGTACGCTGGCGACTATGACCCACGCCACGCACCAGGTGACCAACCAGGTCCCCCCGCTGGAAGGCCATGACGTCGCCGCCGACCCGGCGTTGCTGGACGGACTGCATCGCGGCGGTGCCGCGTGGGCCGAGGCGGAACTCCACGAACTGGGACGGAAAGCGGGCTCGGCGGACGTCCAACTGTTGGGACGGCAGGCCAACGAGAACCCGCCCGTCCTGCACACCCACGACCGCTACGGGCACCGGGTGGACGAGGTGGAGTTCCACCCGGCCTGGCACGAGCTCATGACCACGGCCGTCGCGCACGGCCTGCACGCCACCCCGTGGCGGGACGAACGGCCGGGCGCGCACGTGGCCCGTGCCGCCAAGTTCTACGTGTGGAGCCAGGCCGAAGCCGGACACGGCTGCCCGATCTCGATGACCTACGCATCCGTGCCCGCACTGCGCAAAACGCCCGAACTGGCCGAACGGTTCGAACCGCTGCTCGCGTCCACCACCTACGACTTCGGCCTGCGCGTCCCGGACGGCAAGCGGGGCCTCATCGCGGGCATGTCGATGACCGAGAAGCAGGGCGGCTCGGACGTCCGCGCGAACACCACCACCGCGACCAGGGCCGGCGACCACTACCTGCTGACCGGGCACAAGTGGTTCACGTCCGCGCCGATGTCCGACCTGTTCCTGACCCTGGCGCAGACGCCAAGTGGCCTGTCCTGCTTCGTGCTGCCCCGCGTGCTGCCGGACGGGACGCGCAACGCGATGTTCCTCCAGCGCCTGAAGGACAAGCTGGGCAACAAGTCCAACGCGTCGGCCGAGCTGGAGTACGACGGCGCGGTGGGCTGGCTGGTCGGCGAGGAGGGCCGGGGCGTGCGGACCATCATCGAGATGGTCAACATGACCCGGCTGGACTGCGTGCTGGGCAGCGCGGCCGGGATGCGGTCCGGGCTCACCCAGGCCACGCACCACGCCGCGCACCGCAGCGCGTTCGGCCGGGAACTGGTGGACCAGCCCGCGATGCGCAACGTGCTGGCGGACCTGGCCGTGGAGTCCGAAGCGGCCACGACGGCCGCGCTGTGGCTCGCGGGCACGCGCAGCCGGCTCGGGCTCGCGGTCACCAAGTACTGGGTGTGCAAGCGCGGCCCGGCGCACGCCGCCGAAGCGCTGGAGTGCCTGGGCGGGAACGGGTACATCGAGGACTCGGGTTTGCCCCGGCTGTTCCGCGAGTCGCCGCTGATGTCCATCTGGGAGGGCTCGGGCAACGTCGCCGCGCTGGACGCGTTGCGGGCGATGGCCCGTGAACCGGAAGCGGTGGCCGAGTTCTTCGCCGAGCTGGACGCGGCACGTGGTGCCGACCGGCGGCTGGACGCGGCGGTGGACGCGTTGAAGACCGAACTGTCCGATCACACCGACCTGGAGGTCCGGGCGCGGCGGCTGGTGGAGCGGATGGCGTTGGCGTTGCAAGGTTGTCTGCTTGTCAGACAAGGTCACCCGGCGGTGGCGGACGCGTTCTGTGCGTCCCGGCTGTCCGGCGACTGGGGTGTGGCGTTCGGCACCCTGCCGCGCGGGGTGGACTTCGGGGCGATCATCGAACGGGGGCGGCCGAAGCTGTGAGTTCGGTGCGGGTGGAGCGGTCCGGGCCGGTCTGCACGGTGTTGCTGGACCGGCCCCACGTGCGCAACGCGGTGGACGGGCCGACCGCGCACACGTTGACCGAGGTGTTCCGCGAGTTCGACGAGGACGAGTCGCTGTCGGTGGCCGTGCTGCACGGCGAGGGCGGCACGTTCTGCTCCGGCGCGGACCTCAAGGCGCTGGGGACCGAGCGCAGCAACGACCCGTCGTCGCCCTCCGGTCCGATGGGGCCGACCCGGCTGCGGCTGTCCAAGCCGGTGATCGCGGCGGTGTCCGGGCACGCCGTCGCGGGCGGGCTGGAACTGGCGCTGTGGTGCGACCTGCGGGTGGTGGACGAGGACGCGGTGTTCGGCGTGTTCTGCCGGCGCTGGGGCGTGCCGCTGATCGACGGCGGGACGGTGCGGCTGCCCCGGCTGATCGGACGGTCGCGGGCGCTGGACCTGGTGCTGACCGGGCGTCCGGTGGCCGCCGACGAGGCGCTGGCGATCGGGCTGGCGAACCGGGTCGTGCCGGCCGGGACGTGCCGTGCGGCGGCCGAGGAGTTGGCGCGGGAGATCGCGGCGTTCCCGCAGACGTGCCTGCGGGAAGACCGGCTGTCGCTGCTGGAGCAGGAAGCCTTGGACGAGGCGGACGCGCTGGCGAACGAACGCGAACACGGATTGGTGGCACTGCGCGACGTCGAGTCGGGACTCGCCAGATTTCTCGCCGGCGAAGGCCGGCACGGGAAGTTCCGATAGCGAGGCCGGCACACGTTAAACAGTTTATTGTGGAAATAACCCGGGACAGACGGAAACTCAAATTCCGGGGATAGCCGGAAGCGGCGGCCCCCGCCCGCGTCGAAGCGCGCGAGGACCGCCTCGGAATGAGCCTCGTTTAAATTACCCGCGACTCGGAATCAGAACGCGACGTGCACGTGGAACCCGCGGTCCGCCAACGCGCCCGTCGAATCGAAGGTCTGGATGAACAGACCGTTGGCGGTGCCGACCCGGCCGACCACCGTGATCTCGCCGGGTGCGGAGGCACCGACGTTACCCGCGAGGCCGATCGACGCGGTGTACGCGCCGCCGGTGATCACACTGCCGCCGAAGAACACCTCGTAGGTACCGACGCCGAGACGCGCCGAACCCGAGGCACCGAAATTCTGGCCGGACAGGCTGCCGTCGCTGTTCACGACGGCGAACACCAGTTGCGGAGTAACCAGGGCGCTCGGCTCCCCGGCCAGTTTGGCCTGGTCCTGGGCGAACTCGCTCAGCGGCGGCTGCTCGATGACCTGCTGCTTGTCCTGCGCGACGGGACCCGCCGACGCGA
This sequence comes from uncultured Saccharothrix sp., assembly GCA_965995405.1. GTDB lineage: Bacteria > Actinomycetota > Actinomycetes > Mycobacteriales > Pseudonocardiaceae > Actinosynnema. Next base: position 37,751 of record CBHFOL010000017.1, read on the forward strand.
CCTGGAAAGCACCGAACACCAACAGCGCGACCGCCGCGAGAGCGGCGAGCACGCGAGACCTGACCTTGGACGGTTGGGACATTCCCGATCCTCCCCGAATCGATTTCCCCCGACTTTCGCCGAGGACCCCAGCATTCCGGATCGATCATGTTTCACACATGCAGGCATTCGGGTGTACGTTTCCACAGTTTATGGCCCAACGACCCTAAGCCACACGCAGCAGTCCCGAGATCTGCGGCCACAGGCCGTCCAGCACCGCCGGGTCGTTGTCGAGTTTCGCGAACAGGACCATTCCCTCGACCTGCGCGAGTACCGCCCGGGCGTATTGAGGGGTGGCTCGTTCCGGGGCCAGGTCGCCGCTGCTCGAAGCGTCCAGCAGGAGCTTGTGGATCAATGCGACCTGTTCGTCGAAGATCTCTTTCAAACAGGCGCGGACGGTCTCGTCCTGGCTGCCGAGTTCCAGCGTGAGGTTGCCGTAGAGGCAGCCCCGGACCGCGCCGACCTCGCGCTTGCTGCGGTGCTGCGCATCGGCCTGGGCCTGGAAGAGCTGGTCCAGCCGCTCGAACGGGGCACCGTCGGCACCGAGGATCGAGCGCCACAGCACGCCCTCGTCCGCCCACGCGGCGCGCAGCGCCTCCACGGTGAGGGTCTGCTTGGAGTCGAAGAAGTGGTAGAAGCTGCCTTTGCGCACGTCAGCGCGCTCGCAGATCTCCGCGACGCCGATCGCGCCGTACCCGCGCCCGCGCATCAGCTCGCACGCCGCGTCGAGCAGCCGCTCCCGCGCCTCACTGGTCCGTCCCATGCCCCGATCGTAGACGACCGGTCAACTATTGCGCAGTAGTTGACCGGTCGTCTACCTTGCCCGACATGACCTCTTCGATCACCGTGGCCATCGCGTACCACAGCGGTTACGGCCACACCGCGCGCCAGGCGTCCGCCGTCGCGGCCGGGGTGGACGACGTCCCCGGCGCACGTGCCGACCTGCGTGACGTGTCCGTGCTGGACGACGGCCTGTGGGCGGCGCTGGCGGCGGCGGACGCCATCGTGTTCGGGTCGCCGACCTACCTGGCGAGCCGGTCGTCGGTGTTCCAGGCGTTCGCCGAGGCCAGTACGGCGGTGTGGGCCGTGCAGGGCCGGCAGGACAAGGTGGCCGCCGGGTTCACCAACTCGGCCGGCCTCAACGGCGACAAGCTGAACACGTTGACCGGCTTGGCGCTGTTCGCCGCGCAGCACGGAATGCACTGGGTGTCCCTGGGCCTGCCGCCCGGCTGGCTGTACACGACCGATGGCCGCCCGGACGACCTCAACCGGCTCGGCAGCTTCATCGGGGCGATGGCCCAGTCCCCGTCGGACGCCGCGCCGGAGCACGCCCCGATCACCGCCGACCTGGACACCGCCGCGCACCTGGGCCGGCGGGTCGCGCAGGTCGCCGCCGAGCTGCGGATCGGGCGTGCCGCATGAGTCTCACCAGGCTCTTCGGCATCGACCACCCGATCGTCCAGGGGCCGTTCGGCGGCGGGTTGTCGTCGGTCGCGCTGGCGTCCGCCGTGTCCGACGCCGGCGGGCTGGGCTCGTTCGGGGCGCACCACTTGCGGCCGGACGCGATCACGGAGTTGGTGCGGGACCTGCGCGGAGCCACTGCGCGGCCGTTCGCGGTAAACCTGTGGGTGCCGCAGAAGGGCGAGGACGACCCGGTCGACTTGACGCCGCACATCGCCCGGCTGGAACCGTTGTACCGCAAGTTCGGGTTGGAGCCGCCCCGGCAGTTCGTCGTGCCGAACTTCGACGACCAGGCCGACGCGTTGCTTGCCGCCGCGCCGCCGGTGATCAGCTTCGTGATGGGCGTTCCGCCTGGTTGGCTGCTGGAAGCGGCGCGTGCCAAGGGGATTGTCGTTGTCGGCACGGCGACCACAGTGGACGAGGCGGTCGCGTTGGAGGCGGCCGGGGTGGATGCTGTCGTGGCTTCGGGCAGTGACGCGGGTGGCCACCGGGGCGCGTTCCTGCGGCGGGTGGAGCACTCGTTGGTCGGCACGTTCTCGTTGGTGCCGCAGGTGGTCGACGCGGTGCGGATCCCGGTCGTGGCGGCGGGTGGGATCGCGGATCGGCGGGGTATTCGTGCCGCGCTTGCCCTGGGAGCGGCCGGTGTGCAGATCGGGACGGGGTTCCTGGCGACGCACGAGTCGAACGCCAGTGAGGCGCACAAGTCGATGCTGCACCGCGACGACGCCCGGGTCACGGTGCTGACGCGGTTGTTCTCCGGGCGCATGGCGCGTGGAATCCACAATGGACTGATTCGCGAGCTGGCCCCGTTCGAGGACGAGGTGCCGCCGTACCCGGTGCAGAACGCTTTGATGCAGCCGTTGCGCAAGTACGCGATGGAACAGTCGTTGGTGGACTACATCGGCCTGTGGGCAGGCCAGGCCGCGCCGCTCACGGCTTCGCGGTCGGCCAAGGAGTACTTCGCGGAACTGATCGAGGACTGAGGCACTGGTGGAACGCCGCCTGGGAGCCGGGCTTCAGCGACTCCCAGGCGGCGGCTTCGGGGTTCAGTGCAGGCCGAGCTCGCGGGCGATCAGCATCTTCTGGACCTCGCTGGTGCCCTCGCCGATCTCCAGGATCTTGGCGTCCCGGTAGAAGCGGCCCACCGGGTACTCGTTCATGAAGCCGTAGCCGCCGAAGATCTGGGTGGCCTCGCGGGCGTTGTCCATGGCCGCCTCGGACGACACCAGTTTGGCGATCGCCGCCTCCCGCTTGAACGGCTCGCCGCGCAGCATCTTCGACGCCGCCTGGTAGTACGCCAGGCGCGCGGTGTGCGTGCGGGCCTCCATTTCGGCGATCTTGAACTGGATCGCCTGGTACTCCCCGATCTTGCGGCCGAACGCCTCGCGTTCGCCGACGTACTTCAGCGACTCGTCCACGCAGCCCTGCGCCAGCCCGACGCTCAGCGCGGCGATCGCGACCCGGCCCTCGTCCAGCGTCTGGAGGAACTGGGCGTAGCCCCGGCCCCGTTCGCCGAGCAGGTTCTTCGCGGGCACCCGGCAGTCCTGAAAGGACAGTTCGCGGGTGTCGGAGGCGTTCCAGCCGACCTTGGAGTACTTGCGGGACACCGTGAAGCCGGGCGTGCCGGACGGCACGATGATCGCCGAGATCTCCGGTCGGCCGTTCTCCTTGCGACCGGTCACCGCCGCGACCGTCACCAGGCCGGTGATGTCCGTGCCGCTGTTGGTGATGAACGCCTTGGTGCCGTTGATCACCCACTCGTCGCCGTCCAGCCGGGCGGTGGTGCGCAGGGCGCCCGCGTCCGAGCCGCCGCCGGGCTCGGTCAGGCCGAACGCGCCGAGCTTCTCGCCGCTGCACAGGGCGGACAGCCACTCGGCCTTCTGTTCGGCGTTGCCGAACCGGTAGACCGGCATCGCACCGAGCGACACGCCGGCTTCGAGCGTGATCGCGACGGACGAGTCGACCCGGGCCAGTTCCTCCAACGCCAGGCACAGCGCGAAGTAGTCGCCGCCCATGCCGCCGTGCTCCTCGGGGAACGGCAGCCCGAACAGGCCCATCCGGCCCATCTTGGCGACGATCTCGTACGGGAACTCCTCCCGCTCGTAGAACTCGCCGATGACCGGGGCGACCTCCTCGCGCGCGAACTCCTGGACGGTCTTGCGGAGCGCCTCGTACTCCTCGTCAAGGCGGAAGTCCAACATCGCTCACTCCTCGTGGGGGACTACGACGGCAAGGGGCTGGTCCAGCGCGACCTGTTGGCCCGCTTGGACGTTCACTTCGGCGAGCACGCCGTCGGTGGGTGCGGTGACGGTGTGCTCCATCTTCATGGCCTCGACCACGAACAACGCCTGGCCGGCGGTCACGTGGTCGCCCGGCGCGGCGCGCACCACCAGGACGGTGCCGGGCATCGGGCTGGTGACCGGACCGGCGCTGCCGCTGGCCTCGTGCGCGGAGATCTCGGACTGCTCGGTCTCGGTCAACGCCCACGTGCGGCCGTCCACACCCAGCCACAGCACGTTGCCGGACCGGGCCATCGCGTACCGGCGGGTGCCGACCACCAGTTCACCGTCCACAACGGACGCCCGGTAGGTCGCCGGAGCGTGCTCGCCGACGGCCACCTCGTCGCCGCGCACTCGGACGTCGATGTCGTCGATCCGCCACGTGGTCCACGCGTGCTCGCCGATCCGCCAGCCGCTCGTCTGCTCCCACGGACCTTCGCCGCGCAACGCCACCTGCCGTTCCAGCGCGGCGGCGGCGTAGACCTCGTCCGGGATCTCGTGGTGCACCAACGAGTCCAGCTTGCGCTCGACCAGTCCGGTGTCCAGGTTGCCCGCGCGCACGTCGGGATCGTTCAACAATCCCCGCAGGAACGGGATGTTGGTCGTCACGCCGAGCAGCACCATCCGGCCGAGCGCGGCGTCCAGTCGGCGCAGCGCCTCTTCCCGGGTGTCGCCGTGCGCGATGACCTTCGCCAGCATCGGGTCGTAGTCGCTGCCGATCGTCAGCCCGACCCGCAGCGCCGAGTCGACCCGGACGTCCTCGGGCTCGTACAGCGCGAGTACCGTGCCGCCGGTCGGGAGGAAGCCTCGCGCCGGGTCCTCGGCGTAAACCCTAGCTTCTACGGCGTGCCCAGCCAGTTCGACACCGGCAAAAGACAGCGGCTCGCCGGCGGCGACACGCAGCTGCCACTCGACCAAGTCGATCCCGGTCACCAGTTCGGTGACCGGATGCTCGACCTGGAGTCGGGTGTTCATCTCCATGAAGTTGAGATCCCCGGACTCACCGTCCGCAATGAACTCGACGGTACCCGCGCCGATGTACCCGACCGCCTTAGCCGCGGCGACCGCGTATCGGCCAGCGCGTTCACGAGCCTCCGGCGACAGGAACGGGGACGGGGCCTCCTCGATGATCTTCTGGTGCCGGCGTTGCAGACTGCACTCGCGTTCGCCCAGGTGCACGACGTTGCCGTGCGCGTCGGCCAGCACCTGGATCTCGATGTGCCGGGGGTTGGTGATGAACCGCTCGATCAGCAACGTGTCGTCGCCGAACGAGCCTCGGGCCTCCCGCCGCGCGGACTCGATCGCGTCACGCAGCGCCGAATCCTCGTGCACCAGGCGCATACCTTTGCCGCCGCCACCGGCAGAAGGCTTGAGGAGCACGGGAAAGCCGATCTCGGACGCCGCGTCGACCAGGTCGTCGTCGGTCATGCCGGCGGCGGTCCGGCCGGGCACCACGGGGACGCCGGCCGCCGCGACGGTGAGCTTGGCGCGGATCTTGTCGCCCATGGCGTCGATCGCCTCGGCGGGCGGGCCGATGAACACCAGCCCGGCCTTCTCGCAGGCACGGGCGAAATCCGTGTTCTCGGCGAGAAAACCGTAGCCGGGGTGGACCGCCTGCGCGCCGGTTTCCCTTGCCGCATCGAGGATCCGGTCCACCGACAGGTAACTCTCCCGCGCGGCGGCGGGACCGATGCGCACCGCCACGTCCGCGAGCCGGACGTGCAACGCGTCGGCATCGGCATCGCTGTAGACGGCGACGGAACGGATCCCGAACCGACGCAGGGCGCGGATCACCCGGACCGCGATCTCGCCGCGGTTGGCCACCAGAACGCTGTCGAACATCCCCATCACATCCGGAAAATGCCGTAGCCGGACGGGTCGAGCGGCGCGTTCGCCGCCGTGGACAGCGCGAGCCCGAGCACCGTGCGGGTGTCCTTCGGGTCGATCACGCCGTCGTCCCAGAGCCGGGCAGTCGAGTAGTACGGGTTGCCCTGGTCCTCGTACTGCTGCCGGATCGGCGCTTTGAACGCCTCCTCGTCGTCGGCCGACCAGGAGTCGCCGAGCTGGTCACGCCGCACGGTCGCCAGCACCGAGGCCGCCTGTTCCCCGCCCATGACGGAGATCCGGGCGTTCGGCCACATCCACAGGAAGCGCGGCGAGTACGCCCGGCCGCACATCGAGTAGTTGCCCGCGCCGAACGAACCGCCGATCACCACGGTGAACTTCGGCACCCGCGCGCACGCCACGGCCGTCACCATCTTGGCCCCGTGCTTGGCGATGCCGCCCGCCTCGTACTCGCGGCCGACCATGAACCCGCTGATGTTCTGGAGGAACACCAGCGGCACCGAGCGCTGGTCGCACAGCTGGATGAAGTGCGCGCCCTTCAACGCCGACTCGCCGAACAGGATGCCGTTGTTGGCGACGATCCCGACCGGGTGGCCGTGGATGCGGGCGAACCCGGTCACCAGCGTGGTGCCGTACTCCTTCTTGAACTCCTGGAACCGGCTGCCGTCCACGATGCGGGCGATCACCTCGCGCACGTCGTACGGGGTGCGGCTGTCGGTGGGCACCACGCCGTACAGCTCGTCCGGGTTCACCGCCGGCTCGACGCTCGGCTCCACCCGCCACGGCCGTTCCGCGCGCGGGCCGAGCGTGCTGACGATGGAGCGGACGATGCGCAGGGCGTGGGCGTCGTCGTTGGCGAGGTGGTCGGTGACGCCGGAGGTGCGGGAGTGCAGGTCGCCGCCGCCCAGTTCCTCGGCCGTGACGACCTCGCCGGTCGCCGCCTTCACCAGCGGCGGGCCGCCGAGGAAGATCGTGCCCTGGCCGCGCACGATCACCGCCTCGTCGCTCATCGCCGGGACGTACGCGCCGCCCGCCGTGCACGAGCCGAGGACGGCCGCGATCTGCGGGATGCCCTGGCCGGACATGGTGGCCTGGTTGTAGAAGATCCGGCCGAAGTGCTCGCGGTCCGGGAAGACCTCGTCCTGCTTGGGCAGGAACGCGCCGCCGGAGTCCACCAGGTAGACGCACGGGAGGCGGTTCTGGAGCGCGACCTCCTGCGCCCGGAGGTGCTTCTTCACCGTCATCGGGTAGTAGGTGCCGCCCTTGACGGTGGCGTCGT
>CBHFOL010000018.1:0-44466 GCA_965995405.1 uncultured Saccharothrix sp.
TCGGCGAGTGGGTCGGCAAGCGCATCTTCCTGGCCCCGGAACTGCCCGACAGCGGTGTGGACGCGGCGATCATCTGCGTCTCGACGCCGGTCGACCAGACGGGCCACCGGCCGTACCTGGACAACCTGGCCGCCGCCGCCGAGCACATCGCCAAGCGGTGCGCGCCGGACACCCTGGTGGTCGTCCGCAGCACGGTCCCGGTCGGTGCGACCCGGTCGGTCGTCCTCGCCCGGCTGGCCGACGCGTGGGGCTCGGCCCGCCTGGTGATGGCGCCGGAACGCACCATCCAGGGCCAGGCGCTGCGGGAACTGGTCGAGCTGCCGCAGGTCGTGGGCGGCCTCGACGAGGAGAGCCTGGCGCTGGGCGTCGAACTGTTCGGCGGGCTGGCGAGCCAGGTCGTGCCGGTGTCCAGCCTGGAGGCCGCGGAGCTGGTCAAGCTCACCAACAACTGCCACACCGACGTGATCTACTCGTTCGGCAACGAGATCGCGCGGCTGACCGAGAGCTTCGGGCTCGACCCGCTGGAGGTCATCCGGGCGGCCAACCTGGACTACCCGCGACCGGACATCGCCAAGCCGGGCTACGTCGGCGGCGGCTGCCTGTCCAAGGACCCGTACATCCTGATCTCCGGCGCCGGGCAGGCCGGGTACGTCCCCCCGCTGATCCGCACGGCCCGCCAGGTCAACGAGGAGACCCCGGTGCACGTCGCCGGCCGGGTGGTCGACCTGATGGCGGCGACCGCCGGGAAGTCGCTGCTGGTCCTCGGCTGGGCCTACAAGGGCTGGCCGCCCACCGACGACATGCGCGGCACCCCGATCGCCTCGATGATGCCCGTGTTCACCGCCGCCGGTCTGCGGGTGCTCGGGCACGACCCGCTGGTGGGCGTCGACGTGATCCGTGCACACGGCGGTGAGCCGGTCGACCTGTCCGACGGGTTCGGGCGGGCCGACGCGGTGCTGGTGATCACCGACCACCCCGAATACCGGCGGCTCGACGTGGACGCCGTGCTGCCCGGGTCGGCCATCCGCCTCGTCTACGACTCGTGGCGGGTGCTGGACGGCGACCGGGTCACCGCGCACGGGGTCCGCTACGCCGGCCTGGGCTACGAGCCGGGCGCGGGGTCGGCGCGATGAAGGCGCTGATCCTGGGCGGCGCGGGGTTCATCGGACTGCACCTGGCCCGCCGGCTGCTCGACGCCGGCCACCAGGTCGACATCGTGGACGACTTCTCGCGCGGGCGCGACGACCCGGACCTGGCCGCGCTGGCCGCGCCGGTGTTCTCCGCCGACCTCACCGACCCGACGGCGTTCGCCGCCCTGCCCACCGACGCCGACCACGTCTACCTGCTGGCCGCCGTCGTCGGCGTCCGCAACGTCGAACGGGATCCGGAACGGGTGATCCGGGTCAACACCCTGGCCGTGCTCAACACGCTGGCCTGGCTGCAACCGCACCAGAAGCTGTTCTTCGCCTCCACCAGCGAGACCTACGCGGGCGGGGTGACCAGGGGCGTCGTGCCGGTGCCCACACCGGAGGACGTCCCGCTGCTGGTGGAGGACATCGCCGCGCCGAGGTTCGCCTACGGGGTGAGCAAGATGCTCGGCGAAGCGGCGGTCGTGCACTCGGCGCGGGCGAAGGGCTTCCCGGCGGTGATCGGGCGGTTCCACAACGTCTACGGCCCCCGGATGGGCGCGGACCACGTCATCCCCGAGCTGTGCCTGCGGGCCATCCGGCGCGAGGACCCGTTCCGGGTCTACGGCTCGGACCAGTTCCGGGCGTTCTGCCACGTGGACGACGCCGTCGACGCGATGGTGCGGCTGATGGCGGCCGACGACGCCGCGGGCCGCATCGTCCACATCGGGAACGACTCGGTCGAGACCAACATCGGCGAGCTGACCGAACTGGTGCTCAAGATCGCCGGGCACGACCCGGCGCTCGACCGGGTGCCCGCGCCGCACGGCTCGGTGCGCCGGCGGTGCCCGGACCTGACCGCGCTGCGGGCGCTGACCGGCTTCGAGCCGACCGTGTCGCTGGAGGACGGGGTCCGGCGGACCTTCGGGTGGTACCGGCAGCACGGGGTGTGAGTCCGGGCGGGTGGAACGGTCGGCAGCATGCCGTTCCACCCGTTCGCACGCGTCTAGCGTGCCGACGCCCACAGGTCGCGGACCGAGGTCCTGAGGTCGCGCCGCGGCGACCAGTCCAGGGTCAGCCGGGCGCGGGTGAGGTCCGCCGCGATCCAGTTCACCGCTCCGGAACGGGCGGGTGGCGGGTCGGATTCCTCGATCCGGCCGGTGAAGCCGGCGGCCTCGACGAGCAGCCCGACCGCTTCCCGGACGGGGACCGCGACGCCGCTTCCGACGTTGAGCACCGGATCGGGCCGCACGGCCGAGAGCGCGGCCTTGGCGACCGCGTCGGCCACGTCGCGCACGTCCACGAAGTCCCGGTAGGCCCCGAGCGGGCCGAGCCGGATGGCCCCGTCCGACACCTCCACGGCGGACCGGACGGCGTTCGCCGCGCGGCCCAGGACCGTGCCGGCGGGCAGCCCGGCCCCGATCGGGTTGAACACCCGCAGCACGACGGCGTCCAGCCGACCCGCGGCCACGGCGGCGCGCACGAGCGTCGTGCCGGCCAGTTTGGTGATGCCGTAGGCGGCGACCGGGTTCGCGGGCATGTCCTCGGTGACCGCCACGCCTTCGGGCACGACCCCGTACTCCGCCGCGGAGCCGAGGGCGACCAGCCGGGCCGCCGGGGCGGCGACGGGGATGGCGTCGAGCAGCTTGGCCGTGGTCGTCACGTTCGCCGCGACCAGGTCCGCCTGCGTGCCGTCGAGCAGGCCGACGCAGTTCACCACCGCGTCCGGCGCGGCGGTGCGCAACAGGTCGGCGAGTTCGTCCGGACTGCCCGCCACGAGGTCGTGCCGGGCCCAGCCGGCCGTCGCCGGCACCGAGCGCCCGACCTTGACGACCACCGCCCCGCCAGGGTGGGCGGACAGGGCTTCGGCCACTTTTCGGCCGAGATACCCGGACGCGCCGAACAGCAGCACCCGGGAGCCGGTCACGGCGCGGCCCCGAGCGGGGTGGTGTCCCGCTCGCCCGGCAGGAGCACCGACCGCACCTGTTCGAAGCACCGGTTGGCCTCGTCGTAGTCGTCGGGCCGGCCGATGTCGAGCCAGTAGCCGGCGAACTCGAACGCGGCCGGCGCCTGGTCGCGCGCCAGCAGGTCGAGCACCAGTTCGTCCAGTCCGAACGGGACGTCCGCCGGATACGGTTCGAGCGTCGCGCGGGACATGGCGTAGACGCCCATGCTCACCCCGTAGGACAGCTCGGGCTTCTCCACGAAGTCGACGATCCGGCCGCCGTCGGTCCGGAGCGTGCCGAAGTCGATCTTCACCTTCCGCCGGTAGGTGGCCACGGTCAGCGGGGCCCCGCTGGAGACGTGGTGGGCGAGCAGGGCGATGTAGTCGAGGTCGGTGAGCACGTCCCCGTTCATCACCAGGAACTGCTCGGGCAGCCGGTCCAGGAAGTTGAGCAGCGGTCCGATGGTGGACAGCGGCCGGTCCTCCTCCGCGTAGTCGACCGAGATGCCCCACCGGGAACCGTCGCCCACGAACGCCCGGATCAGCGAGCCGAGGTGGCCGATCGCGAGGGTGACGCGGTCGAACGCGTGGGCGCGCAGCTGTTGCAGGATTATGTCGAGTATCGCGTACTCCTCGCCGATCGGGACCAAGGGCTTCGGCAACGCCGTGGTGTAGGGCCGTAGTCGCACTCCCTGACCACCGGCGAGTATCACCGCGTGCATTCGAGGCTCCACTTCTGTCATCGGTAGTGCCGTACTTGCCCGACGCTCCGGTTGAGCGCCGCGAGCAGGAGGACCGACAGGGCCACGCAGCACCCCAGGAAGACCGGCACGTCGCCGTGCCGTGCCGGTTCGCCGGCGGTGAGTTCGACCAGCAGCACGTCCACCGGCAGCACCACGGCCAGGCAGGCCGTCGCCCGGCCGAAGCCGCCGGTGCGGATCAGGACGAAGCCGAGGAAGAACGCCCCGCCGAGCACGATGTGCGCGTCGATCAGCAGCGCGCCCTGGACGGTCAGCGCGCCGGTCGACTTCAGCACGGCCAGCAGCACCAAGGCGAGCGCGCCGAGCACGAGCAGACAAGTGGCCAGTTCGCGCAACAGCAGTCGCCACATCGCGTGGTGGAACAGCGTGGGCGACGCGCACCGCCGCAACAGCTTCCCGGCCTGTTCGAACAGCCGGTGCACCCGCCATTCGACCGCGCCCATGCCCACCACGAGCGGCGTCACCCCCACCGCGAGGTCCAGCGGGCCCATCACGTGCCGCACGTCGGTGTGCAGCAGGAAGGCCGCGCACAGCGCCGCGTACGCCATGCCGGGCAGCGCGCCGAGCACCAGCGCGCGGACCGGCGGGACCCGGCCGGGGTCGGCGGTGCCGGCGACCCGGCTCGCCCGGTACGCCAGTCCGAGCGCGAGCACCACGGAGACCGCGCCCAGCACCAGCACGGGCACGACCAGCTCGTCGGCGTAGCCCGACACCAGGTGGACCACGCCGCCGAGACAGGCGGGCAGCATGGCCGCCAGCAGCCGCACTTCCCCGCCGTGGAAGACGAGGATGCCGGTGGCGACCTGGAACCCGGTCTGCGCCAGGACGAACAGGACCAGCTCGGGGCCGCCGCCGAACCACCGGAGGAGCAGCAGCGCGCCGCCGAACGCCAGGACGAAGCCGACGCCGCTCAGGAGCAGCAGCGTGCGCGCCGCCATCCGGTCCGCGCGCGCGGACGTCAACCGGTGGGCGACCCAGCTGGCGCCCGCTCCCCACACCCAGCCGGCGGTGGTGGCGAAGACCAGGCCGCGGAGCATGTCCGGTCCGCCGAGGACGGCGGCCACCGCCGGGTAGACGCCGCTGGGCATCAGGTACACCAGTCCGTGCACGAGGTCGGACCACCACGGCCGGCCGGCCGCGTCCGGTTTCGCGGCGGGTTCCGGTTTCCCGACCGGTTCCGCGTCCGGCGCGGGTGACAGCTGCCGGTAGACGTGGTGCGCGAGTTCGAACACGTCGGCCATGCCGTACCCGTCGACCGCCGCCTCGTCGGTGACGCCCTGGCTCTCCAGGACCGCCGCGACCTGGAGTTCGTCCACCGGATCGGGCAGCAGCGGCCGGATCTGCGCCACCAGGCTCTCCAACGTCATCCGGGCCTCCCGGTGAGCACGAGTTCGGCGTACCTGGCCTGGTAGCTGTCGTTCCAGCGCTGGAGCGTGAAGTGCTCCAGCACGCGCTGCCGGGCGAGGCTCCCGAGCCGCTGCCGCAGGCCGCTGTCGCTGAGCAGCCGGACGCAGGCGCGGGCGACCGCGTCGTGGTCGCGCGGCGGCACGACGAACCCGGCGTCGCCGACCGCCTCGGGTACGCCCCCGACGTTCGTGCAGACCGGCGGACGTCCGGTCGACATCGCTTCCACCAGGGAGAACGGGAAGCCCTCGGAGATGCTGGTCAGCGCGACCACGTGGCCGGCGTGGTAGGCGTCGACCTGGTTGGGCACCCGGCCCTCGAACACCGCCGAGTCACCCAGGCCGAGCTCGTCGACCAGGCGGACGCAGCTCGCGTGGTAGCCCTCGTTGGCCACGGTGACCGGACCGAACATGCGCAGCCGGGCGGCCGGCAGTTCGGCACGGACCACGTGGAACGCCCGGATCAGGGTGTGCAGGTCCTTGAGTGGGTCGATGCGGCCGACGAACACGATCGTCGGCAGCTCCGGTTCCCCCGGCGCCTGCGGGAAGTCGTCCGGGTCGATGCCGTTGTACATGGTCCGGATCCGCGCCTCGTCCGCGCCGTTGCACAGTTGCCAGCGGCGGTTGTAGCCGGAATGGGGCGCGAGCATGTCGCAGCTGAGGTACGCCGCGCCGGCCAGCGCGCGGTGGAACGCGAGCAGGATCCGCCGGCCCGCGCGCGACATGTCCTCGTCCACCGCGGCGAGGTAGCGCTCCCGGAGGTAGACACCGTGCTCGGACATCAGCATCGGCGTGCCGTGCGCCCACTTGGCCGCCAGCCCGACCAGCGCGCTCAGCCCGTTCATCGCGAGGTGGCACACGTCGACCCGGATCGGCGGGTGGAACAGCGGCCGGAGCATGTGCTCCAGCAGGTCCGCGACCACGACCGCCCGGTGCAGCGGCAGCTGTTCCCCGTACACCTCCGCCGTGACGTCGATCAGCCGGGCGACGGCGTCGTTGGACACCAGCGCCGCGCTCACGTCCTTGGTCCGCGAGGCGTCGAACATCGCGCGCAGCGCGGCCAGGAACGCCTCCGGGCTGCCGGCGGTGTGCGGGATGAAGGAACGGAGGAACGCCTCGTGGATCCCGGCGAACCCCTTCGGTTTTCCGCGCGCGTGGCGCGGACGTCTTCCCCAGAGCGGCAGGTTGACCACCTCGACCAGGTTGTCCGGCGCGGCCCAGGTCGGGCGTTCCGAACCGTCGACGGTCAGTGCGACCACGGTGAACTGGTGCTCGGGCATCCCCCGGACGAGCTGGTCGCACCACAGGCTGACCCCGCCGGGGTGGAACGGGTAGGTGCCCTCCGACACGAGTGCGATCCGGGTCCTGGTGTCCGGCAGGTGCGGGGTCCCGGTGCGTCGCCGCAGCTCGTACGTGGTCATCCGGTGGGACTCGCCTTCACCACGACCCGCTCGCCGCCGGCCAGCCCGATCCGGGACACCGGGTCCGTGCCGTAGGTCTCCGCCTCGTCCGCCGACCGCTGGTCGGCTTCCGTCGCGGGTCTGGTCTCGACGCCGGTCACGAACAGCACGCCGTCGGCGGCCGGGGTGTAGGCGACGGTGCCGGAGGCCCGGTTCCACACCGCGTCGTGGCGGGCCGCTAGTTCCGCGAAGTGCGCGGTGCGCGCCTCCACGTAGCCGGCGAGGGTGAGCCAGTCGGGGTTCTTCAGCGGCACGGCGAAGTAGGCCGCGTACTTGCCGACCGTGGCCTCGATCCAGTCGAACGTGAGGCTGCGGCCGGGTGCGAACTCGCGGAGGTTGCCCTGGTGCAGGGTGTGTGCGTACGCGGACCCGCTCATCAGGTGCAGGGCGGCGATCTCGGCCTCGGTTTCGATGATCCGGTCGTAGGTCAGGTCCTGGTCTCCGTGCTCCGGATCCGTGCCGTTGCGGCCGTACTCGGCGTTGAACAGGGCGGTCTGCTCGGCGGGGTCGGTCGCCTCGAACGCGATCGAGGTCGGCCAGTCCGGCACCACGAACAGCTCGTTCCGCAACGGGTGGTGCACGCCGCAGTTGACGCAGGACGGCCGGTGGCCGGTGAACGACATGTTGCCCTGCACGTACCGCACGCCGAGGTCGCGCGCGGCGTCGAGCAGCGCCTTGTTGGAGCCGCGGAGCCCGAAGTCGGTCGGCGGACCGGTCATCGATTCCCGGTTCGGGTGGTAGACGCCCAGACCGGAGTACTCGGGCGTCTTGAGCACGGTCGGCGGCACCGGCAGCCCGGCCGCCGCCGCCAGCGTGAGGTTCCGGGCGATCTCGGTCCGGCTGACCTCGTAGGAGGTGTCGTTCAGCTGGGGGTGGTTCGCGGTGTGGTTGATCCACCGGAACCGGTCGACCAGGAACTTGGAACAGGCGCTGAGCGGGTCCGCGCCTTCGGGGTCGCCGCACGTGGCGGGCGCGTCGGTGTCCAGCCGGCTGCCGTTGTACGGGAGGTTGAGCCGGAATCCGGCCGCCTGCGGGAACTTCCGGGCCAGGTTCCGCTGCCCGGCGTCGGCCGCGACGGCGTCCCGGGCGTCGAGCCGGTACAGGCCGTTCCGCCCGTCCGGGTACCGCCGCAGGGTCTCGTTGAACCAGTCGTCGACGTCCACCGAGAACCAGTGCCGCTGCTCGCCGAGCAGGACTCCCCGGGTCGCCCAGCGCAGCAGGCCGTAGCCCAGCAGCAGCTCGGTGACCAGGCCCGCGCCGGTCGAGAAGCTCAGCCCGATCCGTTCCCGCCCGTCCGGCGACCGGACGAGCACCGCGACCGTGTCGTCCCCGGCGGTCAGCAGCGGCTCGCCGGCGCAGTCCGCGGCCAGACCGGCCCGGTACAGGTAGGACGTGGTGAGCGGGACCTGCGCGTCCGGCTTCAGGTAGTCGAAGACCCGGCGGCCGGCGGCGGTGGGGGTGAGCCGCACCGGGGTCTCGCCCACGGCGCCCTCACCGCGCGGGATCAGGCAGTAGTCCTCCGGATCGGTGCCCGGTGACGTGTTCAGCGCGACCTGGCGGACCCGGTAGGTCCGCTCGTAGTCCCACAGCGCGTTCCACTGTGGACTGTCGAACGCGGTCGTGTAGGCACCGTCCGGGCCCGGGCGCAGCAACGCGTTGCTGGTCAGCAGGACCGCGTTGTACCGCCCGGTGCCGTCCGGCGTGGTCAACCGCTCCGCGGTCAGCGGCTCGGCGCCGGCGAACAGCACGTCGTACGGCGAGCCGACCCGGTCCAGCACGGACTTCCAGGCCTCCACGCCGAAGTCGTCCGGTCCGGTGGCGATCACCAGCTGCCGCAACGCGACCAGGTCGCCCCGGCGCGCGACGCCCGCGCCCTCGTCCGCCACCCGGACCGGGACCTCCCGCTTGCCGGCGACGGGCACCGGGACGGCCGCCGGTTCCGCCCCGCCCGGACCGCCCTCGGTGGACGGGCTCGTCAGGGTGATCGCGCCGATCACCAGCGTGAGCACCACCAGCAGGGGAACGTGCGGAGCGGAACCGACCCGGAATCTCCTCGTCAACGCGGGACCGCCGTGGCCACGACCCGGCCGCCGGCCGTGATCGGAACCCGCGTGATGCGGTCGGTGCCGTAGGTCTCGTTCTCCCCTGACGACGTTGTCACGCCGGTCAGGAACAGCGATCCGGTCGTGGCCGGCGTGAGGGTGACGGTGTTGTCCGCCCTGTCCCAGACCGGGTCCCGTTTCGCGCCGAGTTCGGCGAAGTGCGTGGTCCGCGCGTCCACGTACTTCGCGAGCGCCCGCCAGTCCGGGTTCAGCAGCGGCACCTGGTACCGGTCGCTGTACTTCCCGACGACCACCCGGAGCCAGTCGAAGGTGAGGCTGCGGCCGGACGCGAACTGCCGCAGGTTGCCCTGGTGCAGGGTGTGCGCGTACGCCGAGCCGGACATGACGTGCTGGAGCGTGAGCTCCGACTCGTACTCCAGCATCTCGGCGTAGGTGAGGTCGTGGTCGTAGGCGGGCCACCGGCCGTTCGGCCCGTAGAGCCGGTTGTAGAACAACGTCTGCTCGGCGGGCGCGGTGGTCTGGTAGCCGATGTTGGTCGGCCAGTCCGGCACGATCATGATGCCGGTCCGCAGCGGGTGGCGGATGCCGCAGTTGAAGCAGCCCGGCTGGTGGCTGGTGAACGACATGTTGCCGTGCACGTACCGCACTCCCGCGTCGTAGGCCGCGTCGAGCATCGCCTGGTTGGACTTGGCGAGCCCGAAGTCGGTCGGCGGGTCGGTGTCCGGCGCGTCCGGGTCCGGGTTGTAGACGCCCAGGCCCGAGTAGGCGGGTGTCTTGAGCACGTCGGTCGGCACGGTGAGGCCGGCCCGGCGGCCGATCGTGAGGTTGTCGCGGATCTCGGCGCTGCTGACCTTGTAGTCGGTGGCGTCGAGCGCCGGGTGGTTCACCGTGTGGTTGAGCCAGCGGAAGTTCCCGGACAGGCAACGGGAGTAGCTGGTCAGCGGATCCGGCGTGCCGGTGGCCGCGCACTGGGACGGCGCGTCCACGTCGAGGCCGCTCGCGTTGTAGGGCAGGTTGAGCGTGAAGCCCGCCGCGAGCGGCATGTCGGCGCGCAGCGCTTTCTGCTGTGCGTCCGAGGCCGCGGCGTCGGAGCCGCTCATCCGGAAGCCGGGATCGGTTTCCAGGTGCCCGTCCGGGTACAGGTGGTCGGTGAAGTTGAACCAGTCGTCCACGTCGACGTTGATCCAGTGCCGGGACTCACCGAGAAGCACGCCCCGGGTGGCCCAGCGCAGCAGGCCGTAGCCGAGCAGGTCGGTCTGCGCCAGGTTCTGGTCGGAGGTGAAGGTCAGGCCGGCACGCTCCCGTCCGTCCGTCGAGGTGCTGGTCACGCCGACCACGTAGTCACCGATCTTCAGCAGCGGTTCCGCCGGGCAGTCCGGTGCCAGGGTCGACCGGTAGATGTACGAGTGGGTGATCGGGACCCGCGCGCTCGCCTTGAGGTAGTCGAACAGGCGACCGCCCGCGCCGGTCAGCGTGGCCGTGAACCGGCTGTTGGAGTCGTCCTCGACGCCGGGCCGCAGGCAGTAGTCCTCGGGGAACGTGCCCCAGGACGTGAACAGCGATGCCTGCCGGACCCGGTAGGTGCTCTCGTACGCCCACAGGGTCTGCCACTCGGCGGCGTCCAACCCGCTGATGTAGTTCCCGGTTCCGTCCGGGTACAGCAGTGCGTTGTCGGTCAGCAGGATCGCGCTGTAGCGGCCGGTGCCGTCCGGGCGGACCAGCCGGTCGGCGGTCAGCGGCTCGGACTTCGCCAGCAGGACGTCGTAGGGCGAGCCGGTCCGGTCCAGCACGGCCTTCCAGGTCGGCAGGCCGAAGTCGGCGGCGTCCAGGCCGATCACCAGCGGACGCAGCGCCACCTTCTTCTCGGCGTGCACCGTCGGCGACGAGGCCGCGGAAAGCGGGCCGTCGAGCGCGACGGAATCGCCGGGCCGGGCCGGCTCCGGCCGCGCGACCGCCCCGAGAACGGCGCCGTGCCGGTGGTGACTCCGAATGGAGGCCGTGGCGTCGGCCGCCGGGAGCAGCACACCGGCCAGGACGACGAGCGACGCCAGAAATGGTCTGAGCTGCTTCGTACCCACAGAATGTGACACCAAGACAGAGCCCTTTCATGTAGTCACGGAATCCGCACCGTTGCGGTATGCCAGGGGTCACGAGGACCCACTCGCCCATCTCCCACGCCTCCCGCGAGCAGCTTCGGGTCGGCACCGGAAGCACCTTCGTGCGGCTATTTGCGATCAACGCGGTCGCCGCATTCTCCGGTCTCGGACGGGGCGAGCCGACGCACCTTCGGGACACTCCCGCCGTGCCGTCCCCCAACGAGACCGGGACATACCTCAAATAAGATATCCGGGGGACTTCTACCATCGGTACCGCGATTCGTGGGAAACACTTTTTGCCTAGGAGTAGTGGCCGGAGCGCCGAACGGACCACGTCAGAAGTGCCGTAAGGTCACCATTCGGACAATTTATCCGCGCCACCGGGAATAACCTTCCGACGCCCGGACTCAGGTCATGCCAAGCCACCTGGCATCCCCGACCGGCACCCCGCATACCCACCCCCGGGGAAACCGATCCGAATCGGCGAACCCGGACCCGCCGGCCCACCCGCAATGTGAGCACCCCTCCATCGGCCGGCCCCGTCCGGGTCGGCCCACCCGGACGAGACGGCGCCGTCGGGCGGCGCGTGCCGAATTCATGAATAGGCTGTCGTCCGTCGTGGGCGAAGAGCCATCAGCCCCGACGACGAATTCCGCCCAGGCCACCTGTGCGCGGCCTGGGCGGAAGATGATCAAGCTGTTGCGGCGTCAGTTCGCCTCGAACACCGTGCGGCCTCCGACGACTGTCAACAGCGGGGCGAGGTCGGCGAGGTCGTGGTCCGGCGCGGTGGTGGGGTCGCGGTCCAGTACCAGCAGGTCCGCCAGCCGGCCCGGGGTCAGCGAGCCCTTCCGGTGTTCGGCGTGTTCGAAGTACGCCGGAGTGCTCGTCCACAGCCGGATCGCCTGCTCACGGGTCAGGCGCAGGTCGGGCGGCACCTCGGCGAGCGGGTGCGGTGCCGCGCCCACGAACGTGGCCAGGCCGCGTCGCCAGTCCGGGAAGCACACCGGCGCGTCCGAGCTGTCCGCGACCGGAACGCCGGCGGCCAGCAGCGCGCCGGCCGGGAAGGCGCGGGCCCACCGGTCCGCACCGACCGCCGCCGTGATCGTCGCGCCGCTGTAGGACTTCATCAGCGAACTGGTGATCACGCCGATCCCGTGCTCGGCCAGGCGACGCGGGGTGTCCGCGTCGAGCAGCGTGCCGTGGATCAGGGTGTGCCGGGCCCGCGGCCACGGATCACGTTGCTGC
Source organism: uncultured Saccharothrix sp. (assembly GCA_965995405.1). Classification (GTDB taxonomy): domain Bacteria; phylum Actinomycetota; class Actinomycetes; order Mycobacteriales; family Pseudonocardiaceae; genus Actinosynnema. The sequence goes on from CBHFOL010000018.1 coordinate 12,101, forward strand.
GCACGGATGATCCCGTCGACGGCCGCGTCGGCGGCACGGTCGCCGGTCACGTGGACCTGCACCTGGAGCCGGTGCCGGTGCGCCGTCTCGATCAGGTCGAGCAGTTCGCGGTAGCGCTCGTCGTCGTCCGCGCCGGAGGTGACGAGGTGGCCGTAGCCGCCGCCCGGGTACGGCTGGTGCAGCCAGGCCGTGCCGTGGCTGGGCACCCCGTCCGCGAACAGCTTCACCCCGCCGACCCGCAGCCAGTCGTCACCCAGCCCGGTGGCCACGCCGGCGTGGCCGAGCACCGTGGTCAGCCGCTCCAGCGAGGTCGACGGCGAGGGCCAGTCCCAGTGCAGCAGGGCGTTGACCCGCACCGTGAGCCGACCCTCCTGGTGCAGCACGACGTAGTCCCGGAGCAGCTCCGGCCACACGATCGGGTCGGTCACGCTGGTGATGCCCAACGTGTTGAGCACCCGTATCCCGTCCACGATCGCGTCGAGCCGTTCCCGCCTGGTCGGCACGGGCGCGTGCCGGGTGACCAGGATCCCCGCCGACTCCAGCAGCATCCCGGTCGGCTCGCCGTCGGCAGCGCGCACGATGATCCCGCCGACCGGGTCCGGGGTGTCCCGGTCGATCCCGGCCACCCGCAGCGCGGCGGTGTTCACCAGCACCGAGTGCCGGGACGCGTGGTGCAGCACGGCGGGCCGCCCGTCAGTCGCACCGTCCAGCGCCCGGCGGTGCGGCTCGCCCGAGCCGAACTCGGCGATGTTCGCCTCCCGCCAGCCCTCCCCGATCAGCCAGTCCCCATCCGGACGTCGGCGCGCCTCGGCCCGCAGCACCTCGTGCAACGCCGCGACCGAGTCGACACCGGTCAGGTCGGCGTTGCGCCGGGACTGCCCGAACATCGCCAGGTGCAGGTGCGCGTCGTTGATCCCGGGCAGCACCGCGCGGCCGTCGAGCTCCACCACCCGGGTCTCCGGCCCGATCAGCGCGGACACGTCGTCGCCGGAACCGACGGCGGTGATCCGGTCTCCGGTGACCGCCAGCGCCGAGGCGATCGTGAACCGCTCGTCCGCGGTCACCACCCGGCCGCCGCGCAGCACGAGATCCGCCGGCACGGTCACCACCCCGCTTCCAGGACCCGGTCCAACGCCGCCACCAGCTCGTCCGCGTGCGCCCTGGTGAACGTCAGCGGCGGCTTGAGCTTGAGGATGTTCCACGCCGGCCCGGTCGGGTACACCAGCACGCCTTCCTCCTTCAGCCGCTCGCAGACGATCAGCGTCTCGGCCGCCGCCGGCTCCTTCGTGGCGCGGTCGAGCACGAACTCCACCCCGCTGTAGAAACCCTGCCCCCGCACGTCGCCGATCAGCTCGTGCCGGTCGGCCAACGTCCCGAGCCGGTCGCGCAGGTACTGCCCCACGGTCAACGCGTTGTGCTGCAAGCGTTCCTCGTCCAGCACCCGCAGCAGTTCCAGGCCGACCGCGCAGGCGACCGGGTTGCCGCCGTAGGTGGAGAAGAACCGGCCGGTGCGGTCGAACGCCTCGGAGATCTCCCTGGTGGTGACCAGGGCCGACACCGGGAACCCGTTGCCCATCGCCTTGCCCATGGTCACGAAGTCCGGCACCACGCCCTGCGTCTGGAAGCCCCAGAACGCCTCGCCCAGCCGGCCGAACCCGACCTGCACCTCGTCGGCGATGGTGAACGCGCCGTGCCGGCGGGCCTCGGCGTGGATCGGCGCGAGGTAGCCGGGCGGCAGCACGACCTGTCCTCCGCCGGCCAGCAGACCCTCGTACAGGAACGCCGCCGGCGGACGGCCTTCGGCGGCCAGCCGGTCGAACGTGTCGGTGACGTGGCGGGCGTACTTCACGCCGGCCTGCGGGTCGTCGTAGCCGTACTCGCCCCGGTAGCGGTCCGGCACGGGCGTCGGGTGCGTCGTGTCCGGCTTGCCGTAGTGCTTGTACCGGGACGGGCTCACGTCGGCCACGGTCGTGGTGTAGCCGTGGTAGGCGTCGTCGATGATCACCACGTCGTCACGGCCGCTGAGGTAGCGGGCCATGCGCAGCGCCAGGTCGTTGGCCTCACTGCCCGAGTTGAGGAAGTACACCACGTCCAGGCCGTCCGGCAGGGTGGCGGTCAGCGCCTCGGCGTACTCGGTGAGCACGTCGTAGACGAACCTGCTGTTGGTGTTGAGCCGCCGCAGTTGCCGGGCGGCGGCGTCGACCAGCCTGGGGTGGCCGTGCCCGAGCAGCGTCACGTTGTTCAACGCGTCGAGGTAGCCGCGCCCGTGCTCGTCGTAGAACCGGCAGTCCCGGGCGCGCACCATGGTGATCGGCGCACTGAAGTAGGTCGGATGGGTGTGCGGCAGATGCTTCCGCCTGGCCTCCAACGTCCGTTCGGTGGACGACCGCCACACGGCGTTCCGCACGCCGAGCAACGGGGTGGGGTCCGGCAACAGCGCCCGCCACACCTCCGCCTCCGCGTGCGGCACCTCGGCGGGTACGGCGCGCCATCCGCTCACCGGCACGGTGGCAACCCGCACCAGCAGCCGAGAGTCCGGACCGACCTCACCGATCCCCTGTCCGGCCGACACCCCGTCTCCCACGGTGACCGACGTGCTAAGTCCACTGTAGACAGACCAGAAGCGGACTCCCCCGGCAGGTTCGTGCCTCAGCAGGAGGTCGACGCCCGGCGGGCAGCGCTCCGCCGTGCCCGCCAGCGGAGCGGACACCGGCAAGCCCGCATCGGCGAACAGGTCGAGCCCGCTGGTAACGGTGCCGTCGGCGGTGAACCGGGGCTCGCCGTACCGCCCTACGACCGGCCGGGCCGCCTCGATCGCCGCCACCGAGGCAGCGAGCACCGCGGCCGGGTCGCGCGGGTCGACGTCATCGAAGACCGCACTGCTCACCGTGAGGTCGACCGATGCCAGTTCCCCTGATACCACAGGCACAATCGGGTTCGTGGCGAGCCAATCGCCGACGTGCTCGGCGACGGCGGGCAACCCGCAGGCGTGCCGGAACACAGCCACACCGAACTCCGCCGGGGTCTCGGCCAGGACCCGCACCAGTTCCGCCGCCGCAGGCGAGCGGTGCCGTGGGTCGCCGTGCTGCCGGGCGGCGTCCAACCGGGCAGCCGTCGCCGCGACCGTCGCCGCCCGGATCGCCAGCAACGGGTACAACAGGTCCGCTTCGGACTCGGTGAGCGGACAAGCCCGGTGGTAGGCGGCGACGATCGTCGCGGCCACCCGCAACGGGTCGGGCCTGCCGCGCATGGCGCTGGCACACAGCACGGCCAGATCGGCGATCCGCGCGGTGAGCTGGGCGTCGCCGAAGTCGATCACCCCGATCACCCGCCGACGCGGACCGGGACCGACAAGCAGGTTGAACGCGTTGAGATCGTGGTGGACCACACCCTGCGGCAGCTCCGCCAGCCGGTCCAGCAACGGCACGAACTCCGCCGCGATCCGGCTGACCGCGGCACGCAACTCCGGATCGGCGACGGCAGGCAACGCCTCGGCGAGCGCGGTCGCGGCGTGCGGGAACTCCCAGTAGTGCGGCGCGGGCGGCTCCGGATGCCGCCATGAAGCGGTGGCGGCAGCCAGCCACCCGGCGACCGTGCCGACATCGCCGTGCAGTTCCGCCGAACGCACCCCCACCTCGGCCAACGGCGTGCCCGGCAGCCAGGTGAGCAGCCGCGCCACCAAATCCGGTTCACCGGGCACTGGGATGACGTCGACCTGCGCCGGGCCGCCATCGGAGCGGGCCGCGACGACCCTCGGCACCGGCAGGTCCGGGGCGTGGTCGGCCAGGTGCCGCAGCAGCGCGTTCTGGAACCGCACCGCGCCCAGGTCACCGGCCGAGCACACCTTGAACACGTACTCCGCGCCCGCCGAGTCGGCCACCCGCACGTTCTGGTCAGTCTCCCCCGCGAGCGGCCTCAGATCCACCGCGGTCACCCCGAAGTGGGCCCGCAGGATCTCGCGCAGCCGGTCGTCGGCGAGTCGGGGCACACCGGCCGTGATCCGCCGGTAGCGCTCGTCGGTCATCGACATCCCAAGTCCTCCTGCTGCTCAGCCGGTCTGCCAGGCCGTCCACGACTGGACAACGTTGCTGTAGTTCGCGGTCCACCAGTCCGCATCGATGAACACCCGGTCCCCGGCGCGGTCGCCGCCGAGCACGTCGATCTGCCGCTGTAGGTCGTTCAACTCGGGCTTGGAGCCGCTGTTGGCCGCGCCGGCACCGGACAGCTCGGCGAACCGCGCGCCCGCCTCCGGCCGGGAGGCGAACCGGATCAACTCCTGCGCCAGGTCCTTGTTGCCGGCACCCTTGGGCACCACCAGCACGTCCCAGGTCACCGGAACCTTGGTCGGCACCCGCTTCCATTGCGTGCCACCGGCTTTGAGCGTCGAGTACGCCCGCGCGCTGACCACCAGCGCCATGTCCGCCTGGTTGTCCACCATCGCCTGCTGTTGCTGCCCGTAGGTCTGCGCCAACGTGAGGTCGTTGCGGATCCGGTCGTACACCTTCAGCGCTCGGGAGACGTCCAGCGGGTACAGCTTGTCCGGCGACACACCGTCTGCGAGCAGCGCGGCCTCCAACTGGCCGATGGCCGGGTCCTTGGCGTACACCACCCGTTTGCCGGGGAACTTCGCCGGGTCGAAGAAGTCCGCGAGCGACGTCGGCGGCTTGTCTCCGTACGTCTTCTCGTTGTACATCAACATGAGCCCGAAGAACGCGGTCGGCACCCCGCAGTCCGACAGCGTGCCCGCCGGGAAGCCGGACTTCAGGTCGCCGACGTCGATCTTCTCCAGCAGCGTGCCGCAGTGCTCGCGCGCCATGAACGCGTCGGTGTCCACGACGTCCCAGGTGACCCGGCCGGCCTCCACCATGGCGCGCAGCTTGGCGTTGTCCGACGGCCCGTCCAGCACGACCTTGACCCCGGACTGCTTCTGGTACGGCTCCAGGAACGCCTGCTGCTGGCCGTCCTGGTAAGCGCCCTTGCCGTAGGACACGAACGTCAACGACTTGCTGTCGCCCGCACTACCGCACGAGGCCAACAGCAGTGCGGCCAGGGCAACCCCGATTCCGCGCACGTTCACACTCCCTCGATGGTGGTCGGCTTCGGCACGGTGGCCTGGTGCCCCGGACTCCAACTGGCCACCACCGTCTCCCCCGGCGCGGCCGGCAGCGCGGTGCCGGCCAGGCGCATCGCGGAGCCCTCGGTGCCGTCGGCGAACCGCAGCCCGATCCGGTGGTGGTTGCCCACGTAGACGATGTCGGTGATGACCGCCTTGCGGCGCGGCCAACCGTCGGGCGCAGCGCCGGGTTCGGCGTGCAGTTCCAGCCGTTCGGGCCGGACCACGACCGCGTCGGCGTCGTCGGTGAACACGTTCGACTCACCGAGGAACCGGGCCACGAACAGCGTGCTCGGCCGCTCGTACAGTTCACTCGGGCTGCCGACCTGCTCGACCTTGCCGTGGTTGAACACCGCGATCCGGTCGGACAGCGTCAGCGCCTCCTCCTGGTCGTGCGTGACGAACAGGAACGTCATGCCCAGCTCGCGGTGCATCCGGGCGATCTCCCGCCGCAACTGGTCGCGCAGCTTCTTGTCCAGCGCGCCCAACGGCTCGTCCATCAGCAGCGCACGCGGCTGGTACACCACCGCCCGCGCCAGCGCCACCCGCTGCTGCTGGCCGCCGGAAAGCTGACGCGGCAGCCGGTCGGCGAAGTCGACCAGCCCCACCAGTTCCAGCGCCTCCCGCACCTTCGTCGCGATGTCAGACTTGGACATCGCCCGCTGCTGCAACGGAAAGGCCACGTTCTTCGCCACCGTCAGGTGCGGGAACAGCGCGTACTGCTGGAACACCACGCCCAGGTCCCGTTTGTGGGGCTTGAGCCGGCTGATGTCCTCGCCGTCGATGCAGATCGACCCGGCGGTGAGCGGCGTGAAACCGGCGATCATGGACAGCGTGGTGGTCTTGCCGGAGCCGGACGGGCCGAGGAACGTCATGAACTCCCCCGGCGCGATGTCCAGCGTCACGTCGTCGACCGCCGGCCGCGGCAAACCGGGAAAAACCTTGGACACACCGGAGATACGGATCCCGTGACTGGTCGACGTCGCTGCGGTCGAGGGCCTCATGATTCACTCCGGCGTCGGCGGACGAGTTGCGGCAGCAGCAGGGCTGCGGTGGTGACCACCACGATCAGGCTGGACGCGGCGGCGATGGTCGGGTCGATCTCCAGCGTGATGGAGTCGTACATCTGCACGGGCAGCGTGCGGATCTCCGGTGTCTGGAGGAACAGCGCGATCACCACCTCGTCCAGCGAGGTGACGAACGCGAACACGAACCCGGAGGCGATCCCGGGCATCAGCAGCGGCAGCGTGATCCGGCGCAGGACCGTCCAGCCGGACGCGCCGAGGCTGGCTGCGGCGACCTCCACCGTGCGGTCGTGGCCGGCCAGGCTGGTGGCCACCGACGTGATCACGAACGGCACCGCCAACACGGTGTGCGCCAACACGAAGCCCACCAGCGTGCCGTTGAGGTGCCAGCGGAGGAACGTGCCGTAGATGGCCACCGCCACCACGATGCCCGGCACGATCATCGGCGCCATCATGGCCGACCGCAACAGCTCCCGACCGGGGAACCGGCCCCGGTCCAGCCCGATCGCGGCGGCCACCCCGATCACCGTGGCCAGCACGCCGGTCAGCAGCGCGGCCTGTGCCGACGTGACCACCGACGACATCCACTGCGGCGACGAGAAGAACTCCTCGTACCAGCGCAGCGACCACTCCTTCGGCGGGAACTCGAACGTCTGCCCCGCGCCGAGGCTCATCGGGATCACCACCAGGGTGGGCGCGAGCAGCAGCACCGCCACCCCGGTCACCCAGATCCGGAGCCCCCAGCCGATCGAACGGGGCCGCTTCACCTGCGGGCTAGGCACGGTCCACCGCCTGGTTCAGGGCCGCCGTCGGCTTGGCGATCCGGCTCACCGCGAACAGCACCACCAGCGTGACCACCAGCAGCACCGACCCCAGCGCGCCACCGCCCGGGAAGTCCAGCAGATCGCTCACCCTGGTCTCGATCACCTGCGACACCAGGGACTGCTGCGGTGTGCCGAGCAGCGCCGGCGTCACGAAGAAGCCCAGCGTCACGATGAACACCAGGGAGAAGCCCGACACCACACCCGGCAGCGACAGCGGCAGGTACACTCGCGCGAAGGCTTTCGGCCGGCTCGCCCCGAGGCTGGTCGCCGCGTCCATCAACCGCAGGTCGATCGTGCTGAGGTTGCTGTACAGCGGCAACACCATGAACGGCAGCATCACCTGCACCATGGCCACGGTGACCCCGGCGACGCTGCCGAGCAGCACCACACCGTCGATCCCCAGCATCGAGAAGAACCGGTCGATCAACCCGTCGCGCTGCTCCAGCAGGTACCAGGCGAAGTTGCGGGCCATCACCGACGTCCAGAACGGCAGCAGCACCAGCACCGTGAGCAGCGCGCGGGTACGGCGGGACACCCTGGTCATCGCGTACGCGTACGGGTAGGCGACCACCAGCGCCACCAGGGCCACGATCAGCGCGGTCCGCAACGTCCGCAGCAGCACGGTCATCGAGACGCCGTCGGTGAACAGCGCGGCGTAGTTGGCCAGGCCCACGGTCGGTTCGGTGAAGCTGCTCCAGACGATGGTGGCCAACGGGTAGAAGAAGAACACGAGCAGCACCGCGACCGCGGGCAGCAGGATCCACCCGACCACGCCCCGCCGCCTGCGCACAGGCCCAGGCGGCGCGTCGACCGTGCCGGTCTGAGTCATCGGCATCACCCGGCCAGCCACGTGGTGAACTTCTTGGTCACCGCGTCGAAGTTCTGGGACCACCACTTGGCGTTGCCCAGCACCACGCTGTGCTTGTGCTCCGGGGAGAACGCGTCGATGCGGCGCTGGACGTCGTCGAAGGCCGGTTTGACCTTCTCGTTCACCGGCTGCACCGAGGCCAGCTCGGAGAACTTCCCGGACTGCTCCGGTTTGCCGGTGAACGCGATGAACTTCATGGCCAGGTCCCGGTTGGCCGAGCCCTTGGGCACCACCAGGTCGTTCCAGTTCACGATCGTCTTGTCCCACACCGGTTCGAACGGCGCACCCGCCTTGAGCGACTGGTGCGCCCGCGCCGTCGACACCAGCGCCAGGTCCACCTGACCGTCCACCATGGACTGCTGGATCTGCCCGTAGGTCTTGGCGAACGTCGTCACGCTCTTGATCACGTCCACCTTGCGCAGCGCGCGGTCGACGTCGAGCGGGTACAGCTGCTCCGCCGGCACGCCGTCGGCGAGCAACGCGTCCTCCAGCAGGCCGACCGCGACGTCCGGCGGCACGATCCGGTTGCCGGGGAAGCGCACCGGGTCGAAGAAGTCGGCGATCTTCGTCGGCGGGTTCGCACCGAACTTCCTGGTGTCGTACATGAAGATGATGCTGTAGAAGTAGGCGGGCACCCCGCAGTCGCTCACCGTCTCCGGCGGGTACGCGGTGCGGTCGACCACGGAGAAGTCCAGCTTCTCCACGTACTTCCCGCAGTACTGCTCGGCCGCGGCGGCGCTGGTGTCGGCCACGTCCCAGGTGACCTTCCCGGCCTCCACCATGGTCCGCAGCTTGGCTTCGTCGACCGGCCCGTCGTTGCGGAACGGGGTGCCGGTCTCCTTGGTGAACGGTTCCTGCCACGCGATCTTCTGGTTGTCCTGGAACGAACTCCCGGTGGACACGAAGGTGAGCGTGGGGGTGCTCGACCCGCTGCCGCCGCAGGCCGCCGCAAGCACGAGGACCGAGGCCAGACATCCGGTGGTGAAATTTCGACGCACGGCGACCTCCGAGGTCGGCGGTGACAGTGGTGCCCGCGACGGGCGCTAGTTGCCGGCTGCGACGACGTGCTTGTACACGAGGCGCACGAGCGTGTCCGCCTGCTCGTCGGTGATGACCAACGGCGGCGAGATGATGATGTTGTTGCCCGCGGCGCGGACGATCAGCCCGTCCGCCCGAGCACCGGACTGCACGCCGGCGGCGTCCCGGTCCAGCTCGATCCCGAGCATCAGTCCGACCCCGCGCACCTCGCGCACGTGGTCCAGTTCGGCCAGCGGTGCCAGCCCGGCCATGATCCGGGCGCCGACCGCCTTGGCCCGCGTCGGCAGCCCTTCCCGTTCCAGGATGTCCAGGTTCGCCAGCGCGACCGCCGCGCCGACCGGGTGTCCGTTGTAGGTGAAGCCGTGCGCGAACCACGCCCCGTCGACCAGGTCGAGCACCCGGCGGCCGACCAGCACCGCGCCCATCGGGATGTAGCCGCTGGTCAGCCCCTTGGCGGTGACGATCATGTCCGGCTCGATGCCGTAGTGCTCGGCCGCGAACCAGTGCCCGACCCGCCCGAACGCGGTCACGATCTCGTCCAGGATGAGCAGGATGTCGTTGCGGCGCAACACCTCCTGCACACGCGGCCAGTAGTCCGGCGGCGGCGGGACCATGCCGCCGACGCCCAGCACCGGTTCCCCGATGAATGCCGCGATCCGGTCCGCGCCCAGCTCGGCGATCCGCCGCTCCAGGTCGGCGACCAGCGCGTCGGTGTCGTGGTGCAGCCCGTGCGGCTTGTCCAGGAACTCCACGTCCGGCAGCAGCGGCCCGAAGCCCTCCCGCAGCCGGTCGATGCCGGTCGCGGCCAGCGAACCGCCGCCCATGCCGTGGTACCCGGCGGTGCGGGACAGGATCACGGTCCGCTCCGGCTTGCCGGCGTGGTAGTGGGCCAGCCGCGCCAGTTTGATCGCGGTCTCGTTGCCCTCGGAGCCGCCGTTGGTGAAGAACACCTTCTCCAGACCGGACGGGGCGAGCCCCAGCAGCCGGTCCGCCAGCCGGATGGCCGGCTCGTTGGAGTAGTCGCCGAACGACGAGTAGAACTCCAGCCGCCGGATCTGCGCGGCGGCTGCCTCGGCCAGTTCCGGGCGACCGTGGCCGACCGGGCACTGCCACAGGCCGCAGGTGCCGTCCAGGTAGGAATTGCCGCGCACGTCCCACAGCACCGCGCCCGCGCCCCGGTCGAAGATCACCGGCTCGTCCGGCGCGCCGATCGTGGTGTGCGGGTGGATGATCGCGCTCATGTCCAGCTCGGCGAGCCGGTCGGCCACGTCCGGCTTGTGTTCTGTGGTCATGTCCGTCCTCACAGCTTGATCGCGATCGCCTTGGTCTCCAGGAACGCCTCGATGCCCTCGGCACCGCCCTCGCGTTCCTGCCCGCTGTTCCGCATACCGCCGAAGGGCAGCTCCGGCCGCACCGGGGCCGGGTCGTTGATCCCGATCACCCCGAAGTCCAGCCGGTCGGCGGCGGTCCACAGCCGGCTCAGGTCCCGGCCGAACAGGTAGGCCGCCAGGCCGTACTGGGTGTCGTTCGCCCTGGTCAGGACCTCGTCGTCGGAGCCGAAGGAGTAGACCGGCAGCACCGGGCCGAACGTCTCCTCCCGGGTGACGAGCATGTCGTCGCCGACCCCGGTGAGCACGGTGGGATCGTAGAACGCGCCCTTGAACCCGTCCGGCCCGGACCACCGCCGACCGCCGGCGCGCACCTGTGCCCCGCCGGCGACCGCGTCGGCGACCTGGCGTTCCACCTTGTCCAGCCCGGCCTGGTCGATCAGCGGGCCGATGTTCGTGCCCTCCACCGAACCGTGCCCGACCCGCAGCGCGCGGACCTTCTCCTCGATCAGGCCGAGCAGTTCGTCGTGCACGGAACTGTGCACGTAGAGCCGGTTCACCGCGATGCAGCTCTGGCCGGCGTTGAAGAACTTGGCCGCCACCACCCCGGCCGCGGCGGCCGGCAGGTCGGCGTCGGCGAACACGACGGCCGGCGAGTGCCCGCCCAACTCCAGCGACGTGCGCCGGAGGTGGCTGCCGGTGTTGCGGAGCAGCCCGAGCCCCACCTCCGTGGAGCCGGTGAAGCTCACCTTGCGCAGCCTCGGGTCGGCCAGCAGCGCGCCGGCCACCTCGGCGGGACGTGACGTCGTGATCGACTGGAGCACGCCGGCGGGCAGGCCCGTCCCGTGCAGGATCCGCACCAGTTCGGTGGCGATGAGCGGTGTCTGCTCGGCCGGTTTGACGATCAGCGGCGCGCCGGCCGCCAGTGCGAGGCCGATCTTGCGGATCAACATGCTGGCCGGGAAGTTCCACGGGGTGATCGCCAGCGCGGGGCCGACCGGTGCCTTCAGCACCAGCCCCGGCCCGTTCGGCGATGCGGGCAGCACCCGGCCGCCGGCGCGGCGCGCCTCCTCGGCGCTCCACTCCAGCATCCGGGCGCTGCCCAGCAGCTCGGCCCGCGCCTCGCCGAGCGGCTTGCCGTTCTCGCTGGTCAGCAGGCCGGCCAGGGAGTCGACCTCGGTCCGGATCGCGGCGGCGGCCCGGCGCAGGTAGCCGCCGCGCTCCTCGGCCGTCACGGACCGCCACCGGTCCGCCACCCCGCAGGCCGCGTCCAGCGCTGCCAACGCGTCCAGCGCGGTCCCGACGGCGGCGCGGCCGCCCGGCTCCAGTGTCGCCGGGTCCACGACCTCGAAGTCGGCGGTCCCCGGACGCCACTGCCCGTCGACCAACAACGTTGCCCAGGAGTCCGTCGGCATGACCCAGCCCTTCGTAGATGGCATGACGTGCGGTCTTGGCGGCATAGTGTCGATCGCTCTGTTGTTGTTGTCAACAGTTGAACCGGAAAACCCTGCTCCTGGGCGGTTTTTACGCACGGAACGGCGTCGGACGCCTACAGTGCACGGCATGAACAGCTCTCGAAGCGCCTCGCCGGAGCCGGCGTCCCCGGACCGGGCCGAGACCTCGACGCCGGGGCAGCTGCCGATCCACGGCCTGCTGTCGTACCGGCTCAGCCGCGTGGCCAACGCCATGTCGCGCAGCGCGGCCCTGCGCTACCGCCGCGAGTTCGACGTGAGCCTCGGCGAGTGGCGGACCATCGCCCTGCTGGGCGCGGACGCACCGCTCACCCTGAACAAGCTCGCCCGCCTCGCCGCGCTGGACAAGGCGCAGATGAGCCGGGTGGTGGCCAAGCTCAGCGAGCGCGGGCTGGTGCTGCGCGAGTTCGGCGCGGGCCGGACCACCCAGCTCACCCTGACCCGCAAGGGCGCGGCGCTGTACCGGAGCCTGATCGGTGCGGCCAACGAGCGCGACCGGGCGTTCCTGGTCTGCCTCACCGAGCAGGAGCGGGACGCGCTCGACTCGGCGCTGACCAAGCTCGCCACGCTGGCCCGGGCGCTGGAGCGGGCCGAAGAGCGGTAGTCCGGCTGGGTGTTGACATTATCAACACCCCTCTGTCACGCTCTGCGCCATCGTTGTCGTCAGGAGGTGCGACCGGTGGCCGACCGCGTGACGCTCTGTGAGTGTTTCGCCCGTGACGGGCTGCAACACGAACCGGACTTCGTCCCCACCGCGACGAAGGTGTCCACTGTGGAGGCTTTCGTCGCGGCGGGCTTCCGCCGGATCGAGGCCACCAGCTACAGCCACCCGGACCGGGTACCCGCGTTCCGGGACGCGAGCGAGGTGCTGGCCGGCGTCCCTCGGGTCGCCGGGGTGGCGTACAAGGCGACCTGCCCCAACCCGCGTGCGGTGCACCGGGCGCTGGCCGACCTGGCCGCCGGGCGCGGCGCGGACGAGCTGAGCCTGCTGGTCTCGGCGACCGAGTCGCACACCGAGCGCAACCTGCGCACCACCCGGGCCCGCCAGTGGGACCGCGTGACCGAGATGGTGCGGCTGGCCGACGGCCGGTTCGCGCTGGTCGGCGTGCTGTCGGTGGCGCTGGGCTGCCCGTTCGAGGGCCTGGTCGACCCCGGTCGGGTGGCCGAGGACTTCGGCCGGTTCGCCGATCTCGGCGTCAAGCTGGTGACCGTAGGCGACACCACCGGGCTGGGCACCCCGCCCACCGTCGGCAGGCTGTTCGCCCGGCTGGCCGCCGAGTACCCGGAGGTGCCCGCCGTGGCGCACTTCCACAACACCCGGGGCACCGCGCTGGCCAACTGCGTCGCCGCGCTGGACGCCGGCTGCCGGTACTTCGACAGCGCGTTCGGCGGGGTCGGCGGGCACCCGGCCGGCATCACCTACGGCGGCGGGCTCACCGGGAACACCTGCACCGAGGACCTGGTGAACCTGTTCGAGGCGATGGGCGTGTCCACCGGGCTGGACCTGGACCTGGTGCTGGCCGCGTCCGCCCGCTGCGAGGAGGCCCTGGGCCGCCCGCTGCTCAGCACGGTGGCGCGGGCCGGGTTCGGGTTGCCGGGACGCACCGGGGCGGTGCGCTGATGCCGTCCGCGACACCCGACGAAACCGTGACGTCCGAGGAGACCGTTGTGCGCCAAGGAGTATTGCTCACCGAGGACCACGGCGCGGTCCGGGTGCTGCGGCTGAACCGGCCGCACAAGCGCAACGCGCTCGACACCGAACTCACGACGGCTCTGCTCGACGCGCTGCTGGCGGCGGACGCCGACGACTCGGTCCGCGCGGTGGTGCTCACCGGCGAGGGCAAGGGTTTCTGCGCCGGCGCGGACATCACCGAGTTCGCCGAGTTCACTCCCGACAACCAGGCCGCCGTACTCCGCCGCGCCGAACTCACCGCACGCACCCAACTGCTGCCGCAACAACTGCGCAAGCCGATCGTGTCGGTGGTGCACGGTGCCGCGCTCGGCGGCGGCGCGGGCCTGGCCATCGGCTGCGACATGATGGTGGTGGCCACCGACGTGGTCTTCGGCTACCCGGAGCTGCGGCACTCGATGGTGCCGGCCATCGTGATGACCGGGTTGCAGCGCCAGATCGGCCGCAAGCTGGCGTTCGAGCTGATCAGCCACGGCCGGCTGCTCAGCGCGGACGAGCTGGTCGGGATCGGTCTCGCCAACCGGGTGGCCGCGCCGGACGAGGTGTTCGACGTCGGCCTGGAGATCGCGCGCCGCTGGGCCGAGGCGAGCCCGCCCGCGATGGCGGCCACGAAGGAGCTGTTCTACCGGGTGGCGGACCTGCCCGTCGACCAGGCCATGCGGGCGGGACGCGATGTCAACGCCATCATGCGCGGCTTCCGGGGTTGAGCGCGGTGCGGCCACTGGCCGGGGTCACGGTCCTCGACTTCTCCCGGGTGCTCGCCGGCCCCATGGCCACCCAGGTCCTCGCCGAGCTCGGCGCGGAGGTGATCAAGGTGGAGCGACCGGGCGCCGGGGACGAGTCCCGCGCGATGCAACCGGTGCTGCCGAGCGGGGAGAGCGCGTACTACTTCGCGTTCAACCGGGGCAAGCGCTCGGTCGTGCTGGACCTGAAGTCCGAGCGCGGCCGACGACTGGCCCGCGACCTCGCCGCGTCGGCCGACGTGCTGGTGGAGAACTTCCTGCCGGGCGCGATGGACCGGCTCGGCCTCGGCTACCGCACGCTGTCGGCGGTGAACCCCGGCCTGGTGTACGTGTCCTGCACCGGTTTCGGGCAGCAGGGGCCGTACTCGGACCGCCGGGGCTACGACACCGTGTTCCAGGCGCTGTCCGGGCTGATGTCGCTCACCGGGCACCCGGACTCGCCGCCGGCCAAGGCGGGCATACCGGTGGCGGACCTGACGTCCGGGCTGTGGATCGCGATCTCCGCGCTGACCGGGCTGGTCGGCCGGGGCAGCACCGGCCGGGGCAGCCACGTGGACCTGGCCATGATGGACGTCCAGGTGAGCCTGCTGGCGCTGGCCGCCGCCCGGCTGTTCGCGCTGGACGAGGACCCGGAACGGACCGGCACCGAGCACCCCGGCCGGGTGCCCTCGGCGGCGTTCGAGTGCGCCGACGGCGGGTGGCTGCACGTCAGTTGCAGCGACCAGCACTGGCTGCCGCTGTGCGCCGCGCTCGGACTCGGCGAACTGGCCGACGACCCGGACCTGCTGCGCAACGACGGACGGCTGGCGCAGCGGGCCCGGGTGATGGCCGCGCTCGCCACTGCGTTCGCCGCGCGACCCCGGGCCGAGTCGGCGGCGGCGCTGCGGGCGGCGGGCGTGCCGGTCGGCGAGGTGAACAGCGTGCGGGAGATCCTGACCGACGAGAACACCGTGGCGCGCGGCATGGTCGACCACTTCCGGCACCCGGTCTCCGGGATGTTCCCGGCGCTGCGGACCCCGCTCCGGATGTCCGATGTGGACGGTGAGTTCGCCGCGGCGGCGGTGGGCGTGCCGCCGGGGCTCGGGGCGGACACGGACGCGGTGCTGCGGGAGCGGTTGGGGTTGGGCGACGCCGAAATCGAGGCGCTGCGCGGAGAAGGGGCCATCGGATGACACGCAACGGCACCGAGGTACGGGTCGAGACCGGGGACGGGATAGCGACCGTGGTGCTCGACCGGCCGACTGCCCGCAACGGGCTGAACCTGGCGATGTGCCTGGCGCTGCGGTCGGCGTTCGAGCGGCTGGACTCCGCCGACGACGTCCGGGTAGTGCTGCTCCGGGCCACCGGTCCGGTGTTCTGCGCCGGCGCGGACCTGAAGGAGCGGGTGGGCCGGGACGAGTCCTGGGTGCGGCGTCGGCGGCAGGCGTCCTTCGCCGCCTACGAGGCTATCGAGCGGTGCAGCAAACCGGTGGTGGCGCTGGTGCAGGGCCCGGTGGTCGGTTCCGGCGGCGAGATCGCGATGAGCTGCGATTTCGTGGTCGCCTCCACGGCGGCCACGTTCCGCTTCCCGGAGCCGCACTGGGGCACGATCGGTGCCACGCAACGGTTGCAGCGGGTGATCGGCCGGGGACGGGCGAAGGAACTGCTGTTCACCAACCGGGTGATGTCCGCCGAGGAGGCCCATCGGGTCGGCCTGGTGGCGCGGCTGGTCGAACCGCACGAGCTCGACGCCACCGGCGCGGAGTTGGCCGCGTCGATCGCCGGCGCGCCGGCGCTGGCCATCGCGCTGACCAAGCAGGCGGTGGATCTCGGTGCGGAGACGGACCTGGACCGGGGCATCCGGATCGAGATGGCCGCGATCGAGCGCGTCCTCGCCGACGGCGGGTGGCGGGCCGGCGTGGCACAGTTCAACGGGTCGGCCGAGGCAGCGGAGGACTGATGGACGTCGATCCGACCGGCATCTGCCCGCTGACCACCGACGCGGCGCTGCGGCGGGCCGCGACCATCGCGCCCGACCTGGAGGCGGTGGTGACGCCGCAAGGCCGCATCACCTACGCGGAACTGGCGACGGAGGTGCCCCGGATCCGGTCCGCGCTGGCGGCGGCCGGGGTCGGGCGCGGCGACCACGTCGGGATCTGTCTGGGCAACGGGCCCCGGTGGGTGGCGCTGTTCCTGGCGATCGGCTCGCTCGGCGCGGTGGCCGTGCCGGTGAACACGCGGCTGCGGTCCGAGGAGTTCGGCTACGTGCTGCGGCAGGCGCGGGTGCGGCTGCTGTTCCTGGCGGACCGGCTGCTGAACGTCGACCTCGCCGACCTGCTGCGGCAGGCGTGCCCGGCGGTGGACGACGTGCTGCCCGATCCGACGCTGCCCGACCTGCACCGGGTCGTGGTGGTCGGCGCGGACGTGCCGGCCGGTGCGGGTTCGTGGGCGGACTTCCTGGCCGCCGGCGGCGCGGAGGTGCCGGCGTGCTGTGAGCCGGAGGACGTGTTGCTGATCCAGTACACGTCCGGCACCACCTCCTACCCCAAGGGCGTGCTGCTGACGCACCGGAGCATGTGCGCGGACGCGTTCTTCTCCGGTGGGCGCATGGGTTTGCGGGTCGGCGACCGGTTCCACAGCGCGCGGCCGTTCTTCCACGTCGCGGGGACCACGCTGTCCATCCTGGCCTGCCTGCAACACGTCGTGACGCTGGTGGCGATGGAGCGGTTCGAGGCGGGCGAGGCGTTGCGGCTGTTCGAGGAGGAGCGGTGCACGCACTTCTCCGGCAACGACACCATCGCACTGATGCTGCTCAACCACCCGGACCGGCCGAAGCGCCGGCTGGTGCTGCGCGGTGCGTGGCTGGCGGCGTCACCGACCATCGTCCGGCGGGTGATCGACGAGCTGGGCGCGCGGGAATGCGTTGTCGGATACGGGCTCTCCGAGGCGTCGCCGAACGTGGCGCAGTCGGCCTGGTGGGAGCCGGAGTCCGTGCGGGCGGCGGCACGGATGCTGCCGGAGCCGGGCGTTTCGGCGCGCGTGCGCGATCCACTGTCCGATATGGACTGTCCTTCTGGGACGTCTGGCGAGATCATGGTGCGCGGCTGGAACGTGATGCTCGGGTACTACGACCTTCCGGAGGACACGGCGGCGGTGCTGTCCGCCGACGGCTGGTTGCGCACCGGAGACCTCGGGCGGCTGGGCGAAGACGGGCGGCTGGAGTTCCTGGGGCGGCTCAAGGAGATCATCCGGGTGGGCGGGGAGAACGTGGCACCCACCGAGGTGGAGAACGTGCTGCACCGGCACCCCAAGATCCGACAGGCGGTGGTGGTCGGCGTGCCGGACGCCCGGCTGCTGGAGGTCCCCTTCGCGTTCGTGGTGCTCAACGAGGACTGCGCGGCCACGCCGGAGGAGCTGCTGGAGTGGGTGCGGCCACTGTTGGCCGGGTTCAAGGTGCCGCGCCGGATGTGCCTGGTCGACGGGTTCGAGCGGTTCGGCATGACGGCCAGTTCCAAGGTGCAGAAGCGGCACCTGGTGGAGCACGCGGTGCGGTTGCTGGAATCCGAGGACGGCCGATGAGGGTCGTCACGACTGTCACCCGGCTGCTGGGGGTGGACCTGCCGATCGTGCAGGCCGGTATGTCCTGGGCGTCGTCGGCCGCCGCGCTGCCGCTGGCGGTGTCCCGGGCCGGCGGGCTCGGGGTGGTGGCGGCGGGGCCGATGCGCCTGCCGGACCTCGGTGCGGTGCTGGACGAGTTGCGGCACGGCACGGACCGGCCGTTCGCGGTGAACCTGCCGCTCTACCGGCCGGGCGTGGACGAGGTGATCGACCTGCTGGTGGCCCGGCGGCCCCCGATCCTGATCGCCTCGCAGGGCGGGCCGCGCCGGTACCTCGCGCGCTTCCACGACGTGGGCACGGTGTGCCTCCACGTGGTGGCCGGCGTGGAACACGCGCTAAAGGCTGCGGAGTCCGGTGTGGACGGTCTGGTGGTGGTCGGCGGTGAGGCCGGTGGGCATCCACCGGCGAGCCAGGTGTCCACCCTGGTGCTGCTGCGGGCGGTGGCGGCGGCCGTGGACCTCCCTTTGGTGGCGTCCGGCGGGTTCGCCGACGGTCACGGGCTGGCGGCGGCCCTCGCTCTGGGCGCGGGCGCGGCGCAGTTCGGCACCAGGTTCCTGCTCAGCGAGGAGGCCAACGTGCACCCGGCCTACCGGGACGCGGTGCTGCGGGCGGGTGTGGCCGACACGCGGCTGGTCGGGCACGGTCTGGGGCCCGTGCGCACCCTCGTCAACGAGTTCTCCGAGCGGATGGCGGTGCTGGAGGGCTCGGGTGCCGACCTGGAGACCCGGCGCGCCGAGTTCGCCAAGGCCACGCTGCGCATGGCCGCGCACGACGGGGACGTGGCGCACGGCAAGGTGGAGGCCGGTCAGTCCGCCGGCCTGGTCGACCGGGTGCTGCCCGCCGCCGAGATCGTGCGCCGGATCGCGGGCGAGTACGCCGACGTGGTGGCCGGGCTGCCGCACCCCGAGTCCTGAGTCCTGAGTCCTGAGTCAGCGGCGTTCGTTGCCGAACAGGGTCGGCTCGACACAGTTGTGCAGCAGCGGGTCGACTTCGTGTTCCCGGTGCACCCAGTCGCCGTCGCCCCAGTGGAACGCGTCGGGGCCGACGATGGGCAGGTTCCGGGCGGTCGGCTGGCCGGTGAGCAGCGCCCCGGCTCGGGACAGGGCCGTCAGGTGTGCGAGGTGGATGCCCGTGCGCACGCCGTACAGGGCCTCAAACGCGGCTGCGGTGGCGGCGAGGTCCGCGTTCCCGGGGCCGCCGCAGTAGCCGTTCACCGACACCTCGACCACCTCGGCACCGGCTCGGACGGAGCTCACGGCGCACGCCACCGCCAAGCCGAAGGCGTTGTGCGGGTGGACACCGACCGGTGCCCAGGTCGCGCGGACCAGGTCGGCGAACGCCTCCGGCCCGAGTGCGCCGGGGCCGTCGAACAGGGTGATCTCGTCCGCCTCGCGCAAGGCCGCGACCGCCTCGGCGAGCACATCGCGGGTCAGGTAGGACGCCATCATCAGCGCGGCGACGACCCGCAGGCCACCGGACCGGGCGTGTGCCACGACGGCGGCGGCTCGGGCGACGATGTCCGCGCGGCTCTCGCCCCTGGTGCTCGGATCGTAGATCGAGGACGCCGGGCCGAAGCCGGGCACCGGAACCTGCACGCCGTCGTAACCGTCGCGCCGCGCCAATCCTACGGCCTCCACAGTGGACACAAATGGGCACAACACCGTGCAGCCGGGATTCTCCGCCTTGACAGTGGCCACGTCCTCGGCGGAGGAGGCCGTATGCGGGACGACGATCTCCGGCACGCCACAGGCCGCCAGCCTCCGCAGGAAGGCGAGTTTGGCCGCACGCCTCACCGGTAACGGCCCGATCGTGCGCATCGTCGTGTCACGCAGCCGCACCTCTCCGGGCAGCACGCCGGACACCCCGGGATCCCGGTTGCCCGGAGCGACCGACCAGCGGCCCGGCGAGTACGCGCCCGGCACCCGGGAACGGGCGATATCGGCCCGGACCGCCGCCAACTCCCGATCGCCGAACGTCATCGCGCCACCAGTTCGGCGATCACCCTGCCGAACAGCTCGGCGTGCAGGTCCACATCGGACTCACCGGTCATCGGCGAGAACAGCGCCGCGCCGCTCATACCGTTGAGCACGACCCCCCGGTTGGCCAGGTACAGCCACAACGCCTCGCGGACGGCCGAGCCGACACGCGGGTACAGCTCGCCGGCGTTGCGCGGCGGCGTGGGCGTGAAGGCGTACGAGACCCGACCGCCGAGCCGCCCGACGTGCCACGGCAGGCCGTGCTGTGCGATCACCGAGGCGACATCGCTCTGGTAGCGGGACGCGAGCCGGTTCATGTGGCCGTAGGTCTGCACCGTCATGACCTCGCCGAGCACCGCGCGCATGGCCCGGACGGTGAACGCGCTGCCTGCCAGGGTGCTGCCCAGGCCACCGTCGCCGGATTCCGTGTAGCGCGCCGCAGCCGCCGCGACGGCGTCGGACATGCCGTACACGCCGGCCGGGATGCCGCCCGCCAGGCACTTGCCCATCGTGATCAGGTCGGGCTCCAGGCCCAGTTCGCCCGTGCAGCCGGCGGGTCCGGCCGGGATGGTCTGGGTCTCGTCGATGACGAGCAGCGTGCCGGTGCGCCGGGTGAGGTCGCGCAGGGCGGCGTGGAAACCGGGTTCCGGGTGGATCACCGCGCCGCCGTTGGTCAGCACCGGTTCGGCCAGCACGGCGGCCACGTCACGCGGCTCCAGCGCCTGTTCGAGCGCGCCGATGTCGTTGAACTCCACGACTTTCGTGGTCTCGCGGACGTCCACGCCATTGGGCTCCACGCCGGGCGGGGTGGCGACGCCGGAGTCGGTCAGGACGGCGCAGGTCTGCTCGACCGAGCCATGGTAGGCGTGGTGGAACACCAGGATCCGCTGCCGCCCGGTGGTGACCTTGGCCAGTAGCAGCGCGAACCGGTTCGCGTCCGACGCCGACACGGTGAACTGCCAGAACGGCAGGCCGAACCGCCGCCGCAACTCCTCGGTCACCCACACGTGGTCCTCGTGCGGCCACATGGTGGTGATCCCCCGGTCGAGCTGATCCCGCAGCGCGGCGACCACGGCGGGGTGGTTGTGCCCCCACAGCGCGGACGTGCCGGCCAGACCCAGGTCGATGTACTCGTGGCCGTCCGTGTCGTACAGCCGCGCGCCGACCGCCCGATCCACCACGAGCGGCACCGGCGGCGGGAACTGCCTGATCCAGTGCTGCGGCGTGCCGTGGACCTGGGAGAGCCGCGCCCGTTCGGACAGCGCCCGGGCCTTCGGCCGGCCGGCAAGCCACGTCGCGCGTTCCCGGGTCAGCAGGTCGGTGAGGCGGCGCGGGTCGATCCCCGGGGTCGGTCCGGTCGTCACGGTTCCTCCAGCGGTGTCGGGTCGAGGAAGCGGCGCAACACGTTCCCGGTCACCCTGGCCACCGGGTTGGCGTACCCGTCGACGCCGAGCGCGGTGCACCAGGCGATCGAGCCGGTGGCGAACACCGCGCCACCGCGCGGGTACTCGAAGAACGCGAGGTCGGCACGCACCCGTGGTTCGACGCTGCCGCCCTGCCGCGAGTTCGAGCTCAGCACCTCCTCGATCGCGTGTTGGTAGTGGTCGCTGAATCCCTCGGCGGTGGCCGGCACCACCGTGTGCGGCGGCGAGCCCAGCGAGTGGTCGACGCGGTCGATCTCCATGCCCGCGGCGGCCCCGCTCACCAGCCCCTCCGCCTCGACGGGTCCGTCCACTCCGGACAGTACGAACGCACCGCGCCCGTCACGGACCACCGGCCGATAAGGCCGTCCACGGCCACGCCCGCCCTGCGCCGCGAAGCCGACACCGACGTGCCGCTGCGGCGCGCGGCCACGGTGCCGCCACAGCCCGCCGGCCTCCCCCGTGGTGCTCAGGTGGGTCTCCCCCGGCGGGACCTCCCAGCCCCTGGTCCCGGTGTGCCCGCGCCGGATCTCGATGACGTGCGGCGCGGCCGGCGACACCCCGGTCACCCAGTAGTAGCCGTTGCCGCCCAGGTACATCACCCGGCCGCCGCCGGCGAGGTAGCTCTCGTGCGCGTCGAGCATCGCGGCGGTGTAGTACTCCGGGTGCGCCCCGGTGAGCACCACGTCGTAGCCGGCCAGCGCGGCGACGCCGGACGTGTGGAGGTCGTCGTCGCACACCACGTCGTAGTCGACGCCCTCGTGATCGAGCCAGTCGATCAGGCACAGGTCGGCGCTGAGGTTCCACAGCCCGAACGGCCCGGTATAGCCCGGTGTGATCGTGGTCAGCGGTCGCCGGCGCGAGGCGTAGTAGCAGCCGCTGCCGTCGCGGTGGTGGTCGTAGAGGCTGCACACCTTGTGCCGGGCCGCCCAGCGGTGTTGCGGGGTCGTCGGGTAGTCCGGTCCGTCCGGACCGGCCTTCTCGATACCGGAATGCGAGTTGGCGTATGCCAGGTAGGTGAACGTCGGGATCAGGACCGCGACCCGGGCGGTCGTGCCCTGGCGCGGACGCACGAAGAACGGGATCCGCACCTCGTCCGGCCCGGCGCTCAGGCGGAACGCGTAGACGCCGCTGCGAAGGTCGTCCGGGAGGCGCAGCGTGATCTCCGGTGCCCAGCCGGCGTCGGTGAGGTCGTCGTCGTGGAAGTGCAGGGCGTCGTACTCGTCGGGTGCGAGCCGGAAGTCGATCTCGCGGCCGGTCCAGTTCGCGCCCGGCACACCTCGGGCCGGCGTGTTGACGGCCTCGGCGTGCAGCGCGAACGGGCCGTCGTCGGGCACCGTGATGCCGTGCGGATCAAGGCCGGGACGCCAGCGCGCCAACACCGGCAGTCCGGCCGGCTCCCCCGCCCCGGCGAAGATCGTCGGACGGTCGATCCGGCCGTTGAAGTGCGCGACCGCGACCCCGTCCGACCACCAGGCCGCGACCTGCGGCTCGATGCCGACCGCCCCGACGTCCACCGGCCCGGCGTGCCGCGCCGACGCGCGCCACGACCCGACCGGCCATTCCGGCACCGGGATCTGCGTCAACGACACGCCGGCACGGTCGAAGGAGGCCGTCACGAACGTCCACCGCCCGACGGGCACGGGGCGATCCGTCACGGCCACGGGCATGTCCTGGGCACCCGCCCAGACCGCGAGCCGGTCATCGCCGGTCAGGCCGAGCGCCCACCCACGCCGCCCGCTCCGGTCCCGGCGCGCGATGACCGCCTGGAGACGGCCGGCCAGGGTAGGCATGATCCAGGCGCTGACCGTGAAGGCGTCGACGTCGAGCCCGGGATGTGCGGGCGCATGGAGATAGGAACCGGACGGCAACCGCTGGACGCGTGCGGCGTGCGATCCCAACAGCTCCACGACTTCCTCACGGACGCCGGGCCCGCGAACGTCGTCCGAGCCGTGCCCCAGCCGCAGCAACGCGACCTCGTAGTCCGCCGTGGCGCTCACCATCAGCCGGACCTCGTCACCCGCCGCCACGCTCAGCGGGTCGACGTAGCCGAGCAGCGCGGCCGTCATGGACACCGGTCCACGACTTCCGCGAACGCCTCAAGCTGCGCCAACCGGTCGTACACCGGGTACAGGATCAGCTCGTCCACTCCCGCGTCGACCAGCTCGCGCAACTGTTCCGCGCACCTGTCCGGCGGCCCGAACACGGCAACCCGGTCGGCCATCCCCGTCCCGTTGTACACCGGGTTCGCCCCGAACGACCGGGCGAACGCCGGAACCAGCCGCTCACGGGCCCGCCGCTCGCTGTCCTCCACCGCGAGGTACACGCACTTGGACACCGTGAAACCGGTCGGATCACGTCCCGCGTCGGCGAGTTCCCGGCGCACGACGTCCAGCTGGCGCAGGAAGTCCGCCGTGGAGACCGGCGCGGCACCGGTCCAGCCGTCCGCGATCCGCACCGCCCGCCGCAACGCCGGCGCGGCCCGTGCACCGATCCAGATCGGCGGACCAGGCCGCTGCACCGGCTCGGGCTGCGACCGGACACCGGAGAACGAGTACAGCTCGCCCCGGTAGTCCACCCGGCTCCACAGCGCCCGCATGACCTCGATGCCCTCGACCAGCCGACGCACCGGGCGGGAGGTGTCGATGCCCAGCGCGGCAAGGGTTTCCCGGTGATAGGCGTTGCCGACGCCGATCCCGACGGTGAGCCGGCCGTGCGAGAGCTGGTCGACGGTGGCCAGCTCGCGGGCCAGCACGGCCGGGTTGCGCCGCCCGGAGTACAGCACCCCGATGCCCAGCCGCGCGCGTTCGGTGACGGCGGCCAGGTGGGACAGCACGTGCAGCCCGTCCAGCGAGAAGGTGTTGCCGCTCACCGTGTCCTGGGTCCACAGGCCGCCGAAGCCCAGCTCTTCGGCGCGGCGGGCGAACGGCACCAGCAGGTCCGGCTCGGGCGGCGCGCCGACCGAGAACCGGGTTGGCGTGTGCACGTCGGGACCGCTAACGGATCTCGTCGCCGAACACCGTCACGGCGGAGTCCCGGTCGGCCATCCGCCGGAAGCCGTCGACCACGTCGGCCATCGCCGGCTCGGTCAGGCACGCCTGCCAGGCGTCCCACGACTCGACCTCGATGTCCTCGACCACGTCCCACGGCGAATCGCCACCGCGTGCGCCCTCCAGCTTGAAGACCCGGAACCGGTGCACGCAGTCCTGCCGGCTGGTGATCGCCTGGTCCACGGTCTTCGACCACTCGACGTACTCGTCGGCCGAGACTCCGGGCTGCAACTTGTACAGGCAGTAGACCTTCTGCACGGGGCTCTCCATTCGCGGCTCGTCATTCGCGGAGAACGGACTGTCCACTCGGAAGCGGTTCCGAGTATCGAAGCCGGCTGTTGTCTATGTCAACAGCCGATCGACTTCTCCAGCAGCACGTTGACCCACCCGCCGGCGAACACCCGCCGCCCGACCTCCCGGAAGCCGAGCTCCGCGTAGTACCGGCGCAGGCGGTGGTTGTGCTCGACGCAGTCCAGCCGCAGCAGGGTGGTGCCGGCCCGCCGGCCGTGCTCGGCGACCCAGGTCAGCAGCCTGCCGCCGAGCCCGGCCCCGGCGTACCGGCGGTCGGTCACCAGGCCGTGCACGTAGGCGGCGAAGGCGTTCTCCGCCCGCCAGACCGGTTCGTCCGACCAGAGCAGCCGGAACGCGCCGCAGACCGCCTCGCCGTTCCGCGCGACGTGCCACTCCCCGGCCTCGATCTGCGCTCCGACCTCGGCGGACGACAGCCCGCCCGGCCGCCACTGGTCGATGTTCCGCACGGCCAGCCAGTCCTCGGCAGCCCTGCGCAACCGCAGCACGTCTTCCACGTCCGCCGGGGTCGCCGGCTCGATCGACATCTCCACGAAGCGGCAGGTTACCTCAGCCCCAGGTGTTGACAGTCACAACAGCTGAGCGCATCCTCACGTCCAGCACCGGCCGGGACGGGGTGATGACGTTGGGTCGACACTTATCCGCCACACGACAGCTGTGGCTGCTTCGCCGGGTGTTGGCCGGCGTCGCCGTCGTGCTGCTGGTCTCCGTGCTCGTCTTCGCGGCGACCCAGGTGCTGCCGGGCGACCCGGCACGCGCCGTGCTCGGCCACGACGCGACGCCGGACCGGGTGGCCGCGCTGCGCGCCGAACTCGGCCTGGACCGGCCGCTGGTGACGCGGTACTTCGGGTGGCTGGGCGACATCCTGACCGGCGAGCCGGGCCACTCGCTGGTCACCCGGGAGTCGGTCGGCCGGCTGATCGGCGACCGGGCGGTCAACTCGGCGCTGCTCGTGCTGCTCTCGGCGGCCGTCGTGGTGCCGCTGTCGGTGTTCGTCGGCGCGATCGCCGGACGCCGCCGGGACCACCCGTTCGACCGCGCCGTCCTCGTCATCACGCTCGGGCTGACCGCGCTGCCCGAGTTCATCATCGCGCTGCTGCTGGTGATCCTGCTGTCCACCACGGTCTTCCCGCTGCTGCCCGGCACCGTGCTGCTCGCGCCCGGCCAGAACCCGTTCACCGACCCGGCGCAGTTGGTGCTCCCGGTGGTCGCGCTGGTGCTGGGCGTGCTGCCCTACCTGGCCCGGCTGGTGCGGGGCTCGGTGATCGACGTGTACGAGTCGGAGTACGTGCGCACCGCACGGCTCAAGGGCGTGCCGGAACGGGTCGTGCTGCGCCGGCACGTGCTCCCCAACGCGCTGGTGCCGGCGATCCAGGGCACTGCGCTGGCGTTGGCCTACCTGACGGGCGGAGTCGTCGTGGTCGAGCAGGTGTTCAACTACCCCGGCCTAGGCAGCGCGCTGGTGGACGCGGTCAACAACCGGGACTTCCCGGTGATCCAGTTGATCTGCCTGGTGTTCGCCGCCTGCTATGTCGCCTTCAACCTGCTCGGCGACCTGCTGACGGTGTACGTCACGCCCCGGCTGCGGACGGCCGGCCGATGAACCCGATGCGACGAAGCCTGCTGCGGCGCTGTCTGCGCGAGCCCCGGACGCGGGTGGGCCTGGTGTTGACCGGACTGGTCCTGCTGGTCGTCGGCACGGGCCCGTTCTTCGCCCCGCACGCGCACAGCGACATCATCGGCGCGCCGTACTCGCCCCCGTCGCCGAACGCCTTGCTGGGCACCGACTACCTGGGCGAGGACGTGCTGTCCAGGGTGCTGGCGGGCGGGCAGAGCATCGTGTGGATCTCGTTCGTCGGCACGCTGGTCGGCGTCGCGGTCGGCGCGGTGATCGGCATGACGGCCGCGTACAGCGGCGGCGTGCTCGACGAACTGTTGATGCGCGCCATGGATGTGCTGCGCGCGTTCCCGCCGTTGGTGCTGATCCTGTTGCTGGTGTCGGCGGCGGGCGCGGGGCCGGCGCTGATGCCGTTGATCGTCGCCGTCGCGTGGGTGCCCCAGGTGGCCCGGGTGGCGTACGGGGCGTCCCGGGAGGTGGTGGCGCGGGAGTTCGTGGAATCGGCGGAAACCCTTGGCGCGCCACGGTTGCGCATCGTGCGGCGGGAGATCCTGCCCAACGTGGTGACGCCACTGGCGGTGGACTTCGGGCTCCGGCTCACCTGGTCGATCGGCATCGTGTCCGCGATGAGCTTCCTCGGCGTCGGCCTCCAACCGCCGTCGGCGGACTGGGGTCTGATGATCAAGGAGAACTACCAGGGTCTGGCGCTGCAACCGTGGGGAGTCGTGGTGCCGGTGCTGTGCGTCGCGGTCTTCACCTTCGGCACGAACCTGATGGCCGAGGGCTTCGCCCGGACGGTCGCCAGGGTTTCGCCCACGGAGGTGACGCCATGACCGCCGTGACGGTCAGGGGCCTGCGCGTCGACCTGGACGGGCGCGGCATCGACGTGGTGGACCACGTGGACTTCACGATCGAAGCCGGCGAGGTGCTCGGTCTGGTCGGCGAGTCCGGCTCCGGCAAGACCACCGTCGGCGTGACGCTGCTCGGTGACGCGCGGCGGGGCGCGGGCATCGTCGGCGGCAGCGTGGTCGTGGACGGCCAGGAGGTCGTCGGCCTGCGGCACGACCAGCTCGCGAAGCTGCGCGGCAGCACGGTCGCCTACGTGCCGCAGGACCCGTCGGCGGCGCTGAACCCGGCGCTGCGGCTGCGCCGCCAACTGGACGAACTGTTCGAGTTCCACCGGCCGGAACTGCCCGAAGCCGACCGCGACGAACGGATCCGGACCACGCTGCACGAGGTCGGGCTGGGCAGCGACGATCAGCACGAGGACGACGATTTCCTGTCCCGTTTCCCGCACCAGCTCTCCGGCGGACAGCAGCAGCGGGTCATGCTGGCCATGGCGTTCGTGTTGCGGCCCAAGGTGATCGTGCTGGACGAGCCGACGACCGGACTCGACGTCACCACACAGGCACGGGTGCTCGCCACCGTGCGGGACCTGTGCGCAACGCATCGCGTCGCCGCCCTGTACGTCACCCACGACATGGCGGTGGTCGCCGATCTGGCGCACCGCATCCTGGTCATGTACGCGGGCCGGATCGTGGAGGCCGGCACGAGCGCACGGATCTTCGGCACGGCCGTCCACCCCTATACCCGGGCGCTGCTCGCGGCGGTGCCTTCGGTGTCGCAACGCCGGGAACTGGCCGCGATCCCCGGCGACACCCCGCTCCCCGGCCGACGTCCGGCCGGCTGCGCGTTCCACCCGCGCTGCGCCGACGCGCTCACGGAGTGCGCCACCACCACCCCCGAGCCGGTCGAGATCTCCCCCGGCCACGTCGTGCGCTGCCTGCGCGCCACCGAGCCGACCCCCGCCAGGACCGCGCCACGAACGGCCGAACCCCGTGCGGTGGAACGGAACGACGTGCTGCTGCGGGTGTCGGACCTCAACGCCTTCCACGGCCGACGGCAGGTGCTGCACGACGTGTCGCTGGCGCTGGCCGCACGGGAATGCCTCGCGCTGGTCGGCGAATCCGGCTGCGGCAAGACCACGCTGGCCCGCAGCGTCATCGGCCTGCACCACCGCCACACCGGCCGGATCTCGTTCCAGGGCAACGAGATGGCCACCCGCGCCCGGGACCGGCCACTGGAGCAGCGCCGCGCGGTGCAGTACATTTTCCAGAGCCCCCACAACTCGCTGAACCCCCGCCGCTCGATCGGCGAAATCCTGCGGGAGCCGCTGAAGGTACTGTTCTCGAAGCCGTCGACCCAGGCCGGCACGGCGATTTCCGAGGCCCTGGAACGGGTTTCGCTCTCCCCGGCGGTGGCGTCCCGGTACCCCGACCAGCTCTCCGGCGGCGAACGCCAGCGGGTCGCGATCGCGCGGGCGCTGGTGTGCCGGCCCCGGGTGCTGATCTGCGACGAGGTCACCTCGGCCCTGGACGTGTCGGTGCAGGCGTCGATCGTGCGGCTGCTCCGCCGGCTCCAGGACGAGGAGGGCCTGGCACTGCTGTTCGTGACGCACAACCTCGCGCTGGTCCGCACCGTCGCCGACCAGGTCGTCGCGATGCGCGCCGGCCGGCTGGTCGAGAGCGGCCCGGTGGACGACGTGCTCGACCACCCCGGCGATCCCTTCACCAGAACCCTCATCGCGGCCACCCCCGAGTTCGGTGCCGCGCCACCCGGTGTTCCGTTCACACCGCCGTCACGGGAGGACCGCACATGACCACGCTGAGCCGGCGCGGGTTCCTGAGCACCGCCACCGCCGCCGTCGGACTGGCCGTCGCCGGATCGGCGTTGGGCGCGTGCGGCAGCGGCGGCGCGCAGACCGTCGGCACACCACGGCGCGGCGGCACGCTGACCGTGGCGACCGGTGGTGCCAAGGGTTCGGACACCCTGGACCCGATGCTGCTCAACAGCGTCCCGGTGAGCTTCATGGCCCGCGCGATCTACGACCAGCTCGCCGACTTCGACAACGACCTGCGCCACCACCTCCAGATGGCCGAGTCGATCGAGTCCAACCCCGCCGGGGACGAGTGGACGATCCGGGTCAAGCCGGGCATCGAGTTCCACAACGGCAAGACGCTGGACGCCGACGACGTGCTGTTCACCTTCCAGCGCACGTTCTCCCTGCCCGGCGCGGTGACCGTGGGGAAGTTCAAGGCGTTCGTGGACCTCAACGGCTTCACCAAGCTCGACGCGCGCACGCTGCGGATGAAGCTGCTCCGACCCGGTGCCACCTTCCCGATGGCGCTGGCCAGCCCGTTCAAGATCGTGCCGGTCGGGTTCGACCCGCAGCACCCGGTCGGCACCGGACCGTTCAAGGTCAAGAGCTTCACCCCGAACCGGCAGTGGGTGTGCGAGCGGTTCGCGAACTACTGGAACGCCAACGGTCCGTCCCAGCCCGGCGACACGCCCGCGCCGGCCGACCTCGGTCCCAAGCCGTACCTGGACGAGCTGGTCGTCAACGTGGTCAACGACGACTCGGCGCGGATCAACGCGCTGCTCACCGGGCAGGTGGACGCGATCAACCTGGTCCAGTACGCGCAGATCCCGATGGTGGAACAGCACCGTGAGCTGAGGTTGCTGGAGTCGCGGACCGGGGCGTGGACCGGGATCTACATGAACATGCAGGCACCGCCGTTCGACGACGTCCGCGTGCGGCAGGCGTTTCGGCTGGCGGTCGACCGCGAGCAGGCGCTGACCGCGTGCCTGTCCGGCCACGGCGTGGTCGCCAACGACCTGCCAGAGCCGTTCGCACCCGGCTTCCCGGCGGAACTGACCCGCAAACGCGACCTGGACAAGGCGCGGGCGTTGCTGAAGGAGGCGGGCAAGGAGGGCATCGAGGTCGAGTTGGTCACCGGCCCCGTATCCACCGAAGCGGTGTCGATGTGCACGGTGCTGGCCAACAACGCCGCCGAGATCGGGCTGAAGGTCAACGTGCGCCAGGTGGACACGGCCACGCTGTTCGGCCCGAACTTCCACCACTGGCCGTTCTCGGTCGACAAGTGGCCGCCGCAGGGCGACTTCCTGACCCTGATGGCACTCACCGACCTCAGCGACACCACGACGCTGACCCACCCCGGCGACGCCGATCTCCGGGAACTGCGCGGGCTCTACGAGCAGGCGCAGAGCACCACCGACGAGACCCGGCGGGCCGGGCTGACGCGCGAGATGTACGAGATCCAGTACGAGCGCGGCGGGTGGATCATCCCGTTCTTCGCCAACGTGGAGAACGCGCACCACGTGCGGACCGGCGGCTGGCCAAAACAGGACCTGCCCGGCCGCACCTTCGGCAACGGCCACTTCGAGCAGGTGTACCGCACCGACTAGGGATCGCGCGCTCCCGACGGCACCGCGTCCCGCATCCCGAACATCCGCACTACCGAGGAACCCCACATGACGAACTCAGCGAACCACGACGACGTGGACCGGAGACAGGTGACCCGACGTACGATCCTGGCCACCACGGCCGCCGCGGCGGCGGCCTTCGCCGTACCAGGGACAGCATTGGCCGCGACAGGTTCGGAGTCCGACCGGCGCGGGTGCCCCACCCTGACGCCCGAGCCGATCCCGGCGCAGGTGCCCGCCCGGGAGGGCTTCCTGGACGTGCCCGGCGGCCGGCTGTGGTTCTGGGACACCGGCGGCAACGGCCCGGCGGTCGTGCTCTCCCACCCCGGCAGCGGGAGCGCCCTGTCGTGGCCGTACCAGCAACCGGTGTTCGCCCGCGCCGGCTACCGGGTGATCGCGTACTCCCGACGCGGCCACTACAACTCCACCCCGCCCGAGCCCGGCAACCCCGGCGTCGGCGCGACGGACCTGCACGCCCTGGTCGAGCATCTCGGTCTGCGGCGGTTCCACCTGCTCGGCGCGGCGCTGGGCGGCTACTACGCGACGGACTACGCGCTGCTGCACCCCGAGCGGCTGCTCAGCCTGGTGATCCTGAGCAGCTTCATGGGCATCTCCGATCCGGAATACCTGCGGGTCACGCAACTGCTGCGGCCACCGGGCTTCAACGACATGCCGCACGACTTCCTGGAGCTGAGCCCGTACTACCGCGCGGCGAACGAGGAGGGCGCCCGGCGGTGGCGGGAGATCTCCGACCGTTCGCTCGGCGGGCACTCGGTGGAGAGCCAGAAGCTGTCCTCCCCCATCGACTGGCCCCGGCTGGAGACCCTGTCCGTGCGGACCCTGATCATCACCGGCGATTCCGACCTCTACCTGCCGCCGCCGATCCTGCGGATGATCGCGTCGCACCTGCCGGACGCAGGCACGCTGGTGTACAGCCTGGTCGGGCACTCGGCGAGCTGGGAACGGCCGGCGCAGTTCAACCGGGACGTGCTCCGGTTCTGGTCCGGTGTCCGGTTCCGCGGTGAGGCCTGCCGCTGACCGCTGCCTGCCGGCCCGCGACGAACAGGTCGCGGGCCGGTGCGCCGGCCGGATGGCCACAGAGGACTCGATGAGGCAGATTCTCCAGGTGAGGTCGTCGAGCCGGCGATCCCACGTCCCCGGACCGGAGGTCCACCCGTGACCGAAATCCAGTACCACGACCTCGGTGACTTCACGTTGCAGCACGGCGCGACCCTGCGCGGCGCGCGGCTGGCGTACGCGACCTACGGCACGCTGAACCCTGAGAAGTCCAACGCCGTCGTATACCCGACCTGGTACTCCGGCCGCCACTGGGACAACGAGTGGCTGATCGGCACCGGCATGGCACTCGACCCGGACATGTACTTCGTCATCGTGCCCAACATGCTCGGCAACGGCCTGTCCAGCTCGCCGAGCAACACCACGGGCGGCTACGCCGGTCCGCGCTTCCCGAACGTCACGTTCCACGACCAGGTCCGCGCGCAGCACGACCTGGTGACGCGGCACTTCGGCATCGAACGCCTGGCGCTGGTCACCGGCTGGTCGATGGGCGCCGGCCAGACCTACCAGTGGGCGGTCAGCCACCCGGAGATGGTCGAGCGCATCGCCCCGTTCTGCGGCTCGTCCCGGACCAGCGTCCACAACAAGGTGTTCCTGGAAGGCGTGAAGGCCGCGCTGACGGCGGACTCGGCCTTCGCCGGCGGCTGGTACGGCGACACCCTGCCCGTCATCGGACTGCGGGCCGCCGCCCGCGTGTACGCCGGGTGGGGCTTCTCGCAGGCGTTCTACTGGGAGAAGGAGTACGAGAAGCTCGGCTACACGTCGCTGGAGGACTTCCTGGTCGATTTCTGGGAGGGCTTCTTCCTGGACGGCCGGGACCCGAACAACCTGCTCACGATGCTCTGGACGGGGCAGAACGGCGATGTCGGCCTGACGCCCGGCTTCGGCGGCGACACGGTGGCGGCGCTGGGCTCGATCCGTGCCACGGCCATC
>CBHFOL010000019.1:0-44162 GCA_965995405.1 uncultured Saccharothrix sp.
ATCGCCGGCCGGTCCCGGGGCACGCCCCGCATCGCGAACCGGCTGCTGCGCCGGGTGCGGGACTTCGCCGAGGTGCGCGCGGACGGCGCGGTGACCCTGGAGGTGGCCCGGGACGCGCTGGCCGTCTACGACGTGGACGAGCTGGGCCTGGACCGGCTGGACCGGGCGGTGCTGGGCGCGCTGGTGCGGTCGTTCGGCGGCGGTCCGGTCGGGGTGTCCACCCTGGCCGTCGCGGTGGGGGAGGAGCCGACCACCGTGGAGGAGGTCTGCGAGCCGTACCTGGTGCGGGCGGGCATGTTGGCGCGCACCCCGCGCGGCCGGGTCGCGACCGCGGCGGCGTGGCTGCACCTGGGGCTCCAGCCGCCACCGAGGGCACCCGGCGAGGCGACCCGCTCGCTGTTCGAGAACGACTGACCGCGGGCTCCGCGACCGCGGCCGGTATGTTCGCGGGTGCGCCGCGCGGCTCCACTCGGCCGCTTGGGCGACGCCGGCGACCGACCGCGAACGCTGAACTGGCACAATCGGCGGCGGCACCCCAGAAATCCGGACGTACCGGGCACACCTGTCCGCCGCGCCGGTTGAACGGAGAATGATGGGCAACCTGTCTTCCTTGATGTTCCCGCTGCTGCTCGTGCTGCTGGCTGTGCCGCTGTTCCTCAGCGCACGCAAGCAGAAGAAGGCGGCGGCCGAGCAGCAGTCGCTGCTCAACTCCCTGGAGCCGGGTGACCGGGTCATGACGACCTCCGGGCTGTACGCGACCGTCGCCGACGCGAGCGACGAGACCACGATCGACCTGGAGATCGCGGACGGCGTGATCACCACCTGGCTGCGCCAGGCGGTCCGCGAGAAGATCGCGGCGGAGACCGACGAGACCGAGGACGAGGTCGAGGACGAGGTCCAGGACACCGTCGTCGAGGAGCCGGTGCAGCAGGACAGCAAGAAGTAACGGAAGTGCGAATGGGTTGTGCCGTGTCGTGCGGCACAACCCACCCGTTGCCGCGTCCCGAATACCCGGACAATTCCGGGTCAAGTGTGAACGCCGAACGGCCGGTGCCATTGGTCCGGTTAACGCCTTATGGCCGCGGTGGGTATTACCGGCCGCGGTCCGCAGCCGGAGCGGAACCGGTGACAGACAACTCACACGGTGCGGGGTACGCTGCGCAATCACCCGGCAGGGCAGTGCCGGGCGGGCAAGCGCTGCCCTGATCCGTGGTACACGGTCGCGGCGGCGTTCGACATCATCTTCGGAGTTCTAGGAGACGGACGGACCGTGGCACCTCCGGCCGGGCAAATCCGCCCCGCGAAGTACTTGGGCGCGTTTGTCCTCATCGTGGTCGCGCTGTACTCCTTGGTGTTCTTCACCGGGAACGGCAAAGCGACTCCCAAGCTCGGCATCGACCTCCAGGGTGGCACGCGGGTCACGCTGACCGCACGCGCTCCCGACGGCCAGACGCCGTCGGACCAGGCGCTCAGCCAGGCCCGGGAACTGATCGAGACCCGGGTCAACGGTCTCGGCGTCTCCGGCGCGGAGGTCGTGCGCGACGGCACCAACCTGGTGATCACGGTCCCCGGCTCGGACAGCGAGGGCGCGAAGCGGCTCGGCCAGACCGCGAAGCTGAACTTCCGCAAGGTCGTCGGCCAGCCCCAGCCGAACCAGCAGGCGCCCGCGCCGACCACGACCGGCTCCGCCGCGCCCACCTCGGGCTCGGCCGCGCCGACCACGACGCCGAGCGCGCCGGCCGGATCGGAGTCCGCGACCGCGCCCACGACGACCGCCCAGGGCCGCCCGGCCCCGGCGCTGGAGGGCAGGCAGGAGACCACCACGCCGCCCCCGGCGACCACGACGCCGCCCGCCACGACGACGTCACCGGCGAAGCCCGAGGTCGACTGCCGCAAGGTGTTCAACGGCGAGTACTCGGAGAAGACCGAGGACGCCATCAACGAGTCGCGCACCTGCCGCCAGGACCCGGCGCTGACCACGCTGGACGCGCAGACCGTCGGTCAGGCGCTGGCCGCGTTCACCTGCCCGGCGAAGGACCCGCTGCTGGGCAACGACGACCCGTCGCTGCCGCTGCTGACCTGCGACCAGAAGCGCGAGTTCAAGTACGTCCTGGCCCCGGTGAACCCGCCCAAGGACGGCAGCGTCAAGGACACCGACTTCACCCTGTACTCCCGGCTGACCGGTGAGGACATCAGCAACGCGACCTCGGGCAACGACCCGCAGGGCGCGGGCTTCATCGTCAACCTGTCGTTCAAGAACGAAGGTGGCGACAAGTGGGGCAAGTTCACCTCGGCGAACGTGTCCCAGCAGGTCGCGGTGGTGCTGGACAGCCAGGTCGTGTCCGCGCCGAACATCAACGAGCCGATCCTGGGCGGCAACACCCAGATCTCCGGCAAGTTCACCCAGAAGGAAGCCGAAGGGCTGGCGAACGTCCTCAAGTACGGCTCGCTGCCGCTGTCCTTCGAGGCGTCCGAGGCGGAGACGGTGTCCGCGACGCTCGGCCTGGCCTCGCTTGAGGCGGGCCTGATCGCCGGCGGCATCGGCCTCGCGCTGGTGTTCGTCTACTGCCTCATCTACTACCGCCTGCTCGGCCTGCTGACGATCCTGTCGCTGGTGCTGTCCGGCGCGGTCGTCTACGCGGTGCTGGTGCTGCTCGGCCGCTGGATCGGCTTCACGCTCGACCTCGCGGGCATCGCCGGCTTCATCGTCGCCATCGGTATCACCGCCGACTCGTTCGTCGTCTTCTTCGAACGACTGAAGGACGAGGTGCGGGAGGGGCGGACATTCCGCTCCGGTGTACCGCGCGCCTGGGTCCGGTCGCGTCGTACGATCCTGTCGGCGGACGGGGTCAGCTTCCTGGCCTCCGCGATCCTGTACGTGATCGCGGTCGGCCAGGTGAAGGGCTTCGCGTTCACCCTCGGCATGTCGACCGTGCTCGACCTCGTCGTGGTCTTCCTCGTCACGCACCCGCTGGTCGTGCTGGTCTCCAAGTCGAAGTCCCTGTCCAGCCCGAAGCTGTCCGGCCTCGGCGGTGCCGTCCAGGCGGGTGCCGAGGAGCGGGCCGCCGCTTCGGCCGGCAAGAGCGCCGCAGTGAAGGAGGTCTGAGGCGATGTCGCAGTCCAAGGGCAAGGGCAGTGTGTTCCACCGCCTGTACGTCGGGAACGGCGCGTTCGACATCGTCGGCAAGCGCAAGCGCTGGTACGTGCTGTTCGGCGTGATCCTGCTGGTGTGCATCGCGTCGATGGCGTTCAAGGGCTTCAACCTGGGCATCGACTTCACCGGCGGCACCCGGGTCCAGCTGCCGGCCCAGTCGTCGGCGGGCCAGATCACGACGGAGCAGGTGAAGGACAGCTTCACCAAGGCGCTGGGCCACGAGCCGACCGCCGTGCAGTCCGTCGGCACCGCCGCGTCCGAGACGATCCAGATCCGGACCGAGACGCTGGACGCGGCGCAGGTCGCGAGCCTCAAGACGGCGCTGAACGCCGACCTGAAGCCGACCGGCGGCATCGACACCATCAGCGACAGTGCGGTGTCGGCGTCGTGGGGCGGTGAGATCACCACCAAGGCGCTGATCGCGCTCGGCGTGTTCTTCCTGGCCGTGGCGATCTTCCTGGCGCTGTACTTCGAGTGGTCGATGGCGATCGCGGCGCTGGTCGCGGTGGTGCACGACGTCGTCATCACGGCGGGCATCTACTCGCTGGTCGGCTTCGAGGTGTCGCCGGCGACGGTGATCGGTCTGCTGACCATCCTCGGTTTCTCCCTGTACGACACGGTGGTCGTGTTCGACAAGGTCAAGGAGAACACCAGAGGACTGCTCGGCCTGACCCGCCGCACCTACGGCGAGGCCGCCAACCTGGCGGTCAACCAGACGCTGATGCGGTCGATCAACACCTCGCTCATCGCCCTGCTGCCCGTGCTGGGCCTGCTGGCGATCGGCGTGGGCCTGCTCGGCGTCGGCACGCTGAAGGACCTCGCGCTGGTGCAGCTGACCGGTATGGCGATCGGCGCGCTGTCCTCGATCTACATCGCGACCCCGGCGGCCGTGGACCTCAAGATGCGCGACCCGCGCTACAAGGCGCAGGCCGCGCGGGTGCGGGCCCGGCGGGACAACCTGGCCCGCAAGGCCGGTGGCGAGGTCGTGACCGGCGGCGACGTGGTCGAGTCGAACGACGACGAGTCGTTGCAGGCGGAGTTGCGCAAGGAGAAGGCGATGAGCGCGGCGGCCGGTGTGCCGTCGCGGACCGGCAAGGTGTCGGCGGACGCCCGTCGCCGTCCGACCGGCAAGAAGCACCGTTGAAGCTGGAGCGCGCGCTAGGCCTGTTGCGTGAGGTCCCGGACTTCCCCCAGCCGGGGGTCGTCTTCCGGGACCTCACGCCCGTCCTGGCCGACCCGGACGCGTTGCGTGCGGTGGTCGACGCGTTGCAGGACAAGATCCACCCGGACACCCAGCTGGTCGCGGCGATCGAGTCGCGCGGGTTCCTGCTCGGCGCGGCCCTCGGGTACGGGTGGCGGTACGGGGTGGTGCCGCTGCGCAAGCCGGGCAAGCTCCCGGCGGTCGCGCACCGGATCTCCTACGACCTGGAGTACGGGACCGCCACGATGGAGCTGCCGGACGGGGCGATCGCGCCCGGCCAGTCGGTCGTGGTGGTGGACGACGTGCTGGCCACCGGGGGCACCGCCGCCGCGGCATGTGCGCTGGTCGAACGGGCGGGCGGGGTCGTGTCCGGGGTGTCGGTGGTGCTGGAGATCGCCGTGCTCGGCGGCCGGGACCGGCTGGCCGGGCGGGCGGTCAGCTCGCTGCTGGCGGTCTGACGGCCGCGTCACCGCCAGGGTGAACTGACCGGTTCAGCTGAAGCCGGGAATGCAGTTCGCCGTGTGAAGTTCGCCGCTCATCGGTTCGTCGGCGGGACGCGCCGCGTGACGGAGCTATCCTCGGTTCCTAGCCCCGAGGAGCGTGGTTGAGCCAGGACACCGAACCCGCCGCCACGACGCAGCCCGTGCCCGCACGGCCTCCGTCGGCCACCAGGCGCGTGCGCGCACGTCTCGCCCGCCGGATCACCGCCCAGCGGGCTGCCCCGGTGAAGCAGGTCCTGGAGCCGCTCGCGGCCGTGCACCGGGACCTCCACCCCAAGGCCGACCTCGCGCTGTTGCAGCACGCCTACGACGTGGCCGAGGAGAAGCACCGGCCGCAGCGGCGCAAGTCCGGCGACCCGTACATCACGCACCCGCTGGCCGTGGCGACGATCCTGGCCGATCTGGGCATGGACACCACGACGCTGGTCGCCGCCCTCCTCCACGACACCGTCGAGGACACCGACTACTCGCTCGACCAGCTGCGGGAGGACTTCGGCAACGTGGTCGCGCTGCTGGTCGACGGCGTCACCAAGCTGGACAAGGTCAAGCTGGGCGCGGCGGCCGAGGCGGAGACCATCCGCAAGATGGTCATCGCGATGGCCAAGGACCCCCGGGTGCTGGTCATCAAGCTGGCCGACCGGCTGCACAACATGCGGACCATGCGGTTCCTGCCGCCGGAGAAGCAGGCGCGCAAGGCGCGGGAGACGCTGGAGGTGCTGGCCCCGCTGGCGCACCGGCTGGGCATGGCCACCGTGAAGTGGGAGCTGGAGGACCTGGCGTTCGCGATCCTCCAGCCGAAGAAGTACGACGAGATCGTGCGGCTGGTGGCGAACCGGGCCCCGTCCCGGGACACCTACCTGAGCGGCGTGATCAACGAGCTGTCGGCGCAGCTGGAGTCGGCCCGGATCACGGCGAAGGTCGAGGGGCGGCCCAAGCACTATTACTCGATCCACCAGAAGATGATCGTGCGCGGCCGGGATTTCGACGACATCCACGACCTGGTCGGCGTGCGGATCCAGGTGGACGAGGTCCGGGACTGCTACGCGGCCATGGGCGTCGTGCACGCGCTGTGGCAGCCGATGCCGGGCCGGTTCAAGGACTACATCGCGCAGCCCAGGTTCGGCGTGTACCAGTCGCTGCACACGACCGTGATCGGCCCGGACGGCAAGCCGCTTGAGGTGCAGATCCGCACCTCCGACATGCACCGGACGGCCGAGTACGGCATCGCGGCGCACTGGCGGTACAAGGAGACCCGGGGCACGCACACCGGCAAGGGCGTCGAGGTCGACGAGATGGCGTGGATGCGCCAGCTGCTCGACTGGCAGCGGGAGGCCGCCGACCCGGGCGAGTTCCTGGAGTCGCTGCGGTTCGACCTGGCGGCCCGGGAGATCTTCGTCTTCACGCCCAAGGGCGACGTCGTCACGCTGCCCACCGGGTCGACGCCGGTCGACTTCGCGTACGCCGTGCACACCGAGGTCGGGCACCGCTGCATCGGGGCCCGGGTGAACGGCCGGCTGGTCGCGCTGGAGCGCAAGCTGGAGAACGGCGAGGTCATCGAGATCTTCACCTCGAAGGCCGAAGGCGCCGGTCCGTCCCGGGACTGGCTGTCGTTCGCGGCGTCGCCGCGGGCCAAGGCGAAGATCAAGCAGTGGTTCGCGAAGGAGCGCAAGGAAGAGGCCATCGAGGTCGGCAAGGACGCCATCGCCAAGGAGGTGCGGCGGGTCGGCCTGCCGCTCCAGCGGCTGGTGTCGGCGGACTCGATGGGCGCGCTGGCGAAGGAGCTGCACTACCCGGACGTGTCGGCGCTGTACGCGGCGGTGGGGGAGGGGCACACCTCCGCCCGGCACGTCGTCCAGCGGTTGGTCGCCCAGCTGGGCGGGGTGGACCACGCCGAGGAGGAGCTGGCGGAGCGGTCCACGCCGTCCACGGTGGCGCGGCGGCGGGTCACCGGGGACGCCGGGGTCATCGTCAAGGACGCGGCCGACGTCTGGGTGAAGCTGGCCCGGTGCTGCACGCCCGTTCCCGGGGACGACATTCTCGGGTTCGTCACGCGCGGCGGCGGGGTTTCGGTGCACCGGACGGACTGCACCAATGCCGATGAGCTGCTGAAGACGCCCGAGCGGTTGTTGGACGTGGAATGGGCGCCGTCTTCTTCGTCGGTGTTCCTGGTGGCCATTCAGGTGGAGGCGTTGGACCGGCACCGGTTGCTGTCGGACGTCACCAAGGTGTTGGCCGACGAGAAGGTGAACATCCTTTCGGCTTCGGTGACCACGTCGCGGGATCGGGTGGCGGTCAGCCGCTTCTCGTTCGAGATGGGCGACCCGAAGCATTTGGGACACGTCCTGAAGGCGGTTCGGAGTGTCGAAGGTGTTTACGACGTTTATCGGGTGACGTCGGCTTCCTGACCTCCTTGACGCTGCGCACCTGCCCTGCCACTCTTCGTGTCTGCCGGGTCCTGCCTGGATGGATGGGGGAGGTCGGGGAACATGCCGACCAGGCCGCGCGTCGACCGGTTGGCACTGGAACTGACCGGCCGGTGCCAGCTCGCCTGTGTGCACTGCTACGCCGAATCCGCCCCCGGTCGCGGCCATGGCGGGATGACCGGGGCGGACTGGCGGCGGGTGCTGGACCAGGCGGTGGCGTGCGGTGTCGGCGCGGTGCAGTTCATCGGCGGTGAGCCGACCCTGCACCCGGAGTTCGTCGAGTTGGTCGAACATGCCCTGTCGGCGGGGTTCCGGGTCGAGGTGTACACCAACCTGGTGCGCGTGTCGCGGGCGCACTGGGAACTCTTCCGCCGTCCTCGGATGTCCGTGGCGACCTCGTACTACACAGCTGACCCGGACCGGCATGACCGGCTCACCGGGCGGGTGGGCAGCCACGCCCGCACCAGGGCGAACATCGCCGAGGCCGTGCGCAGAGGAGTGCGCCTACGCGTCGGTGTGGTCGACGTGACCGGCGAGGCCGACGCAGCGTGCGCCGACCTGCGCTCCTTAGGCGTACGAGACGTGCAGGTGGCGGGCGTGCAGGGGATCGGCCGGGCAGCGACCGCTGTTCCGTCCGCCGATGACCTTTGCGGTGCGTGCGTCCCGCATCGCGCTGCCGTCGACCCTTACGGTCGGGTTTCCCCGTGCGTCATGGCGAGATGGATTTCCGTCGGCGATGTGCACCGGGACGACTTGGCCGCCGTATTGGCCGGTCCGCGCATGAACGCGGTGTCGGCGGAGCTGGGTGCGCGGTTCGCGGCTCGCGGAGGTGCGTACACCTCCTGTGACTCCCAAGCCGATGGCTGCGATCCGTGACGCGGCTGCTCAGCGGCTTTCTTGTGTGATGCGGGTCTGCACGGCGCTTGCCTCCTGGTCGTCGAACCGCCCGAGCAGTCCTGCCGCCTCGCGCCGACACACCTCGCCCTCCGCCGGTTCGCCCGCCGCGTCCAGCGTGAGCCCGAGGTCGGCCAGCGCGATGCCCAGCCCCCACGCCGAATCGTCCGCGCGGGCCAGTTCGACCGCCTGCCGGTGGAATCCCACCGCCTCCGCCGCACGCCCCAGCCCCAGGTAGGCGTTGCCCACACCGCCGAGCGACCGCGCTAGCCTGCCGGAGAAGCCGTGGTCCCGGTGCACGACCTCGGCGCGCCGGTACGTCACGAGCGCGTCCTCGAACCGACCCGCCAGGCACTGGACCCGGCCGTACTCCAGCAGCGCCCACCCCTCGTCACGCGCGTCGTCCAGTTCCCGGGCGATTTCCACGGCCGCCGACGAGTCCGCCAGCGCCCCCTCCGCCTCGCCCCCGTCGGCCCTGGCGCGGCCGATGTACACCAAGGCCACGAGTTCCAGGTGTCGGTTGGCGGCGGCACGACCCCGGGTCAGGCTCTGCTGTGCCGCGGCGACCGCCTCGCCGTGCCGCCCGAGGCGGTCGAGTGCGTGCGCCAGGTTGAACAGCGACTCTGCTTCGCCCTCCGCGTCCCCGTCTGCCCGGTACAGCTCGTGCA
Organism: uncultured Saccharothrix sp.; assembly: GCA_965995405.1. Lineage (GTDB taxonomy): Bacteria > Actinomycetota > Actinomycetes > Mycobacteriales > Pseudonocardiaceae > Actinosynnema. The sequence continues at coordinate 8,841 of CBHFOL010000019.1, forward strand.
GCAGGCGGAACTGCTCGACCGCTTCGGCGAACCGCCGTTCGCCGAGCAGGACCACGCCCATGGAGTTCAACGTCATCCGCTCGCCGTCCCGGTCGCCGATCTCGCGGAACAGACCGAGGGCCTCCTGGTAAGCGGCGGTGGAGTCGTCCGGGCGTCCCTCGACGCGGTCGAGTTCGCCGAGGAGGGCGAGGGCTTCCCCTTCGGCCTGGCGTGCGCCGTCCCGGCGGGCCGCTTCCAGCGCCGCCGCGATGACCTGCCGCCGGTCCCGGAACGGCACACCGCGGCGGAAGCCGGGCTCGGCGGTGAGGGCAAGTTGCCAGGTGACCTGGTCCAGGCCCGATTTCCGGGCGGCCCGGATCGCGGCGAACACGTTGGGCCACTCCAGGTCGAACCAGCGGGCGGCGGCGGTGCGGTCGGCGAACGCGAGCGCGGTGGCCGGTGCGGGCAGGGCGGTCGGCGGCAGGATCCGACCCCAGATGCGCAACGCGGTGGCTGCCGCGTGTGCCGTGTGCAGGTACCAGGCCAGCACTCGCGCCAGCGCCTCGAACTGCTGTTCCACCGGTTCCTCGTGGTGGGCGGCGTCGGTGGCGTAGGCCCGCAGCAGGTCGTGGAACTGGTAGCGGTCGGGCGCGATCTGCTCCAGCATGTGCGCGCCCACGATGGAGTCGAGCAGGTGACGGGCGGTGACCACCGGCACGCCCGCCAGCTCGGCCGCCGCGTTCAGGCCGAACTCGGGGCCCGGGTGCAGACCCAGCAGGCGGAACACGCGGGCCGCGTCGACCGGGAACGCCCGGTAGGACCAGGCGAACACCGCGCGGACGCCGTCGAACTCCTCGCCGTTGCTCGCGGCCAGTTCGTCCCACAGCCGGGACTCGTCGCGCAGGTTGCCGATCAGCTCGGTCAGCGGCATCCACGGGCGGGACGCGGCGCGCTCCGCCGCGATGCGCAGCGCCAGCGGCAGCCGGGAGCACAGCCGGGCCAGTTCGGCGATGTCGGCCGGCTCGTCCGCCGGGCGGTAGTCGGAGACGAGCGCGCGGATCAGGGCGACCGCCTCGTCCTCCGGCAGGATCTCCACGGTCACCCGCTGCGCCCCGTCGTGCGCCATCAGCCCTTCGAGGCGGTCGCGGCTGGTCACGACGACCCGGCAGGTCCGACTTCCGGGCAGCAGCGGTCGGACCTGGCTGACGTGCGCCGCGTTGTCCAGCACCACCAGGACGCGGCGGTCCGCCAGCAGCGACCGGTACAGCGCGGCCTTGGCCTCGACCTCCGCGGGTATCCGGGCCACCGGCACGTCCAGCGCCCGCAGGAACCGGTCGAGCGCCGGCTCGGCGGTGACCGGCTCGCCCGGGTCGTAGCCGCGCAGGTTCACGTACAACTGGCCGTCGGGGAACTGGGCGGCGACTCGGTGTGCCCAGTGCAAAGCCAGCGCTGTCTTGCCCACGCCCGCCGTGCCGACGACGACGGTGAGCCCGCCGGCGTCCGGGCCGAGCAGTACCCGGTCCAGCCGGTCCAGTTCGGCACCCCGGTTGACGAACCCGCGCACGTCGCCGAGCAACTGCCGGGGCACTTCCCGGCCGGCCGGGTGGGCGCGGTGGAAGTGCACGCCGCCGGTGACGTCACGGGCCTGGACCACCTCGCCCGCGCTGCCGGACAGCACCGACCTCGTGCCCTCCTGCGGAACGGGCACCGAATCGTCGCCGCGTTCGTGGGATCGGGTCATCGCGCTCCTCGGTCGCCCGACCGGATCGCTTTCCACGGTAACGGACCCACAAACCCGGTCACCGGATTTCCACGCCCGGCCGATGTGCCATTCGTGTGACGGGGATCGGGCGGTCATTCCGCGCGGCGGAAACCGGCGTGCCGGCGAAACGTCAGCAGGCGGTGTCAGGCGTCGGGCACCGGGTGCCACCCCATCCGGTGGGGAAGACGCCGGGGCCCGGCACTCCTCTCCCGCGTGCCGGGCCCCTGCGCGTCCAGCCCTGTTACGACGCTGCCTACAGCGCGACGGTCGCGGTCTTGATGTCGACCGGCGTGTTCGGCTTCCCGTCGCCCTGGCCGCTGTCCGTGCCGGCCTTGGCGACCTCGTCGACCTTCTTCAGGCCCTCGGCGTCGACCGTGCCGAACACCGTGTACTTCGGCTCCAGGTTCTTGCCGTCGCCGTACACGATGAAGAACTGGCTGCCGTTGGTGTCCGGGCCCGCGTTCGCCATGGCGAGCAGGCCGCGGCCGTAGGTCAGCTCGGGGAACACCTCGTCCTTGAAGCTGTAGCCGGGACCGCCGGAGCCCTGGCCCGAGGGGTCGCCGCACTGGAGCACCTGGATGCCGGACGTGGTCAGGCGGTGGCACTTGGTGTCGTTGAAGTAGCCCTGCTTGGCCAGGCTCACGAAGCTGTTGACCGTGCACGGGGCCAGCGTGCGGTCCAGGGTCAGCTTCAGGTCGCCGATGGACAGGGCGAGGGTGGCGTCCACCGTGCCCTCGGCCGAGACCTCGCCGGCCGCCGGGGCCTGGGCGGGCTTGCTCGCGGGCTGCTGGCTCGCCGGGTACTCGCAGGTCGCCTTCGCGGGCAGCGCCGTCGGGCGCTTGACCGCCGGGTGCGCCTCGGTGGGGATGTCCTTCGCGCCGTCGGACGGGTTCGGGGGCGTGGAGCTGGCCGCCGCGTCGTCGCCACCCTTGAACAGGTCGGTCGTGGCGATGAAGTAGACCCCACCCGCCACCACGACGACCAGGACCGCCGTCACGGCCACCGCGACGATCCGGCGCCGCTTGGCGCGCTCCGCCCGGCGGACGATCTGGCGCTCCAGCTTCCGCTTGGCCTGCTCGCGGCGCTGCACGTTGGTCGGCACCGGCAACCTCCCTGTTCTCGCGTCGACGGGCGACGATCGGTGAGCAGTCTAGGGGGCTCGTATATAGCTGGTGTCAGGCGGATAGGCTGGTAAAGGGGTCCGTCGGGATCCGTTGTCGTTCCGTTGCCGACGAGAGGTGTCCGCGTGCTGGTGATCGGGTTCCCCACCGGCGCCCTCCAGGCCAACTGCTTCCTGCTGGCCCCGGAGGCGGGTGGGCCGTGCGTCGTGGTAGACCCCGGCCAGGACGCCGAGGAGCCGCTGGCCGAGGCGCTGCTGGAACACCGCCTGTCGCCTGTCGCCGTGCTGCTGACCCACGGGCACTTCGACCACACCTTCTCGGTCGCGCCGGTCTGCGACGGCAACGACGTGCCGGCCTGGATCCACCCGGACGACCGGGTACTGCTGTCCGACCCGCTGCGCGGGATCAGCGCCGAGTCGCGGGCGTTCTTCGGCGGCAACCTGGAGATGCGCGAGCCGCGCGAGGTCCGTGAACTCTCGGACGGCGTCGATCTGGAGCTGGCGGGGCTGCGGCTGACCGTCGACCACACACCGGGCCATACCGGCGGGTCGGTGATGTTCCGCGCCGGCACCGAGGAGGGCGGGCAGCTCGTGCTGTCCGGGGACACCCTCTTCGCCGGCTCCATCGGACGCACCGACCTGCCGGGAGGCGACCACCGGTCGATGCTGGCGTCACTGCGCTCCAAGGTCCTGACGCTGCCCGACGACATGGTGGTCCTGCCCGGCCACGGACCGACCACGACCATCGGCCGTGAGCGCGTGAGCAACCCGTTCCTGCTGGAACTGGGCGACGACGCGCCCGCCGCACCGCACCGAGGACTCTGAGACAACGTGACCGCGTTCTCCGCCCCCAAAGGCGTTCCCGACTACTTCCCGCCCGTCTCCGCCGGCTTCGCCGCCGTCCGCGACATCCTCGTGGACTCCGCGCGCCGCGCCGGGTACGGCTACATCGAGCTGCCCGTCTTCGAGGACACCGCGCTGTTCGCGCGCGGCGTCGGCGAGTCGACCGACGTGGTCAGCAAGGAGATGTACACGTTCAACGACCGGGGCGGCCGGTCCATCACGCTGCGGCCGGAGGGCACGGCCGGCGTGATGCGGGCCGTCATCGAGCACGGCCTGGACAAGGGCCAGCTGCCGGTCAAGCTGGTGTACGCGGGCCAGTTCTTCCGCGCCGAACAGCCCCAGGCCGGCCGGTACCGGCAGTTCCACCAGGTCGGGATCGAGGCGATCGGCGTGGACGACCCGGCGCTGGACGCCGAGGTGATCGCCGTCGCGGACGAGGCGTTCCGGCGGATGGGCCTGTCCGGGTACCGGCTGGAGCTGACGTCGCTGGGCGACTCGTCGGACCGGCCCGGGTACCGGGAGGTGCTCCAGGCGTTCCTGGCGAAGCTGCCGCTGGACGAGGACACCCGGCGTCGGGCGTCGATCAACCCGCTGCGGGTGCTGGACGACAAGCGGCCCGAGGTGCGGGCGCTGGTGGCGGACGCGCCGCTGCTCCGCGATCACCTGTCCGACGGGTCGCGCGAGCACTACGCGCAGGTCAAGGGCTACCTGGACGACCTGGGCGTGAAGTACGTGGAGAACCCCCGGATGGTGCGGGGGCTCGACTACTACACCAAGACGTGCTTCGAGTTCGTGCACGACGGCCTGGGCGCGCAGTCCGCGATCGGCGGCGGCGGCCGGTACGACGGGCTGATGGAGCAGTTGGGCGGGCAGCCGCTGTCCGGTGTCGGTTTCGGCCTGGGCGTGGACCGTTCGCTGTTGGCGTGCCAGGTTGAAGGGGTGCGGCCCGGCGACGTGACGCGGTGCGACGTGTACGGCGTGCCGCTGGGCGAGGCGGCGAAGGCGCGGCTGGTGGCGCTGTCGACCGTGCTGCGCTCGGCCGGGGTGCGCTTCGACCTGGCGTACGGCGGCAAGGGGCTGAAGGGCGCGATGAAGGGCGCGGACCGGTCCGGTGCGCGGTTCGCGCTGGTGCTGGGCGAGCGGGACATCGAGGCGGGCGTCGTGCAGCTCAAGGAGCTGGCCACCGGCGACCAGCGCGAAGTGCCGCTGGCGGACGTGGCGAACTCGGTGTTGGAGGCGTTGGGCCGGTGAGCGAGGAGCGGATCCCACTCGACCTGCTGGACCCGGCCACGGTGCGCAAACGCGCCCGGACGGTGGCGATCGGCGCGCTCATGGTGGCAGCCGCGTTCGGCGGGTTGCTGGGACTGCTCGCCGGCCAGACCGCCGGGTTGGTCACGGCGGCCGTCTTCGGCGTGCCGCTGCTGCTGTTGGCGTGGTCGGAGGCGCGGCGGCGGGTGTGGCTGGAGGGCCACGTCCTGTCCGTGCGCGCCTTCGGCACGCGTGCGGTGGACCTGCACACCGCGGACCAGGTGGACCTGCTGGTGACCGACATGCGCGGCAGCCGGACCGTGGGGCTGTTCGTGCGGGGCGGCGGCAAGGCGATCAACCTCGCGCTGGCCATCTACGCCGGTACCGGTGGGCGTGAGCAGGGCGTGTTCGGGCTGCGGAAGCTGGCGGACGTGCTGGCCGGGCGCGGGGACGCGCTGGGGCTGGTGTTCTCGGACCTGCTGGTGGCGCAGCTGCGTGCGGAGGCGCGTGGGCTGGCGGCGGCGGACCGGCCGCTGTACCAGCTGGGGTCGCTGGCCCCGGCGGGTCGGCTGGCGCAGAAGCTGAACCCGGACGCCATTTCGCGATTCGTGTCGACCTTGGACTGACGCTCGGGCTTCGCGGTGGTCGGGACGGTCAGTCGTCCGGCAGGCCCCACGTGCCTTTGGGCGGCGACGGGGACTGGGTGGCGGTCTCGTCCGTGGTCGGCGGGGTGCCGCCGATGAACCTGACCAGCGAGTCGTCGTGTTCCACCCGGCCCGGGAACGGGTCGCCGGCGGTGCGGCGGGCCAGGTCGGCGATCGGCAGTTCGAGGTACGAGCCGAGCAGTACGAAGTTGCCGAAGCGGCGGCCCCGGAACACCGCGGGCTCGGCCAGCACGCAGACGTGCGGGAACACCTCCCGCACGGTCGCGGCCTGGGCTTTCGCGAACCCCAGCTTGCCGCCGTCGCCGATGTTCGACGCGTAGATCCCGCCACCGCGCAGCGTGCGGGCGGCCAGTTCCACGTACTCGACGGACGTCAGGTGCGCGGGCGTCCGGGCACCCGCGAAGACATCGGTCACCACCAGGTCGAACGTGTCCTCGGGTGCCTTCGACAGCACCTCGCGGGCGTCGCCGTTGCGGATCTTCACCCGCCACGTGCGGTCCAGCGGGAGGTAGCCCCGGACCAGGTCGACCAGCGCCGCGTCGATCTCCACGACCTGCTGGGTCGAGCGCGGCCGGGTGTCGGCGATGTACCTGGGCAGCGACAGCGCGCCGCCGCCGAGGTGCAGGGCGCGGATCGGGTCGTCGTCCGGCGCGATCAGGTCGGCGACGTGGCCGAGCCGGCGGATGTACTCGAACTCCAGGTGGCGCGGGTCGTCCAGGTCGACGTGGGACTGCGGGGTCCCGTTCAGGCGCAGGGTCCACGCGCGGGGCACGTCCGGGTCGGGGACGAGTTCGGCGATGCCGGAGTCGACCTCCCTGGTGACGGTCTCGTCGGCTCTCCTGGTGCGTCCCACACCTCGATTATCCCGGTAGCGCCCGGCTGCGTCGCCGCCGGTCGGGCAGCCGGTCCACCAGCCTGCCCAGCCGTTCCGTGGTGCCCTGCAACGGGCCGAGGGCGGCGGCCAGGACCTGGATCGACTCGTCCAGCTGCCCGGTGTTGTCGGCGAGCGCGGCGAGCTTCGGCTCCAGCTCCCTGAGCTGCGCGTGGACGGCTTCGAGCTGGTGCAGCGCCTCGGGCAGTTCGTTGCCGAGGAACGTGGCGAGCTGTTCCAGCCGTTCCAGCGTGCCGCGCAGCTCGGCCACCTGGGGCAGTGCCTGAGCCGGCGGTGTCAGCTTCTCCAGCGCGTCGGCGATCCGGGGCAGCGAGAGCACGCCCGAGAGCAGTCCGCCGGCGACGCGGACGGTCAGACCCAGCACGGTCCGGAGCATGCCGGTACGTTACCCGCCGGATCGGCGTCCGTGCGGGTGAGTGCGTGCCGTCCGAAGCGCTAATCGGGCCGCCGCCACGGCCCTTTCGCCGGGTCGTAACCGGTACGCAGGTCGCCCGTCATCCGGGCCGGGTGCCGCGGCTCGTCCTCGTCCTCGAATTCGTCTTCCTCTTCGTCTTCGAACTCGTCCGCAGGCTCCGGTTCGGGCACGTCCTCCCGCCCCGCGACGAACGCGGCCAGCGCCGTGGTGATCGGCACCGCCGCCACCAGGCCGATGCTGCCCACCAGCGTCCGCACGACCTCCTGCGCCACCTGCTGCGCGGTAAGGATCTCGCCAAGGTTCCGCCCCGACAGCGAGAACGCCAGCAGCAGCGGCAGCGCCGTGCCCGCGTACGCCATGACCAGCGTGTTCACCACGGACGACAGGTGGTCGCGACCGATCCGGGAACCCGCCGCGTACAGCTCGCGGAACCCCAGCGCCGGGTTGGCCCGCCGCAGTTCCCACACCGCGCTGGTCTGCGTCACAGTCACGTCGTCCAGCACGCCCAGCGCGCCGATGAGCGTGCCCGCCAGCAGCAGGCCGCGCGCGTCGATGCCGTGCCCGAGCAGCGCGACCAGGTTCGCGGTGTCCTGGTCCAGCCCGGTCAGCTTGCCGAACGCCGAGAACAGCACGCCCAGCAGCCCGATCAGGGCGAGGCTGACCAGCGTGCCCAGCACGGCGGTGGACGTCCGGGCGGACACCCCGTGCGTCAGGTACAGCACCACGAACATGATCAGCCCGGCCCCGACCACGGCCACCGTGAGCGGGTCCTCGCCGGCCAGGATCGCGGGCAGCACGAACAGCACCAGCACCACGAAGCTCAACGCCAGCGCACCCAGCGCCGCCAACCCCTGCCACCGCCCGAGCAGCAGCACGGCCGCCACGAACAGCACGGCCAGCAGCAACATCGGCACGCCACGCTGGAAGTCCGCCAGTTGGTAGGACTGGCTCGCCGTCGGATCACCGCCCGCGAACGACAGCACCACCGCGTCGCCCACCGTGAACGTCGGCGACGACGGCTGGTCGGGCACCGGGATGCGCACCTCGCGCCCCGGCGCGCCGCCGTCGCTCATCTTGACCGTCACCAGCACGCACCCGGTCGCACCGGGCTGTCCGGTGTCCGGCCCGCACCCGCCCTGCGCGACGGCCGTCACGTCGCCGTGCACCGGGACCTGCGCGAGCCCGGCGTCCGCGCCGGTCGGCTGGTCGTGCCCGAACGGGTACAGGACCAGCGCGCCCACAACCGTCGCCAGCACCAGCGGCAGCAGCAGGACCAGCAGCAGTCGGCGGACCCGGGCGGAGGCGGGCACAGCTTGGTGTCCGTGCCCGTGTCCGTGCGCGGCGATCAGGTCCTTGGCATGCACGCGCACATCCTGCCCGATCAGCCGCGCCCGCCTCCCACCGACGAGATCAGTTGTGGCAGATCATGCCGCTCCGGAACACCGGCAGGCAGAACCTCCGGACCCGGCCTCCGGACCGGCCCCCGGACCCGAACCTCCGCTCGGCATCCGTCCGCTATCCGGACACTTCGGTACGAATTTCAGGCAGGGGGCTTCAACCCGGACGGCTGCGGTGCCACAGTCCGTGGGGTGACGAACTGGACTCCCATCCACGGCCGGGATTTCGACCCGGTGCCCTACCGGCCCGAGCGGATGCCCGCCGAGCAGTCGCTGCGCACGGCGGCCGAGCTGCGTGTCCGCATGGACGAGCGCCGTACGGTCCGCATGTTCTCCCCGGATCCCGTGCCGACCCAGGTCGTGCTGGACGCGATCGCCGTCGCGTCGACCGCGCCGAGCGGCGCGCACCAGCAGCCGTGGACGTTCGTCCGGGTGGTCGACCCGGACGTGCGCAAGGCGATCCGGGCCGCCGCCGAGCACGAGGAGCGGATCTCCTACGCCGGCCGGTTGGGCGAGGAGTGGCTGGACGCGCTGCGCCCGCTCGGCACGGACGACGTCAAGCCGCACCTGACGGACGCGCCGGAGTTGATCGTCGTGTTCCAACAGCGCTTCTACCTGGAGCCGGACGGCAGCAGCCGCAAGCACTACTACGTGGACGAGTCGGTCGGCATCGCGGTCGGGATGCTGCTCACCGCGCTGCACCTGGCAGGTCTGGCGGCGCTGACGCACACCCCGTCCCCGATGAAGTTCCTCGCCGAGGTGCTGAACCGCCCGCGCAACGAGAAGGCGTTCGCGGTCATCCCGGTCGGCTACCCGGCCGACGACTGCATGGTGCCGAACCTGGTCCGCAAGTCGCTCGACGAGGTCATGGTCACCGTCTGACCGCGCCGCGAACACCACCGTTCAGCGATCCGCCCCCATCGGGTCGGTGAACCGGAAGTGCCGGGCCACGGCGTCCTCCACCGCCGCCGCGGCCCGGCGCAGCCGTTCCTTCGGTGACCCGGTGACCATCAGCCACGGCACTCCCCGTGCTGCCAACCCGGCGCGGAACAGCCCGGTCATCCACGTGCGCAGGTGCTCGCCGTCCCGCCACCCGTCCTGCTCGAACGGCACGCCCTCGTGGTCGGTAAGCACGTAGAGCACGGGCCGATGGGCGTCCGGCGCGATCTCCGGGTGCGGCGCGCCCAGGTACCGGTGCCCCCACACGGTCGCCGCCCAGGAATCGTTGTCGCACACCAGAATCGGGCGTTCAACGGCAGCCGCGTCGGCCATCTCCCGCTGCCGTGCCGCGACGTCCTGGAAGTCGCCGACCGTCCACACCAGACTGTCGACGCCCGCACGCGCGTCGAACGCCTTGGCGGCAGCCAATTTCCCCTCGGTGTGGATCCGGCCGTACTCGGGTATCCAGGACGCGCCGAGGTACTCCGCGAGCTCCCGTGACAACGTGGTCGTGCCGGTACTCTCGGCTCCCACCACCACGATCCGGGCACACAACCCGGCCCGCGTCGCAGCCGCCAGGTACTGCCAGTTCTCCCGCACCGAAGCACGCACGGCAGTCCCCGAGACCGGATAAGCGGCACGCTCCAGATCGACCAGGACATGCCGCGCACCAAGGCGCTTCGCCATTTCGTCACCGTAACGCTCACTGGAGAACACTGCGTCGACAGCGGCCGACTCAGGCTCCCCGTCAATACCCGCCCGTATCGCCCGCCGCGCCAACACCGCCCGCGCGACGCCCATGTGCGACTCCCACACGGAATCGCTGTCGAAGTCCATCGGGTGGTCGTCCAGGTCGCCGAGGATCACCAGACCCGGTGTGCCGGCGTGCTCGGCACGTAGCCACGCCACCCGCGACGCCACCGGAATGGACTCGACGGACGACGCCAGCACGGCCACCGTGACCCGGGAACTGCGTGCCGCGGCCGTCCGGATCAGGTGGTGGTGGCCCGCGTGCGGCGGGTAGAACTTGCCCAGTACCAGGGCGTGTGTGAACTCCGTCATGCCGGCACCACGTCCGCGCGCAGCGCACGGGTCCAATTCCGCAGGCCCAACACGCACAGCACGATGAAGCCCAGGTAGAGGATCGCCGTGAGCCACAGGTCCTTGTAGGCGTACAACGGAACGTAGATCACGTCCGCGGCGATCCACAGCCACCAGCACTCGACCTTCTTCCGGGTCTGGCCCCATGTGGCGAGCAGCGACAGCACGGTGGTCACCGAGTCCGCCCACGGCACCGTGGAGGTGGTGAACGACATGAGGGCCCAGGCGATCAGCAGCGTGCCCGCGACACCCGCACCCGCCAGCCACCACCACTGGGCCGGAGTGGTGCGGCTGACCGGGAGCGGCGTGTGCTCGACACCGCCGCGCAGCCACGCCCACCAGCCGTACAGCGCGAGTGCGATGTAGACGACCTGGAGTCCCGAGTCCGCGTACAGCCCGCCGGCCGCGAACAGCACCAGGAAGGCGATGTTGTTGAGGATGCCGATCGGCCAGTTCCACGGGTTCTGCCGTGCCACGAGCCACACGCACAGCGCGCCCGTGACGAAACCCGCCACCTCGCCCCAGCTCGTCGTGACGCCGGCGAACTCGACGGCGGGGGTGTTGAAGGGCCAGAGGATGACGTCCAGTAGCGACACCGGTACTCCGTTTGACGGCTGTTCGAACACGTGTTCGAATGTGGGCATGCGATGGGACGGGCAGAAGGACGGGGCTGACCGGCAGCAGGCTCTACCGGGATTGCCGGGACTGGTTCGCAGCGTACGAACCCCGGACTTCGCCGACGTCGTGTTCCACGAGGTGCGGGCCAAATCCGTGCTCAACAAGGTCCCCGGCGGCCGGCTGCCGTTCGGTTGGACGGTCAACCCGTACCGGGGGTGCACGCACGGCTGCACATACTGCCTGGCCGGAGACACCCCCGTCCTGTTGGCGGACGGCCGCACCAAGCCCATCGCCGACCTCGCGGTGGGGGAGGAGGTCTTCGGCACGCAGCAGGGCCACTACGTGATCACCCGAGTCAAAGCCCTCTGGACCACCCTGAAGCCCGCCTACCGCCTGACTCTGGAGGACGGCACCCAGGTAGTGGCCAGCGGCGACCACCGCTTCCTGACCGACGACGGCTGGAAACACCTGATCCCAGGCCGCTGCGCCGACTTCGAGGAACGCCCTTTCCTGGCCAAAGGCGCCCGCCTGCTCGGCACCGGCCGCTTCGCCACACCCCCGACCGTCAACGACGAGTACCAGCGCGGCTACCTCTGGGGCGTGGTGCGCGGCGGACTACCCGGCGACCCGGACGTGCTGGCCCGTGCCCAGGAGTACGCGGGCGGCAGAATTCCCCGTGACGGCGAGCTGATCGAGTGGCCGACCGTCCCCTGTGACGACTGGTCGAAGGGCTTCCTGGCCGGCCTCTTCGACGCACGCGGCACCGCGACCGGTGGCGAGCTAGTACTGTCCAGTTCGGACAGTGCGGTGTTCGAGGCCGCCGTGCAGGCGTTGATGCGCTTGAAGATCGCGCACGTGGTGGAGATTCGCGGAGTACGCATCACCGGCGGCCTCCAGGAACGCCTGCGGTTCCTGCACCTCGTCGGCCCGGTCGTCGCACGGGGCAATGCGGTGGAGGCCATGGAGGTTCCACGCCAAGCAAGCCTGGCTGTGGTGTCGGTAGAGGCGCTGGGCGTGACGCGCAAGCTGTACGACATCACAACGGGAACGGGCGATTTCATCGCCAACGGCCTGGTCAGCCACAACTGCTTCGCCCGGAACACCCACACGTACCTGGACCTGGACGCCGGCCACGACTTCGACACCCAGGTCGTGGTGAAGGTGAACGCGGTGGAAGTCCTGACCGCGCAACTGAAGTCACGACGGTGGCAACGGGAACACGTGGCGATGGGCACCAACACCGACCCGTACCAACGTGCCGAGGGCAGGTACCGGCTGATGCCCGGGATCATCAAGGCACTGGCGGACTCCGGCACCCCGTTCTCCATCCTGACCAAGGGAACCGTCCTGTCCCGCGACCTCCCACTGCTGAGCGAGGCGGCGTCACAGGTGGCGGTGGGCATCGGCGTGTCGATCGCCCTACTGGACCGCGAGTTGCAGGAGACCTTGGAGCCGGGCACACCGAGCCCACAGGCAAGGCTGGAACTAGTGCGCAAGATCCGTGACGCTGGCCTGCCGTGCGGCGTGTTCGTGGCCCCGGTACTGCCCGGCCTGACCGACGACGCGGAACAACTGGACGCACTGCTGACCGAGATCGCGGCAGCCGGCGCAACCGGCGTAACCGTCCTGCCGCTGCACCTGCGCCCGGGCGCACGCGAGTGGTTCGCGAAGTGGCTGCTCCGGGAACGCCCGGACCTGGCCGACGGCTACCGAAACCTCTACGCACGAGGCTCTTACGTAGACGCCCGCTACCGACGTTGGCTGGCAGCACGCATCCAGCCACTGCTGCGAAGGCACGGCCTGGACGCAAAAGGCAGCCGCGACGCGGTCGGCGTCCCCGGCGACGACGACGGCGTATGGCCGGAGGGCAGCCTGCCGTCGTCGTCGGTGCCGGGGCCGCACGGCGTGGACCAGGGGCAACTCACCCTGCTCTGACACCGGCTCCGTTCTGGTGCCGTGTTCCGCAGCGGTGGCGGGCAAACCGGCGTCCTGGCTTCCGGGTGCCCGAGGTCCGGCGCGGGCGTGGCAGGGCAGTCGGGTGGCGTGGCCGATCTCCTGGCGTCGTCACCGGTTCCTCGTCTGAGTCGCCCGTGACGGTCACGCCGGTTGCGGCGCTCACCTGGCCGCCGGCGCGGCTTGCCACGCCGCCTCGCCGGCCGATCGGGCGTCGTCCGCGGCCCGGTCGTGCCCGCTCAGGAGGTGACAGATGGCGCTTTCAACGACGCCGACGGTCGTCCGCCGCTACCTCGCGTTCGAGCTCAGGCGGCTACGTGAGGCAGCGAAGAAGAGCCAGGGCGACGCGGGGAAGAGGCTCGACTGCGTGTCCACCCGGATCACGCACTTCGAGACCGGGCGCAACGTGCCCAAGCTGCCCGACATCGAGATCCTGCTGGATTTCTACGGTGCACCCGACCTGATCCCCCACCTGCAAGAGCTCATCCTCAGCATCCGGACCGCCGGGCCGGTGGTCGAGCTGGACACCGCGTCGATGCGCCTTCCGCCCAAGTTCGACATGTACGTGGCGCTCGAACAAGGCGCGAGTCGCATCTTCACCTACGACGCCGCACTCGTGATGGGCATCCTCCAGTGCCGCCGATACGCGGCGGCGGCCGTGCGCGGCCACTTTGCCGACATGCCCGACGAACAGGTGAACGAAGTGGTCGCCCTCCGGATGATGCGGCAGACGGTTCTGGACCGAACGGACCCGCGCGTCGAGGTCGTCGCGGTGATGGACGAAGGTGTTCTGCGGAAGCAAGTCGGCGGCCGGAACGTCGCTGCCGAACAGCTCGCCTACCTGTGCGCGCTCGCCGAACGCGACAACGTCAAGATCCACGTGTTGCCCGCGAGCGGTGGCGCTCATTCGGGACTCCACGGCGGGTTCATCCAGTTGGAGTTCCCGATCCCCCGTGATCCGGGTGTCGTGTACCTCGAAGACCTGTGCAGTGGACGACTTCGGGACGATACTGACGAAATCGACCAGTACACGGCGGTCGCCGATCGCCTGGTGGAGCTGGCCCTGCCCAAGGACGAATCGCTGTCGATGATCGACGGCATCAGAAGGGAGCTGGCGGCATGACCCGGACCTGGACTTGGCGGAAGTCGTCCCGGTCCGCCGGCAACGGGGCGTGTGTCGAGGTCGCTCGGCCCGCCGCATCGGTAGTCGGCGTACGGGACTCGAAGGCGCCGCAGGTGGGGCACCTGTTGGTGTCGGGCGTGGCGTTCGCCGCGTTCACCGACGCGATCAAGGCGACCCACAACGCCTGATCGGCCACACGACGACGTCCCCGGCTGATGGGTATGGCCGGGGACGTCCGCTGTTCCAGGTCTTGAACATGTTCAAAAATGTGGCGTATGCTCACGCCGCAGAGTTGAACACGTTCAAAAATTGGGGGAAGCATGGACACCCTGGTCCTGACCTACGTCCTGTACCTGCTGCTCAGCATCAGTCTCACCGTGTGGGTGGGCCACACGCTCAGCCGCAACGGCAAGGTCTTCCTGGTGGACGTCTTCGCGGGCAACGCCGACCTCGCCCGAACCGTCAACCACCTGCTCGTGGTCGGCTTCTACCTGGTCAACTTCGGCTTCGTAGCCTGGTACCTGCGCACCGCCGACCCGGTCACCGAAACCCGCCAGGTGTTCGAAACACTCTCGGTCAAGGTCGGCACCGTCCTGATCGTGCTGGGCATCCTGCACCTCGGCAATGTCTTCGTCCTCAGCCGGATGCGCCGCCGCAGCCTGCACCAGGCCCAGGACCTCCCGCCCGTAGGCCCCGACGCCTACACCCGCCTCGCCTGATCATGACCACCACAACCCCCACCCCCACCATGAACACCCTGACCGTCCTATACGACGCCGACTGCCCCTTCTGCCGCCGAGCAAAAGCCTGGCTGACCGCCCAGCAACAACTGGTCCGCCTCGACTTCGTCCCGGCCAACTCCCCCCAAGCCCGCCACAAATTCCCGGATCTCGACCACTCCCGGACCATGAACGTGATCACCGTCGTGGGCGACCGGGGGGAGGTGTATCGCGGCGATGGGGCATGGCTGGTGTGCTTGTGGGCGCTGCGGGCATGGCGACCGATGGCGAACCGGCTGAGCGGGCCGGGTCACCACCGGTTCCTGCGTGCGGCGACCAAGTTGGCCGACCGGCTGCGCGCGATGAGCAAGGACGAGGACTGTGGGCAAGCCTGCCAAAAGTGAGCAGACCAGGGCCGTGATCGTGGAGAGCGCGATGAAGCTCTTCCTGGAGAACGGCTACGACCGCACGACCATGCGGGCGATCGCGACGGAAGCGGGGGTGTCGGTCGGCAACGCCTACTACTACTTCCCCTCCAAGGAGCACCTGATCCAGGGCTTCTACGACCGGATGGTGGAGGCGCACCGAACCGCGAGCGCCGACATCCTGGCCTCCGACGACGACTTCACCGCCAAGCTGACCGGCGTGCTCGTGGCGTGGCTGGACGTGTCCCGGCCCTACCACGGCTTCGCCGGCCAGTTCTTCAAGAACGCCGCCGACCCGCGCAGCCCGCTCAGCCCGTTCTCCACCGAGTCGGGCACCGCGCGGGACGGCGGCATCGAGATCCACCGACGACTGCTCGACGGCGTCAAGGTCGACCCGCAACTCCGCGAGGACCTGCCGGAACTCCTCTGGCTGTTCCAGATGGGCGTGGTCCTGTTCTGGGTGCACGACCGATCCGAAAACCAGCAGAACACCGACACGCTGGTACGCCGCAGCGCACCGATGATCGGGAAGCTGCTCCAGCTCTCCCGGGTGCCCGGCCTGCGCTCGGTGACCCGCGACGCCGTCCAACTGTTCCGGGACATCGGTATCGGCACCCTGGGTCGCTGACCTGGGCAAAGCTCAGCAAATCCGCAACCCCGCCCCAGTCGTACGCCGTACGGTACAATGTGCGGTATGAGTGCCGTACCGGGTAGTGGTGCTGGGTTCGTACCGACCGACGAAGACGTGGCAGGTGTCCTGGACTGGTTCACGCGGTGGGATGCCCTCGCCGTGGCCAAGGACGTGGAAACCATGGCCGGGATGGCCCTGTTCCCGGTCAACGCGGTGACCGACGGTTCGGCCGAGTCCTGGGACCGACCCCGGTTCCTCAAGGACATGGCCGCCCAACTAGGTGACGGCGACGTGCAGATGGAGTCCGTCCGGACGCCGATCTTCATCAACGCCAACCTGGTGTTCGTGATCACCGATGCGACCATCACGGTGGGGGAGTACTCGCAGGTAGTCCGATACGGCGACCTGCTGGTGAAGACCGCCGGCCAGTGGCTGTTCCAGACCATGGTCCAGGGCGGCTGGTAGCGGGCAAGGCCCGCCGAACGGGCCTGCTGAACGGTCCGTGCCACTAACAATCAGTCTTGACTGTTTGTTAGTGGCACGGAACACTCGGCCGCATGGCCACCGAAACCAGGCAGCGCCAGGCCGACCGCAGCCGCTCCACCCGCCGCAAGCTGATGGACGCGACAGTCGACTGCCTGGTCGAACGAGGCTGGTCGGGCACCACGACCACGGTCGTCGCCGAACGCGCCGGCGTGTCACGCGGCGCGCAACTGCACCACTTCCGCACCCGAGGCGAACTGGTCGCCGCAACCGTCGAGCACCTCGGCGCAGAAAGCGTTCTCCACCTCAAGGAACGCGCCACCCGCCTGACCGGGAGCCCCCCGAGACAACGCATCACCGCGGTGGTCGAGCTGATCGCCGACTTCTACGCCAGCGACCTGTTCACCGCGGCCCTGGAGCTGTGGGTGGCGGCACGCACCGACGCCGACCTGAAGACCGTCGTCGTGCCGCTGGAGGTGCGCCTGGGCCGGGAAACCCACCGCCTAGCGGTGGAACTGCTGGACGCCGACGAGACCAAACCGGGCGTCCGCGAAGCCGTGCAGATCACCCTCGACCTGGTGCGCGGCCTGGCGTTGGCCAACCAGCTCACCGACGACGGAAACCGGCGCAAGCGGATCGTCCGGCATTGGGCACAGCTGCTGGAGGCCTCCCTGTGATCAACGAAATCCTGGCCGACCTACACGCCGAGAGCGCCGTGCTGGACGACCTGGTCGCCCCGCTCGACGACTGGTCCGCACCCACCCCGGCCGCCGGTTGGACCATCGCCCACCAGATCAGCCACCTGCGCTGGACAGACTGGATCGCCACGCTGGCCGCGACCGACCCGCAAGCCTTCGCCGACCACCTCAAGACCGCAACCCCCGACCTGGTAGACCAAGGCGCAGCCGAACCAGTCACCTTGACTCAATGGCGGACCAGCCGCACCAACCTGGCCAACGCCCTGCTGTCAGTGCCACCCGGCACGAAGATCCAGTGGTTCGGCCCCCCGATGAGCCCCACCTCAATGGCGACCGCACGCCTGATGGAAACCTGGGCACACGGCCAAGACGTAGCCGACGCCCTGGGCGTCGTCCGCGAGCCGACCGCCCGCCTCAAGCACGTAGCACACATCGCCGTCCGAGCTTTCGGCTACGCATTCCTGGTCAACGGCCTCCCCGTCCCGCCCGAACCAGTACGCGTAGAACTAACCGGCCCGAACGCCGAAACCTGGACCTGGGGCCCGGAAGACGCCGCAAACCGGGTCACCGGCCCAGCCCTGGACTTCTGCCTCCTGGCAACCCAACGCCGACACCGCGAAGACCTCGCGGTCACCGCCACCGGCAACACCGCCCAAGCCTGGCTCCCGATCGCGCAAGCGTTCGCCGGCCCTCCCGGCCCCGGCCGCGAAAAGGCCCACCCATGATCCGCATCGGCAACGCGTCCGGCTTCTACGGCGACCGCTTCTCCGCCGTCCGCGAGATGCTCGACGGTGGCGAACTCGACGTCCTGACCGGCGACTACCTGGCCGAGCTGACCATGCTCATCCTCGGCCGCGACCGCATGAAGGACCAGACCCTCGGCTACGCCCGAACCTTCCTCCGCCAACTCGAAGACTCCCTCGGCACCGCACTGGAACGCGGCGTCAAGATCGTCTCCAACGCGGGCGGCCTCAACCCGTCCGGCCTGGCCGAGGCCATCCACAAACTCGGATTCAACGCAAAAGTCGCCCACGTAACCGGAGACGACGTCCGAACCCGCTTCCCGGAAGCGCTGACCGCCAACGCCTACCTAGGCGCATGGGGCATCGCGGAATGCCTCAAAGCCGGCGCGGACGTCGTGGTGACCGGCCGAGTCACCGACGCCTCCCTCGTCGTAGGCCCAGCCGCCGCCCACTTCGGATGGGCACGGGACAACTGGAACGCGCTGGCCGGCGCCACCGTAGCCGGCCACGTGCTGGAATGCGGAACCCAGGCCACCGGCGGCAACTACTCCTTCTTCACCGAGATCGACGCCTCATACCCAGGCTTCCCCATCGCCGAGATCCACGAGGACGGCTCGTCGGTCATCACCAAACCCGAGGGCACAGCCGGCGCGGTAACCGTGGACACCGTCACCGCCCAACTGCTCTACGAGATCGGCCCACCCGCCTATCCGGGCCCGGACGTGGTGAGCCATTTCGACACCATCCGGCTGGAGCAACAGGACCACGGCGTCCGAATCTCCGGCGTCCAAGGCACTCCACCACCGGAGACCCTCAAGGTGTGCCTGAACTCCCTGAGCGGCTTCCGAAACGCAACCACCTTCGTCCTATGTGGACTGGACATCAACGAAAAGGCCACCCTGGTACGCCGCCAACTGGAACAGGCGATCGGCCCAACCGACCTGACCTGGACCCTGGCCCGCACCGACCACCCCGACGCCGACACCGAGGAAGCCGCAAGCGCCCTCCTCCACGCCACGATCAAAACCACGGACCCCAAGCGCGCCAAGGCATTCTCCCGAGCCGCCATCGAACTGGCGCTGGCGTCCTACCCGGGTTTCCACGTGACCGCACCACCCACCGACGGAACACCCTTCGGCGTCTACCAAGCCGCCTACCTCCCAAGACACTCCGTCCCGCACCAGGCCGTCCTCCCGACCGGCGAGGTGATCGACGTATGAAACTCCCCCTGGGCACGATCGCCGGCGCACGCTCCGGCGACAAGGGCGGCGACGCCAACCTCGGCGTGTGGGTCCGCACCGACGAGCAGTACACCTGGCTGGCAGCGGAACTGACCGTCACCCGCCTCAAGGAACTGCTCCCCGAAGCCGGTGAGGTGGACCGCTACGAACTGCCGAACCTGCGGGCGCTGAACTTCGTGCTGCACGGCCTGCTGGGCGAAGGCGTGGCCTCCTCCACCCGATTCGACCCGCAGGCCAAGGCTCTGGGCGAATGGCTGCGTTCCCGCCACGTCGACATCCCGGAGGACCTCCTGTGACCCCCTCAGGCACCCTTTCAGGCACACCGTTCGACACCCCGGAACGCACCGAACTCCGCGCCACCGTACGGAAGTTCACCGAACGCGAGATCGTCCCCCACCTCTCCGACTGGGAACGCGCCGGCGAACTGCCACGCGAACTCCACCGCACAGCCGCCAAGATCGGCCTGCTGGGCATCGGCTTCCCCGAACACGTCGGCGGCGCGGGCGACCTGCTCGACACCGTCGTCCTCACCGAGGAACTGATCCAAGCCGGCGGCTCATCCGGCCTGGTAGCGGCCCTCCTCACCCACGGCATAGCGATCCCGCACATCATCGACGCCGGCGACCCCGACCTGATCGACCGCTTCGTGCGCCCGACCCTGGACGGCGACCTGATCGGCGCACTCGCCGTCACCGAACCCGGCGGCGGCTCGGACGTGGCAGCCCTGCGCACCACCGCCCGACGCGAGAACGACCACTACCTCGTCAACGGCACCAAAACGTTCATCACCTCCGGCGACCGAGCCGACTTCGTCACCACCGCGGTCCGCACCGGAGGCCCCGGCTACCAGGGCATCAGCCTCCTGGTGATCGAAAAGAACACCCCAGGCTTCGGCGTGGACCGACGCCTGGAGAAGATGGGCTGGCACTGCTCCGACACCGCCGAACTGTCCTTTGTAGACGTAAAAGTCCCCGCATCCAACCTGGTAGGCCTGGAAAACACCGGCTTCGCCCTGATCATGCGCCAATTCCAGGTGGAACGGATCTCACTAGCCGTCCAGGCTTACGCAACCGCCCAACGCTGCCTGGACCTCACCATCTCCCACACCCGCCAACGCGAAACCTTCGGCCGCCCACTGATGGGCCGCCAGGTAGTACGGCACAAGCTGGTCGAGATGGCGCAACGCATCGACCTCGCCCGCGTCTACACCCGCGAGATCGCAACCCGCATCACCAACGGCGAGGAATGCGTGGCCCAGGTGTGCTTCGCCAAGAACGCCGCCGTGGAGGCGTGCGCGTTCGTCGTGGACGCCGCCGTCCAACTCCACGGCGGCTCCGGCTACCTGCGGGACAGCGAAGTGGAACGCCACTACCGCGACGCCCGCATCCTGGGCATCGGCGGCGGTGCCACCGAGGTCATGGTGGAGCTGGCCGCGAAACGATTGGGGTTCACCGCATGACCGCGTTGCGCAGCAGGCTGGACACCCGCTCCGCCGAGTACCGGGAGAACCGGGACGCGCTGCTGGCCAAGCTCGAAGCCCTGGACACCGAGCAGGCCAAAGCACTGGCCGGCGGCGGCCCGAAGTACACCGAACGCCACCACAAGCGCGGCAAACTCCTGGCCCGCGAACGAATCGAACTCCTGGTCGACCAGGACAGCCCGTTCCTGGAGCTATCCCCGCTGGCCGCGTGGGGCACCGACTACCCGGTCGGCGCGAGCGTGGTCACCGGCATCGGCACGATCGAAGGCGTCGAATGCGTGATCGTCGCCAACGACCCCACCGTCCGAGGCGGCGCGAGCAACCCCTGGACGCTGCGCAAAACATTCCGCGCCAACGACATCGCGCTCCAGAACCGGCTGCCGCTGATCGGCCTGGTCGAGTCCGGCGGCGCGGACCTGCCCAGCCAGAGCGAGATCTTCATCCCCGGCGGCCGGGCGTTCCGCGACCTCACCAGGCTGTCCGCAGCCGGCATCCCCACCATCAGCACGGTCTTCGGCAACGCCACGGCGGGCGGCGCGTACGTGCCCGGCATGTCCGACTACGTGGTGATGATCGACGGCCGCTCCAAGGTGTTCCTCGGCGGCCCGCCGCTGGTGAAGATGGCCACCGGCGAGGAATCCGACGACGAATCCCTGGGCGGCGCACGGATGCACGGCACCACCTCCGGCCTGGCGGACTTCGTCGCCGAAGACGAGGTCGACGCCATCCGGCTGACCCGCCGCATCGTAGCCCGCCTCAACTGGCGCAAACTAGGCCCCCAGCCCAAAGAGTCCGAACCACCACAGCACGACGAAGAGGAACTGCTGGGCCTGGTACCGATCGACCTCCGCATCCCGTTCGACCCCAGGGAAGTGATCGCCCGGATCGTGGACGGCTCGCGGTTCGACGAGTTCAAACCCGACTACGGCACCAGCCTGGTCACCGGCTGGGCCGACCTGCACGGCTACCCGATCGGCATCCTGGCCAACGCCCGGGGCGTGCTGTTCAGCGCCGAAGCCCAGAAGGCCACGCAGTTCATCCAGCTCGCCAACGCGACCGACACCCCGCTGCTGTTCCTCCAGAACACCACCGGCTACATGGTCGGCGCGCAGTACGAGCAGGGCGGCATCGTCAAGCACGGCGCGATGATGATCAACGCCGTGTCCAACAGCAGAGTCCCGCACCTGACCATCGTGATGGGCGCGTCCTACGGCGCGGGCAACTACGGCATGTGCGGCCGGGCGTACGACCCTCGCTTCCTCTTCACCTGGCCCAACGCCAAGTCCGCCGTGATGGGCCCCGTCCAACTCGCCGGCGTCCTGTCGATCGTGGCACGCCAGGCCGCCGCCGCGAAGGGCCAGGACTACAACGAGGAACACGACGCGGCCATGCGGCAGATGGTGGAGGGCCAGATCGAGCAGCAGGCCCTGGCCGCCTTCCTCTCCGGCCGGCTCTACGACGACGGCGTGATCGACCCGCGCGACACCCGAACCGTGCTCGGCCTGTGCCTGTCGGCGATCCACAGTGGACAGATCAGGGGCGCCGACGGCTACGGCGTCTTCCGGATGTGAGGGCTCCCATGATCGGAAAGCTGCTGATCGCGAACCGGGCCGAGATCGCCCGCCGGATCATCCGCACCTGCCGCGACCTGGGCATCAGCCCGATAGCGGTGTTCTCGGACCCGGACGAACACGCGCCGCACGTCCGGGAAGCCGACGCCGCCGTACACCTGCCCGGTGCCGCACCCGCCGACACCTACCTGCGGATCGACGCCCTGGTGGCCGCTGCAAAGGCTTCCGGCGCGGACGCCGTGCACCCCGGCTACGGCTTCCTCTCCGAGAACGCCGCCTTCGCCCGCGCCGTACTGGCCGCCGGCCTGGTCTGGATCGGCCCGGACCCGGAGGCCATCGAGGCGATGGGCTCGAAGGTGGCCGCGAAGAAGCGGATGGCCGCAGCCGGCGTACCCGTGCTACCTGAACTCGACCCCGAAGCGGCCACGGACTTCCCGTTGCTGGTCAAGGCTTCGGCCGGCGGCGGCGGGCGCGGGATGCGCATCGTGCGGTCCCGGTCCGAGTTGGCGGACCAGGTGGCCGCCGCCCGCCGGGAGGCCGAGTCGGCGTTCGGCGACGGCACCGTGTTCTGCGAACCACTGCTGGAGAACGCCCGGCACGTCGAGGTGCAGATCCTGGCCGACGCGCACGGCACGGTGTGGGTGCTGGGGGAGCGCGAGTGCTCGATCCAGCGGCGGCACCAGAAGATCATCGAAGAGACACCCAGCCCGGCGGTCGGACCCGAAGCGCGGCAACGACTCTTCGACGCCGCCACGACAGCCGCCCGCGCCATCGGCTACCTGGGCGCGGGCACCGTGGAGTTCCTGTTCACCGACGACCAGGAGTTCCACTTCCTTGAGGTCAACACCCGACTCCAGGTCGAGCACCCGGTCACCGAGGAGGTGTTCGGCGTCGACTTGGTGGCGTGGCAACTGGCCATCGCCGAAGGGAAACGGCTGCCGGAACACCCGCCACCGCCACGCGGCCACGCCGTCGAGGCCCGCCTGTACGCGGAAGACCCGGCGCACGACTGGCGTCCGGCCACCGGGACCCTGCACCGGTTCCACGTGCCGGACGGCGTAAGAGTCGACAGCGGGGTGGTGGACGGCAGCGAGGTCGGTGTCCACTACGACCCCATGCTGGCCAAGGTGATCGCGTGGGCGACGACCCGAGACGCCGCGATTCGCAAACTGGCCGGCGCATTGGACCGGACGGACGTGCACGGGTTGGTCACCAACCGTGAACTTTTGGTGCGCACGTTGCGCCATCCGGCCTTCGTCGCGGGCGATACCCATACCGGGTTTCTCGACCGGCACGGACTCGCCATGCCACCGGAAGTGGATGTGCGGCAGGTCGCACTGGCGGCGGCGTTGGCGCTGGCCGAAATTCGTCGGACGAACCTACCGCTGGGCTGGCGCAATCTTCCGTCGCAGTCGGAGAAAACACTGTTTGAATTCAACGGTGAAACCGTGGAAGTCGGCTACCGGTACACCCGGCGTGGAGTGGTCGCCGATCCGGAGATCCGGGTGGTAACGGCATCGCCGAGCGAAGTCGTGTTCGATCGTGACGGTGTCCGCCGGACACTTCAAGTGGCCATTTACGGGGACCTGGTGGTGGCCGACGGTGTCCCGCTCCGGCTGCTGCCGCGCTTCCCCGAGCCGCAGGCCAGGATCGCCGAGGGTGCGACCGTGGCACCCATGCCGGGCACGGTGGTGCGGGTCGCCGTCGAGCCGGGGCAGGACGTCGAGCCGGGCGCGGAGCTGCTTGTGCTGGAGGCCATGAAGATGGAGCACCGGGTGCTCACCGCCGGCGGCGGCAAGATCACCGAAGTCCTTGTCCGGCCAGGAGAACAGGTCGACGCGGGCGACGTGCTCGCGGTTGTGGAGGCGGCACCGTGACCAACTTCGTGGAGACCGACGAACGGCGGGCGCTGCGCGAGGCCGTCGCCGACTTCGCCGCCGGCTACGGGCACGAGTACTTCGTCGCCAAGGCGAAGGCGGGGAAGAAGACCGACGAGCTGTGGGCCGAGGCCGGTCGGCTCGGCTACCTCGGTGTGGCCGTGCCCGAGGAGTACGGCGGCGGTGGCGGTGGCATCGGCGACCTGGCGGCGGTGTGCGAGGAACTGGCCGCCGCCGGCTGCCCGCTGCTGCTGATGGTGGTGTCGCCGGCCATCTGCGCGACCGTCATCGCCCGGTACGGCACGGCGGAGCAGAAGCAGCGGTGGCTGCCCAGGTTCGCCGACGGGACGGCCAAGATGGCGTTCGCGATCACCGAGCCGGACGCCGGATCCAACTCGCACAAGCTGGCCACCGCGATCCGGCGCGACGGCGACGAGTGGGTGCTGTCCGGCGGCAAGTACTACATCTCAGGTGTGGACGAGGTGGAAGCCGTGCTCGTGGTGGCACGGCATATCTCGGGTGCGGGTGCCCCGCAGGACACTGCCGAAGGTCGTCAGCTTCTGTTGCCGTCGTTGATGATCGTCCCGACGGACGCCCCCGGCTTCACCTACCGGCACATCCCGATGGAGATCGTGTCGCCGGAGAAGCAGTTCACCTGCTTCTTCGACGACGTCCGACTGCCGGCGGAAGCACTGGTGGGTGCCGAGGACGCCGGGTTGGCCCAGCTGTTCGCCGGGCTCAACCCGGAACGGATCATGGCGGCCTCGTTCGCCACCGGCATGGCCCGCCGCGCACTCGACCAGGCGACCGCCTACGCCCGCACCAGGTCCGTGTGGGACACGCCGATCGGTGCGCACCAGGGTGTCGCGCATCCGCTTGCACAGTGCGCGATCCAGGTCGAACTCGCTCGGTTGATGACCCAGAAGGCCGCGGCTCTCTACGACGTCGGAGAAGACCGGGCTGCGGGTGAAGCGGCCAACATGGCCAAGTATGCGGCGGGTGAGGCGGTGGCGGCGGCGGTGGACCAGGCCATCCAGGTGCACGGCGGGAACGGGCTGGCCTCCGAGTACGGACTCGGTGCCCTGCTCGCCGCGTCCAGGCTGTCCCGGATCGCGCCGGTCAGCCGCGAGATGATCCTGAACTTCGTGGCGCAGCACACGCTGAAGTTGCCACGCTCCTACTGAGTCAAGCCCACTGCCAGCGCAGGCCGACCGTTCCGGGGCCGAAGTCCAGGGCCACGGCGTACGCGTAGCCCCAGGTGTCCACCGGGGCTTCGCGGACGTCGGTGGGTTCGCCACCGGCCGCGTCGGAGGTGTACTGCTCGCAGCGAACCGGTCGGCACCGCGAGTCGTACCGGACTTCCAGCACGTACTCCCGAACCGGATGCCGGAAGTGGCGCGAGTGGGTGTTGTCGTAGGTCGGGTGGTGCGGCGCGACGTGGATCAGTTCGTACTCCACGGCGGTGCGCTCTCCCCTGCGCAGCGGCCGGTCGAACAGCAGTTCGGCGATCATCAGACCGTTGCGCGGGTCGGCGGAAACCCGCCCCAGTCTGCACGAGCGCAGCGTGCCGATCACCGGCAGCGGGTCGCCCGGCAGGCGGGTGTCGTAGCCGAGCAGGACCCGGTCCACCCCGGCCCGTTCGGCGCGCAGGACCTGACGCGACCGCACCCGGCGGGTGCTGCCGTCCATCGCCAGCTCAACCTGGTCCCGCAGGCTGAGCCGGGTGAGGTCCTGGTCGGTGCTGGTGTCCACGTCGGCCAGCAGCTCCGCCATGGTCTCGTAGTCGCCGGCGTGGGCCCAGGCGTCCGGCCCGGTCTCGCGCAGCCGCGGCCGTGCTTTGCCGCGTGGACGGGGTGGTCCGAGCAGGGCGCTCAGGCCGCCTTCGCCGACCTCCAGGATCTCCTCCAGGTGGCCGACTGCGGTCAGTGAGTCGGGCCGTTCCGGACGACGTCGACCGGACTGCCAATAGCTCAGCGCGGCGATGCTCACCGCCACACCGCGTGACCGCAGCTTGTGCTGGATGCGTTCCAGGCTCAACCCTTTCGCCCGGATCGCCGATCGCAATGCGTCCGCGAAGGGGTCCGCTCCTGCGTCGACACGTCGGGGATCGCGAACCCGCGATTCCGGTCCGACGACTGGCGTAGGCATCTCCGCTCCGTTCTCCCGAGGACAAGGCGAGCGACGTTATCGTGCGAAATCACTCCGGCGGTACAGCCGATCGGGTTTCCCGACGTGAATTTAACCGAATCGGCGGGCAAAATCCCCCTCGGCCATGGAATGTTTGAATTGTCATTAACAGCACCGGTGTGAAGGTCGGTGGTCCGGCGATCGTCCCACCGGCACTGGGACGTCCGGCCGCTTCCGGGTACCCGAACCGCCCCATAGCCTCGAAGACGTGGGGTGATGTGTGGCACACCCTACGCGGTCGCGGCCCGTTCCCCCCGTCAGCCGCACGTGGGCGTCGGACGACCGTTCCCTGCGAAGAACGGACACACGTATGCACAAGCCCATCCGGGCCGCCGGCATCTGCGCGGGCGTCCTGGCGCTCGCCCTTGTCGCACCGCCCGCGCACGCGGCGGAGGGGACGATCCTCTCCGCCGGGACCGCCGATGCCATCCCGAACAGCTACCTGGTGACGCTGAAGGATTTATCCACGGCGAGTGCGAACTCGCTCGCGGCGCGCTTCGGGGGCCACGTCGACCGTATTTTCTCAACAGCGTTGAACGGATTCTCGGTCACGATGTCCGAGCGGGCCGCCAGACGGCTGGCCGCGCACCCGGCGGTGGCGGCCGTCGAGCAGGACCAGGTGTTCCGCGCGGCGACCACCCAGGTCAACCCGCCGTCGTGGGGCCTGGACCGCATCGACCAGCGCGACCTGCCGCTCGACGGGCGCTACGGCTACGAGACGTCCGGGCGCGGGGTCAGCGTCTACGTCATCGACAGCGGCCTGCGGACCAGCCATTCCGACTTCGGTGGCCGGGCCCGCAACGGCTACGACGCGATCGAACGCGACGGCGTGCCGCAGGACGACACCGGCCAGGGCACGTTCCTGGCGGGCGTCGTCGCGGGCCGGGCCAACGGTGTCGCCAAGGACGCGACCGTGTACGGCGTCCGCGTGGTGAGCGGCGTGATCCCCGGCTCCGTGTCGACCGTCATCGCCGGTATCGAGTGGGTCACCGCGAACCACCGGAAGCCGGCGGTGGCGCTCATCGGGCTCAGCGGCGGACCGTCGACCGTGCTGGACACGGCGGTGCGCAACTCTTTCAACGCGGGGATCACCTACGTGTTGCCCGCGGGTGACGGCAACGCGAACGCGGCCGGGTTCTCGCCCGGCCGGGTGCCCCAGGCGCTCACGGTCGGCGCGTCCACCCACACCGACGCACGTGCGCAGTTCTCCAACTACGGCGCGGTGTTGGACCTGTTCGCGCCCGGCGCGATCATCACCGGGCCCGGGTACACCGACAACTCGGGCTCCGTGACGCGGAGCGGCACCGCCGCCGCCGCGGCGCACGTGGCCGGTGTGGTGGCCCGCCTGCTGGAACGGGATTTCATCCCGCCCCCGCTGGCCCACAACACGATCGTCAACGCCGCCTCCGTCGGCAAGATCACGAACCCCGGTACGGGATCACCGAACCGGTTGCTCTACTGGGCCCCAACGGCCTGAACCTCCCTGTGAACGGCGACCCCGGCGCGTGACCCGCGTCGGGGTTTCCCCGTCCCTGCAAAGGACAATCGGATGCGCAAACTGTTACCGGGTGTGGTCGCGGCGGCGCTGCTCGGCGCGGTCGTGGCCACCCCGGCATCTGCCGAGGGTGTTGTGCTGCAAGCGAATTCGGCGCGGGCGGTGCCCGGTGCCTACATCGTGAAGCTGAAGGACGTCGCCGCGTTGCGCGACGTGACGTCCGGGATCTCCGGCGTCGAGCGGGTGTTTTCGGGGCCCTTCAAGGGGTTCTCGGCGAAGCTGACCGAGCGGCAGGCCCGGCGGCTCGCCGGTGACCCGGCGGTCGAGTACGTCGAGCAGGACCAGGTGGTGCGGGCCGCCCCGGTCACCCAGCCGAACGCGCCCTGGGGGTTGGACCGGATCGACCAGCGGAAGCTGCCGCTGGACACCGAGTACAGCTACACGTCGACCGGTGAGCGGGTCACCGTGTACGTGATCGACACCGGGATCCGGATCACCCACGAGGAATTCGGCGGGCGCGCGTTCCACGCGTGGGACGCGGTGGACAACGACGCGGTGGCCCAGGACGACAACGGCCACGGGACGCACGTGGCGGGCATCATCGCGGGCAAGACATACGGAGTGGCGAAGGGCGTCCGCGCGGGGGCGGTGCGGGTGCTCAACGGCCAGGGCAGCGGTACGACAGCCGGGGTGATCGCCGGGATCGACTGGGTGACAAGGAACGCGGCCCGGCCGGCGGTGGCGAACATCAGCCTTGGTGGAGGTGTGTCGGTGGCGCTGGACAACGCGGTGCGGGCGATGATCGCGTCCGGGGTCACCGCGTCGGTGACGGCCGGGAGCAGCGCGTCGGGCGTCATCAACACGTCGCCGGCCCGGGTCACCGAGGGTCTGGTGTCCGGGGCGTCGACGCAGACCGACACGCGGGCGACGTTCTCCAACTACGGTCCGGGCGTCGACCTGTTCGCGCCCGGGATCGGGATCACCTCGGCCTGGAATACCAGCGACAGCGCGGTGAGGACGTTGAGCGGCACGTCGATGTCGACCGGGTTCGTGTCCGGTGTCGCGGTGCGGTACCTCCAGTTCAACCCGACCGCGACGCCGGCGCAGGTGCACGCGGAACTGGTCAACGAGGCCACGCCGCTGCCGTGGGGCCTGCTCCTGTACTGGTCGCCGACCAGGTGACCTTCCCTCCCTGCAAAGGAAGTCTGCCATGCGCAAGCTGTTGACCGGTCTGGGCGCGGTCGCCCTGGCCGTGGGCTCGTTGGCCACTCCGGCGTATGCCGAGGGCGTTGTGCTGCAAGAGAATTCGGTGTGGGCGGTGCCGGGCAGCTACATCGTGAAGCTGAAGGATGCGGCTTCGGGTGATGTGGCGGCGCGGATCGCCGGTGTCGACCGGGTGTTTTCGGGGGTGTTCAAGGGTTTCACGGCGAAGATGGGCGTTCGGGACGCCCGGCGGCTCGCCCTCGACCCGGCGGTGGAGTACGTCGAGCAGGACCAGGTGGTGCGGGCGTATGCCACGCAGTCCGACGCGCCCTGGGGGTTGGACCGGATCGACCAGCGGAAGCTGCCGCTGGACACGAAGTACAGCTACGCCACGACAGGTCGGGGCACGACGGCCTACGTGCTCGACACCGGGGTCCGGATCTCGCACCAGGAGTTCGAGAACCGGGGCTGCAACGGGTGGGACTTCGTGGAGAACGACGCGGTCGCCCAGGACCTGCACGGTCACGGGACGCACGTGGCCGGGCTGATCGCGGGCAAGACGTACGGGGTCGCGAAGCAGGCGAAGGTGTGCGGGGTCCGGGTGCTCGACGCCCAGGGCAGCGGCACTTCGGCGAACGTCATCGCGGGTGTCGAGTGGGTGGCGAAGAACGGCCACCGGCCGGCGGTGGCGAACCTGAGCCTGGGTGGTGGGCCGTCCCAGGCGACCGACGACGCGGTGCGCGCCCTGGTCAAGTCCGGGGTGACCGCGTCGGTGACGGCCGGTGGCAGCAACGCCGACGCGGCGAACTACTCGCCGGCCCGGGTGGTGGAGGCGATCACGTCCGGGGCGTCCACGAAGACCGACGCCAAGACGAGTTTCTCCAACTACGGCAAGGTCGTGGACGTCTACGCGCCGGGGCAGGACATCAAGTCGGCGTGGCACACCGATGACACGGCGACCAACACGATCAGCGGCACGTCGATGTCGACCGGGTTCGTGTCGGGGGTCGCGTTGCGCTATTTGCAGCGCAACCGGAGCGCGACGCCGGCGCAGGTGCAGGACGCGATCGTGAAGGAGTCCACGCCGTTGCCGTGGGGCAACTTGCTGTACTGGTCGCCGGGGCGGTAGTCCGGTAGTTCGGCTACGGAGTAGCTCGGTGGTAGGCGGCGAGGTCGTGCTTCATCACGACCTCGTCGCCGTCGAGTTCTCCGGTCTCCACGAAGCCGAACGCCTTGTACAGGCCATGGGCGACGGCGTTGCCGGGGAGCAGGCTGAGGCTCAGCTGGGTGCGGCCCTCGGCGCGGGCGATCTCGGCGACGGCCGCGAGACCCTTGCGGCCCAGACCTCGACCCTGGGCGCGGCGGTCGATCATGAAGCGGACGATGTGGAGGTCGTGCGGCTCGTCGCGGTAAAGGAGCGTGAAACCGACCAGGTCGTCCACGGAGTACATCGCGAGAGGTTGCATCTTGGGTCGATAGATCCACGCGTCGGCGATCGAACGGACGTTGGGGGCGACGAAGCCGCGTTGCTCCTCGTGCACCTCCAGGGCGATGACGGCGCGGTAGTTGTCCTCGGTGACCGGTTCCGGACGCATGTCAGGCAAGGTAGCGGGTGGGTTCTAGCAGGTCGCCCGGAATTCGGGAAAGCGCTGGTCAGAGCACTTCTTGACGGAGCTGTCCTATCTGGCAATCTTTCACACTTGGCCTCGGGCGTGAATGCTGATTAGTTGGTAACTGTCAGCGAGGGTTAGGTGACCGGGCGTCACATTTCATCCCTGCACATGTCCCGGTGGGATGTCGTCACGGTCATCGCTTCGAGAACGGAAACCTTGATGCGACAGTCACGACAGGTCCGGTTCCTGGCCGGTATCGGGGCGACGGCGCTGGCCGTCACCGCGTCCACCCTGTTGGCTTCCCCCGCCCAGGCCGCCGAAGGTGAGGTCCTGGCCGCCGATGCGGCAGAGAAGGTGCACAACAGCTTCATCGTGAAGCTGAAGGACGACGCGTCCGTCGGCGCGCAGTCGTTGGCCGCCCGCTACGGCGGCAAGGTCGACCGCGTGTTCAGCAAGGCGCTGAACGGTTTCACCGTGTCGCTGCCCGAGTCGGCGGCGCGGCGACTGGCCGCCAACCCGGCCGTCGAGTACGTCGAGCAGGACCAGGTGTTCCATGTCGACACCACGCAGAGCAACCCGCCTTCGTGGGGTCTCGACCGGGTCGACCAGAAGAACCTGCCGTTGGACGCCAAGTACAGCTACACGTCCACGGGTACGGGCGCGAACGTGTACGTGGTCGACACGGGTGTGCGGATCAGCCACTCGACGTTCGGCGGGCGGGCCCGCAACGGGTACGACGCCGTGGACAAGGACAACGTGGCGCAGGACGGCCACGGTCACGGCACGCACGTGGCCGGCACCATCGCGGGCCGCGAGTACGGCGTGGCCAAGGACGCCACGATCTACGCCGTGCGCGTGCTCGACAACGGCGGCAGCGGCACGACCGCCGGTGTCGTCGCCGGTATCGACTGGGTGACCACGAACCACGTCAAGCCGGCCGTGGCGAACCTCAGCCTCGGCGGCGGCGCGTCCACCACGATCGACAACGCGGTCAAGAAGTCGATCCGCGCCGGCGTTACGTACGCCATCGCGGCCGGCAACAGCAACACCAACGCGGGCAGCACTTCGCCGGCCCGCGTGCCCGAGGCCATCACCGTGGGCGCGACGGACAAGACGGACGCGCGCGCCAGCTACTCGAACTACGGTTCGGTGCTGGACATCTTCGCCCCGGGCACCGGCATCACCTCGTCCTGGAACACCGGCGACTCCGCCACCAACACCATCTCCGGCACCTCGATGGCCACTCCCCACGTGGCCGGCGCAGCCGCCCGCTACCTCCAGGGCAACCGCGCCGCGACTCCGGCCCAGGTGGCGTCCTACCTGGTCGCCCAGTCCACGGCCGGCAAGGTGACCAACCCGGGCTCGGGCTCGCCGAACCGACTGCTCTACTTCGCTCCCACCGCGTGAAGCGAACCCACGCCTGACCCCATCGCCCGGCGTCGGCACGTGACGTCCAGGCAATGAACCGAGGCCACCTCCGCCACAAGCGGGGGTGGCCTCATTTTGCCACGTTCAAGCGCGCGTCGTCAGGACAAAAAGTTCAACGGCCGCAATAATGCGGACGCCCGGTCCGTTCAGACGAAATGAATCGCGGCACCCGTTCGGCTGACACGGCGGTTGCTGAGCCCGAGTTGCCCTGGTGGAATGGAAAGCTGATCCGGTACGCGAGCCCTTGGGTGCCAAGGCTCTTGACCAACGGTCGAAGACACGTCGATGCTGTTCCACAAAAGCGGAGAGTCGTGAGAATTGATTTGCGAAGACTTGGGAAATTTCGCTCGAAGTGCTTCGCCGACGAGGTCAGGCCCAAGCCCGTCCGCTGCTGCGGATACTGTCGTGTTTCGCGCGAAGCCCGATACCGTGCGAACTGCTCGACGCCCGCGTCATGTCGATGTTCCCGTTCTTCGAGGGGTTGACCCCGGGGAAGTTGCTGGGACTGCTCCGGGCCCTCGATGAGACGGGGTTGATCGAATATCCGGGAGTTGCCGCCAAATCGTGCGACACCAGGTCGGATGAATTGGTATTGCATCCGGTGGTGCAGGAGGGCAACTTTCATCACCGCGATACGGCAAACAATCTGGCAGAGTACGCCCGGATCACGGCCGCGCTGATCGACTCCGCCACGCGGGAGCTTGAGTACGAGACCTCCGAGATGTGGCCGACGTGGCAGGCCATCACGCCGCATTGTGCCAGTGCGCTGAACCTGTGGCACCGGGCGACCAGTGAAATCGACCACAACCGGGATTCCGTGCGACTTGCCGCTGCCGTTATCGTCCGCTGCGGACGATTTCTTTACCAATGTGGCCTCTACGAGCACGCCGAGGGCAAGCTGACCACCGCGCTGAAAGCACAGTACGCGTTTCTCGGCGATCGGCACCCGGATACCATCGCGACGCGACTGGTACTGGCCTCCGTCCTCACCACGGAGGGCAAGTTCGACGCGGGCGAGGCCGAGTTCCGCGCCGCCCTGGAGATGCAGATCGAAGCCCTCGGGCCCGGTCACCCCGACACGCTGGACACGCGAAGCCGACTCGCCGTGGCGCTTCGGGCGCGTGATCGCCTCGACGAGGCCGAAGTCGAGTTCCGCGCGGTACTGGCGTGCCAGGTCGCCGCCCTGGGCGCCGAACACCGCCAGACGCTGGACACCCGCAACCGCCTGGCTCATCTCATGCACCTCCAGGGCAGAAGCCGTGCGGCCGAAGCGGAGTTCCGCGCGGTCGTGACCGCTCGAACCAGACTGTTGGGCCCGCATCATCTCGGCACACTCGACTCACGCAGCGAACTCGCGTCGCTGCTCCATGTCCGAGGCGACCTGGCCGCGGCCGAGGCCGAATACCACAGTTTGCGCGAAGACGAGAAGACGGCCTTGGGCGGGGATCATCCCAGCACGATCATCGTCTACAGCCATCTGGTGATGCTCCTGCACGACCAGGGCAAGCTCGACAACCTGGAGCGGATGTACGAGGAGGTTCTCGACCGGCAACGACGCGTCCTCGGAGCGACCCACCTGCATACGTTGGCGACCCGACACCGGCTGGCCAAACTGCACTTCCAGAACGGCCACACGACGCAGGCGCTGCAAGAATTCGAGGAAGTGCTGCGGGAGAAGACGGAAGTTCTCGGCGCTCACCATCACGCCACCCTGATCACCCGCGAATACCGGGCACTCGCACTCGCGGACAGCGGTGACCGCCCGTCCGCGATCGCGGACCCGGGGAAGCTCCTGGAGATCCGTGTCGACACGATGGGAGAAACCCATCCACTTACCCAGGCTGCGGAAGCCAACCTGCGCGCGATCGGAGCGGACGGGGAATGCGGAGTGACGGGGCGGCCTACTTCTCGCGAACGGTCTTGAACTTCAGTTCCTTGACCGGCTTGCCGTCGGTTTTCGAATAGCCCGGGATCACGCCGCCCTTGGACACATCTTCAAGGATGTCCAGGCCCTTGGTGACCTTACCGAACATCGGATAGTCCGGCGGGAAATCGCTGTCCTTGTAGAGGATGAAGAACTGGCTGCCGTTCGTCCCCTTCGTCGCCCGGTTCGCCATCCCGATCATCCCGCGCTTGTGCTCGGCGACCCGAGCCGTCGGGTCGTCGTAGCGGTACCCGGGACCGCCCACCCCGGACGTCGTGGGGTCGCCGCACTGGACGATCCAGATGCCCTCGGTCACCAGACGGTGGCAGGAGTTGCCGTGGTAGAAGCGCTGCTCCACCAGGTGCCGGAAGCTGTGCACCGAGCAGGGCGCGGCAGCGGCGTCGAGGGTGAATTCCAGGTCGCCCAATGGCGTGTCCACCTCGATCACGACCTCGCCCTTCAGCGGGACCTTCGCGCCGTCCGGTCGGGCCACCGGCTTCTGCTCCGGCTCGCTCCGGGCGTCGGTGTACTCGCATTCGGTGGTCGGCACCGCTGGCTTGGGGCCGGCGACGGGCGTGCCGTTGACGGTGTACGCGCAGCCGCTGGTCACCAGGACCAACAGGGCACTCGCTAGCAGGCGTCCGACCACGCGGGTGATCATATGGTCCGGTTCCGCCTACGCAGCCGTGTTGGGGAAACCTGGTGGCGTCTTCCGCGGGGTCGTTGGTTAGCCTTGACGACCAGTCGACGTTCAGCTAGAGGTCGACCTCCAGCCAGCACCTCTGAGACCGAGGAGTGCAGTACCCGTGATGCGCACGCACGAGGCCGGGACGCTCCGAGCCGAGCACGCCGGGCAGTCCGTCACCCTGACCGGGTGGGTCGCCCGCAGGCGCGATCACGGCGGCGTGATCTTCATCGACTTCCGGGACGCCTCCGGTATCGCCCAGGTCGTGTTCCGCGAAGGCGAGATGGCCGAGCGCGCCCACCGGCTGCGCGCCGAGTTCGTCGTGAAGGTCGTCGGTGAGGTCTTCAAGCGACCCGAGGGCAGCGAGAACCCCGACCTGCCGACCGGCGCGATCGAGGTCTACGCCTCCGAGCTGGAGGTGCTGAACGAGGCCGCGCCGCTGCCCTTCCAGCTGGACGACCACCTGGAGGTCGGCGAGGAGACCCGCCTCAAGCACCGCTACCTCGACCTGCGCCGCACGGCACCGGCCAAGGCCATCCGGCTGCGCAGCGAGGCCAACAAGATCGCCCGTGACGTGCTGCACGCGGAGAACTTCGTGGAGGTCGAGACCCCCACGCTGACCCGTTCGACGCCGGAAGGCGCGCGGGACTTCGTGGTGCCCGCCCGGCTCCGCCCCGGCTCCTGGTACGCGCTGCCGCAGTCGCCGCAGCTGTTCAAGCAGCTGCTGATGGTCGGCGGCCTGGAGCGCTACTACCAGATCGCGCGCTGCTACCGGGACGAGGACTTCCGCGCCGACCGGCAGCCCGAGTTCACCCAGCTCGACATCGAGATGAGCTTCGTCGAGCAGGACGACGTCATCGCGCT
>CBHFOL010000020.1:0-42131 GCA_965995405.1 uncultured Saccharothrix sp.
GGCGGCAGATCCTCGTCCGCCCACTCGTCCACCTCATAGCGCGCCGGCTCGCAGGTGGTTCCGCCGGCGGCGACGTAGGACTCGTGTTCTCCCGTCCAGACGACGTACCCGACCTCGGGGCCGGCGCCGATGTCGAGCGTGGGGCCGTTGTAGACCCACGGCTGGTCGCGCAGGCTCTCGTCAACGGGGTGTTCCAGCCACCACCGTCGAACGCGCGGCGCGTGGAGGTTCGCGGCGTGGCGGCGGATCTCCGCGATGATCTCGCGGCCGACTTCCCCTTCCGCATGCCGGGCGAGGTCGAGCGCCGCGCGGATGCGTCGTTCGACCTCGCCCGGGGACATGGTCACGCCGAGGTCAGGCTCGCGAGGAACGCGGTCCAGGTGGTCGGGGTGATGTGCAAGGTGGCGGCGTCGGGGTTCTTGGAGTCCCGGACGCCAACTTCGGACACGGTGAACCGCACTTCGACACAGTTGTCGTCGGCACCGCCGCTGTAGCTGCTCTTGAACCAGCCGGTGGGGGAGGGCATGGTTACGTTCTCCTCAGGGCTTCTTCCAGTACGGCCCTGGATTCTGCCGGGGTGAGCGCCACATCCCGAAGCTGCTGGAAGACTCTTCCCAACGCTTGGGTGTCCGCCGGCTCGTCCAGGTAGGGCGACGGCCCGTAGACCACCGACACGAATCCGACCGGTGGCGCGGGTGGCGGGAAGGCGAGCAGGGTGAGGCCGCCATGCGGGGCGGGGCTGTTCGCGGTCGTCGCCGGCAACAGCCGGACCTCACACCGGGGGTGGTCCGCTGTGACCCGAAGGATGTGCTCGATCTGCCTGCGCATCACCCGGGGACTGCCGAACTCGGTGCGGAGCGCGTCATCGGTGACGACGAACTCCAGTTCCTTGACCGGGTCCGCTTCGAAAACCAGCCGTTGACGCTCAAGCCGGAACGCCACCCGGTCCACCCGCTCCTGGTACGAACTCTCCCACCACAGACCGTCACATGCCGCGATGATCGCTTCGGCGTAGTCCGCGCACTGGAGCAGACCGGGAAAGATCCCGCGTTCGTAGGACTTGATCCTGCTCGCCTGGCCCTGGAAGTTCACGATCCGGTTGTAGGAGCCGGGCAGCGTGTCGACGTAGGCGCGCGACCTCGGGTGCCGCTTCCGGGCTTCGACACCCATCGCGACGACCTTCTCCCGATCGGCGTCGCCCGCACCGAGGAAGTCGAGCAGCGCGGCCAGTTCGTCGGCGCGGAGGTTCGCCTGCCCGTTCTCCACCTTGGTGATCCGCCCTTGATCACGCCCGATGGCCTTGCCCGCCTCGGCTTGCGACCGACCCGCCAGGAGCCGCAGGCGCTTGAGTTCGCCGCCCAGCAGACGTCGGGGGATGGTCTGCACGATCTGGCCCACGATTTCACTCCTTCGTGGCGCGAATAAGACGAATATCCCTGCTAGCTTAGCCTGGTCAAGTTGCTAACAATGGCCTACGGAGGCTGACATGTCCAAGCAGGTGGTGTTGGGGACCTGGGCGAAGGTGCACGGCACCGACGTGACCTACAACGTGTGTGAGCAAGACGAATCCGTGGAACTGTCGTTCGGGGAGCCGGGTTTCGAGTTGGTGCTTTCGGAGGCGGCCCTGGAGAAGTGGGCAACGCTACTCCCGCAGGCGTTGGCCGAGTTGCGGGACGCGACCACTCGATCGGGCGAGTGAAGCGACCGCCGTACTGCACTTGACTCGCGGGGTGCTGGCAAATCTCGGCTGGGTCGCCGCTGCCGTCGGGCCGGTCGCGCTGGCGCTGCTCAGCGTGCCGAAATCCCTGTGGCAGCGGTGGCGCGTCCGCCTGGTCGACTGGCTGGACAACGCCCTGCGCCGCGGGGTCACCGCGTTCGGCCGCCGTTACCGCGATCACCTGACGGCCGGCCTGCGCTACATCGACCTCAAGGGCCTGGGCGTGGTCGGCTTCCACACACCCCGGTTCGAGGACGTCTTCGTCGACGTCAGCGTCGCCCCGCAGACCATGCACGACGCGCCCACCGACCTGCTGGCCCGATTACCCGAGGACGCCGACCGCCGCGCCGTCACCGAGTTCCTGAACCAGCCCGAGCCGGGCATCCTGGCCATCATCGGCGTGCCGGGCAGCGGCAAGACCACCCTGCTGCGCCACCTCGCGCTCGTCCTGTGCCGCACCCGCCGGGCCCGCCGCCGCGTCCCGGTCCTGCTCTTCCTCCGCCACCACGTCACCGGGATCAAAGCCGACGAGCCGTTGCCGACCCTGATCCGCGCCAAGCTCGGCCGCATCCGCCGGGACGAACCGCCGGAGTGGTTCGAGAAACGCCTCAAGGAGGGCGACTGCGTCGTGCTGCTCGACGGCCTGGACGAGGTCGCCGACCACGACGACCGCCGCCGGGTCTCCGACTGGGTGGAGGAACAGGCCCGCCAGTACCCGCGCAACGACTTCGTGGTCACCTCCCGCCCGCACGGCTACCGCACCGCGCCCGTGGCGGGCGCGACCGTGCTCCAGATCCGCGACTTCACCGACGAGCAGGTCGCGGAGTTCGTCCACGGCTGGTACGCCGCCATGGAGAAGCTCAGCACCGGCGACTCCGGGGAAGCCGTCAACCTGCGTGCCGAGGCGGCGGCCGGCGAACTGCTCCGCAAACTCCACGCCAACCCGGCCCTGCACGACCTGACCGCCAACCCGCTGCTGCTGACCATGGTCGCCAACGTGCACCGGTACGCGAACAAGCTCCCCGACAGCCGGGCCGAGCTGTACCGGGAGATCTGCGAGGTCGTGCTCTGGCGGCGGCACGAGGCGAAGGACCTCGCCGTGACGCTGGCCGGCGACCGCAAGGAAGCCCTGCTGCGCGCCTTGGCGTTCCGGATGATGTCGTCCAGGGTGCGCGACCTGTCCGGGGACGACGTGCTGGCCGGGTTCCGCCCGGCGCTGCGCCGGATGTCCACGTCGATGACAGAGCAGGACCTGCTGGCCGACATCAGCTCCAACGGGTTGCTGGTGGAACGCGAGCGCGGCGTGTTCTCGTTCGCGCACCAGACTTTCCAGGAGTACCTGGC
Source organism: uncultured Saccharothrix sp. (assembly GCA_965995405.1). Classification (GTDB taxonomy): domain Bacteria; phylum Actinomycetota; class Actinomycetes; order Mycobacteriales; family Pseudonocardiaceae; genus Actinosynnema. The sequence goes on from CBHFOL010000020.1 coordinate 3,062, forward strand.
CGCCGAGTACGCCCGTGACAAGGGCTCGCTGCGGGTGCTGGCCGGCCACGTGGACGACGACTGGTGGCGGGAGACGATCCTGCTGGCCGCCGCCCGCGCCGACGCCGACGTCATCGTCGCGGCGTGCCTGGACTCGGGCTCGGTCGGCGCTCTGACGCTGGCGTTCGACTGCGCCGACCGGGCGGCCGAGCTGAGCCCGGACCTGCGATCGCGGCTGGACGACTTCGTGCGGTTGGTGGACGACCCGGAGGCACGCCGGGTGGTCGCGGGCGTCATGCTCACCCGGCACCTGCGCGCAGCGATCCCGGTCGGCGACGGCCAGTGGGTGTGCGAGCGACCGGTCACGGCCGCGCTGTACCGGCTGTTCCTGTTGGACTCGGGGCCGCTGGTGGACGACCAGGCGCCGGACGAGCCGGTGGGCGGGGTGCGCGCCGACGACGCGCAGCGGTTCGTGGACTGGGCGAAGGAGATCACCCGCGTCAACTGCCGACTGGCCACGCACGCCCAACTCGACCACCCGCTGGCGTTGCCGGCCGTGTCCGAGGCCGCCCGGCCCGTCTGGGCGCGATCCGATGGCCTGCCGGACCTGTGGCTTCCGCGCGGTGTCGCACACCCCTACGCCGTGAACTGCGCGGACCTCGCCACAGACGTGCTCGCCGACCTCGAACGGGTCCGGCCGTTGTTCGGCCTGCTCCTGCTGGCCGGCGCCCGCAACGCCCTCCGCACTCACGCGGAGAAGTCGCCGGGGCGGAGAGGACGATTGCCCGAGATCCGCCTCCTCCTCAAATGCCGCCGCCTGTTCCCCGAGAGCCTGATGGGCGACCTCGTCCATTTCGACATCCACGTCGCCATCTACGAGAGGTCGGAGGCCAAGGGCGGGGACTCGGCGGTGCGGCGGGAGGTCGAGAACCTGATCGCCGAGCTCGAAACCCTGATCGACCGGGTCGCGTCGGACCCCGCTCTCTCCGTCATCCTCCCCATCGTTCGGCTCGGGTACGTCGGCTGGGAGGTGGGGTACGTGATGATGTCCCTGTTGCAGCGGATCACCCAAGCCGAGCTGGGTGCGGAAGATCCGTTCACCTGGTTCGCGCGGTGGTTCGTCGACGCCACGGGCATCGGGCGGCGGGACTGGGTGCCCAAGCCCGACGGCGCGTCCGCGTGGTGGTCGGCCCTGACCCGCAAGCCTCACCCGGATTGGGGAAGCGACTGGCACCAACACGCCGAACAACGCCTCCACGAGTACGCGTGGCCGGCGCTCACCGGCGGGTTGCCGATCACCGACGAGTCGGCCGCGACGATCCGCCTGGTGGCGCTCTGCCTGGCGGGTGAGGCCGACGCGAACGGCCAACCCGAACTCGGTGACCGGTACCGGTGCGTCGCCGCCTGGGTGACCGTGCTCCAACGGCGTGCGACGGGCCGTTCGCCGGTGAACGAGACCATCGTCTTGGCCGTCGACCGGCACAACCGGTGAGGTCCGCGTCGAGCGCCGGTCCGTGATCACTCGATCGGACGAGTGAAGCCACCGTCCCGCTGCACTTGACTCGCGTGGGTGCTCGCAAACCTCGGCTGGGTGGCCGCCGTCGTCGGTCCGGTGGCCGCAGCCCTGTTATTCGTCCCGCGCGCGCTGTGGAAGCGTTGGCGTGAGCGGGTGGTCGACCGGCTCGACCACGGCCTGCGGCGGGGCACCACCCGGTTCGGCCGGCACTACCGCGAGTACACCCTGGCGAGCCTGAAGTACATCGACCTCAAAGGACTCGCGGTCGTCGGCTTCCACACGCCGGAGTTCGAGGACGTCTTCGTGGACGTCGGCCTCGCCTACCAGACCCCGCACAACGCACCCGCCGGCCTGCTTGCCCGGCTGTCCGCCGACGACCGGCACGCGGTGACCGACTTCCTGGACCAGCCGGACCCGGTGGTGCTCGCCGTCATCGGCGTGCCGGGCAGCGGCAAGACCACCCTGCTGCGCCACCTCGCGTCGACCATCAGCCAGGCGCGGCGCGGTCGTAGGCGGGTCCCGATCCTGCTGTACCTGCGCGACCACGTCGCCGACATCGTCGCCGGCGCGCCGCTGCCCGCGTTGGTCCGGGCCGGGCTCGGTCGTTACGGGCCGCAGGAGCCGCCGGGCTGGTTCGAGAAGCGGTTGCGGGACGGGGACTGCGTGGTGCTGCTCGACGGTCTGGACGAGGTCGCCGACCAGGAGGACCGGCGCAAGGTGTCCGACTGGGTCGAACGGCAGACCCGCGAGTACCCGCGCAACGACTACGTGCTCACCTCCCGTCCCCACGGCTACCGCTCCGCCCCGGTGAACGGCGCGGTGGTGCTCCAGGTCCGCGACTTCACCGACGACCAGGTGTCCCGGTTCGTGCGGGGCTGGTACGCGGCGATCGAGAAGCTCAGCACGCAGGGGACGGGCGAGGCCGTGCGGCTGCGTGCCGACAAGGCCGCCGACGAACTGTTGGACAAGCTGCACGCCAACTCCGCGCTGTACGACCTGACGGTGAACCCGCTGCTGCTGACCATGGTCGCCAACGTGCACCGGTTCGGCAGCAAGCTCCCGGACAGCCGGGCCGAGCTGTACCGGGAGATCTGCGAGGTGATGCTGTGGCGGCGGCACGAGGCGAAGAACCTGCCCGTCCGCCTCGACGGCCACCGCAAGGAGGTCGTGCTGCGGTCGCTGGCGTACATGATGATGAGCGGCAAGGTGCGGGACGCGTCGCGGGCGGGTGTGCTGGCCGAGTTCAAGCCGATCCTGCGGCGGATGTCGACCACGATGACCGCGGAGGCGCTGCTGGAGGACGTCAGCTCCAACGGGTTGCTGGTCGAGCGGGAGAACGGCGTGTTCTCGTTCGCCCACCTCACGTTCCAGGAGTACCTGGCCGCCGAGCACATCCGTGAGTCCGGCGGGCTGGAGTTCTTCGCCGCCAGGGTGGATGACGACTGGTGGCGCGAGACGATCGTGCTCGGTGTCGCCCGTGCCGTCGCCGACGAGATCGTCCGGGCGTGCCTGGACCGGGGCACGGTCGCCACGCTGTCCCTGGCGCTCGATTGCGCGGAGGTGTGCAGCGAGCTGTCGCCGGAGTTGCGGGCGGAACTGGACCGCGCGGCCGATGTGCTGTCCGACGATCCGGAGCGGCGTCGGCTCATCGCGGGCGTCCTGCTGACCCGGCACGCCCGTGAGCAGATCGCGGTCGACGGCGCGGCTGTGTGCCCCCGCCCCGTCACCAACGCGTTGTACGGGCTCTACCTGCGGGACCGGGGGTGGCCGATACCTCCGGACGTGGACCCGGCCAAGCCGGTGCGCGGAGTGTGGGAGAGCAACGCCACCGACTTCTCCAGGTGGGCCAACATGATCGCCGGTGGGCCTCGGCGCTACCGCCTGCCCAAGGACGACGAAGTCGACCAACCACTCGTGCGCCGGGCGCTCACCAACTCCGGCCACCGGTTCTGGCTCGATTCCGGGAAATCCCACCCGCCGACGGTCGTCCGCTCGATCCCGGCCAAGACCCTGGCCGAGCACGTCCGGTCCGATGTGGTCGACAACCAGCCGCTGCTGTGCGGGCTGGTGCTCACCTACATCGCGGGGGTCCACGAACTGGCCATCCGCGACCTCGCGGTGGTCGACTGGCCGACCCCGGGGCCGGACGTCGAGCGGGTGATCCGGAGGACTGAGGACCTGCTCCGCGACGCGTTCCGACTGGTGTCCGACCTCGGCCTGGAACTGGCTTTCAGCGGGTTGCGAAGGCCCGATCTGCGGCCGGATCACATCGTGGTCGGGTTGGCGACGATCCGGGAGTCGGCGCTGAACGTGGTCGTGCTGCCGGCTGACGAAATAGCGCTGTTCCGGACGGCACTGGCGGATTCGCTGCGCGGCAGCGCCGTGGCCCGACTCCTCGGTCTCGACCGCGCGTCGCGGCCGGACCTCCCGGCGGGCGTCGACGAGCACACCCTCGCGGAGCGTGTGCTCGGCCGGGCAATGGGGCTCGGGTTGGCGGCCATGGTGAACACGCGTCGCGGCTCGACCCGTGCGACGGTCCGGGTTCGGTGGGAAGCGGGCCTCGGCACGGCGTTGATCGAGGCGGCGAACCTCGGCGAAGCCCGCTGGGAGGTGGACCCGGTGAAGCTCCGCCAGGACGTCGTGGCAACACCGGACGGCCTGGGCGCGGTGCTGTGGGACCCGGGACTGCCCGATCGCATCCGGGAGGTGGCGTTGCCGATCGTCACCGGGCAGGAACCGATCACCGCCGAACTCGCCACCGCTGTGCGGCTGGGAGCGTTGTCCGTGGCGGGTGAACTGGACCGGCGGTCGGAAGAGGCTCAGCGGTACCTGCGGATCGCGGCAGGTATCACCCTGCTGGAGCGCCGGGCCGACGGTCGGGAGCCCGCCGAAGAGACGATCCTGCTGGCCACCGATCGGCGGAACGGGTGAGGCCGCACCGATGCGGCAGGGTAACGCCGGGCGGTTGTGTACGAAAGAACACGCGGGGGACCATCGGCGCAGGTAGGGCTGTATCGGTCCCTGCATCGGTACGGTGACCGTTGCTCGGCACCGCTGGATGGAGGATAAGGTCCGACGCCATGCGAGCACTCCGCCGGTTCACCGTCCGAGCCAGCCTGCCCGAGCCGCTGTCCGCACTGGGCACGCTCGCCACGAACCTGCGCTGGACGTGGCACCAGCCGACCCAGGACCTGTTCGCGTCGATCGACCCCGCGCTCTGGTCGGACGACGGCGACCCGCTGCGGCTGCTGTCCACCGTCGCCCCGGAGCGCCTGGACGCGCTGGCGCGTGACGAACAGTTCCTCGCGCACACGCGCGCGCTCGCCGACGACCTCGTCCGCTACACGACCGGCCCCCGGTGGTTCCAGCGCCGGCAGGACGAGGTGCAGCAGCGGCGTGAGCACGGCAACTACGAGCTGAGCCCGTTGCCCACGGCCATCGCGTACTTCTCGATGGAGTTCGGCGTCACCGAGGCCCTGCCCAACTACTCCGGCGGCCTCGGCGTGCTCGCCGGCGACCACCTCAAAGCGGCCTCCGACCTGGGCGTTCCGCTGATCGCGGTCGGTCTGCTCTACCGGTCGGGCTACTTCCGGCAGGCGTTGAGCCTGGACGGCTGGCAGGTCGAGCACTACCCGGTGCTGGACCCGCGCGGCCTGCCGCTGGAGCTGCTCACCGAGCCGTCCGGCGCGCCGATCCTGGTGCACGTGGCCATGCCGGGCGACCGGGTGCTGCGCGCCAAGATCTGGAAGGCGCAGGTCGGGCGCATCCCGCTGCTGCTGCTCGACTCCGACGTGGAGGAGAACGACGAGGACCTGCGCGGCGTCACCGACCGGCTCTACGGCGGCGACCAGGACCACCGCATCCAGCAGGAGATCCTGGCGGGCATCGGCGGAGTCCGTGCGGTGCGCACCTTCTGCGAGCTGACCGGCCACGCCGACCCCGAGGTGTTCCACACCAACGAGGGACACGCGGGTTTCCTCGGGCTGGAGCGCATCCGCGAGCTGGTCACAGGTGAGGGGCTGGACTTCGACCAGGCGCTGGCCGCCGTCCGCGCGGGCACCGTGTTCACCACGCACACGCCCGTCCCGGCCGGCATCGATCGGTTCCCGGTGGACCTGGTGCAGCACTACTTCGGCGCGGAGACGCTGCTGCCCGGCGTGAGCACGCAGCGGGTGCTGGCGCTCGGCGCGGAGGAGAACCCCGGCCTGTTCAACATGGCGCACATGGGGCTGCGGCTGGCGCAGCGCGCGAACGGCGTGTCCAAGCTGCACGGCAAGGTCAGCCGGAACATGTTCCGGGGCCTGTGGCCGGGCTTCGACGTCACCGAGGTCCCGATCGGCTCGGTCACCAACGGCGTGCACGGCCCGACCTGGGCGGCGGGCGAGATGAGCCGGCTGCTCGGCGAGTCGGACGACTCGGGCGTCGGCCTGCGCGGGTTCGAGCCGGTCACCGACCAGCGGCTGTGGGAGCTGCGCAACGACCTGCGCGGCAAGCTGGTGGACGAGGTGCGCCGGCGGACCCGGCTGTCGTGGCTCCAGCGCGGCGCGTCGGCGCTCGAACTGGGCTGGACGGACTCGGTGTTCGACCCGGACGTCCTGACCGTCGGCTTCGCCCGGCGCGTGCCCACCTACAAGCGGCTCACGCTGATGCTGCGCGACCCGGAGCGGCTGCGGACGTTGCTGCTGCACCCGGAACGCCCTGTGCAGCTGGTGGTCGCCGGCAAGTCGCACCCGGCGGACGACGGCGGCAAGGCGCTGATTCAGCAGATCGTGCGATTCGCGGACGACGCGGGCGTGCGGCACCGGATCGTGTTCCTGCCGGACTACGACATGTCGATGGCCCGCTACCTGTACTGGGGCTGCGACGTGTGGCTGAACAACCCGATGCGCCCGCTGGAGGCGTGCGGCACGTCCGGCATGAAGTCGGCTCTGAACGGCGGGCTGAACCTGTCCATCCGGGACGGTTGGTGGGACGAGCTGTACGACGGCAGCAACGGCTGGGCGATCCCGACGGCGGACGGCGTCACCGACCCGACCCGCCGGGACGACCTGGAGGCCGCCGCCCTCTACGAGCTGCTGGGCAGCCAGGTCGCGCCGCTGTTCTACGACCGCGCGGAGAGCGGTGTGCCGACCCGCTGGCTGGCCATGGTCCGGCACACCCTGGCTTCGCTCGGGCCGGCCGTGCAGGCGTCCCGGATGGTGCGGGAGTACGTGGAGAGCCTGTACGCGCCCGCCGCCGCCTCGGCCAACTCGGTGGTCGGCGACGGTTTCCGGGGCGCGAAGGAGCTCGCCGACTACCGGCAGCGGCTGCGTGGCGCGTGGACGCGGGTGCGGGTGCTGGAGTCCGACCTGACCGTGAACGGCTCCACCGCACCGCTGCTGGGCGCGCCGGTCGGGGTGCGGGCGCGGATCGAGCTGGCCGGGCTGGAGCCGTCCGAGGTGGACGTGCAGGTCGTGCTGGGCAAGGTCGGCGACTCGGACGAGCTGTACGACGTCGTCACGCGCACCATGCGGTACGCGGGCAACGGCAACTACGACATCGAGGTGCCGCTGCCGCACGCGGGCGCGGTGGGGTACACGGTGCGGGTGCTGCCGCGCCACGACCTGCTGGCGTCACCGGCTGAACTCGGCCGGGTCGTCCTCGCCGGCTAGTCACCTGGACGGTTGACCGCCGGCGTGACCGGCGGTCAACTGAATCGTGTCCCGCGTCACACTTTCGGGCCGGTGGTACGCCAATCGGTGAAATCGGCGATTGCGCTGGTATTCCGCACGTGGCGGGGCTTACGCTTTTTTCATGGATTAGCGCTGGTCCCCCCCGGTGAAACGCTGACAATCGCGAAAGGACGCGTGGGCCCGGTGAAAAAATTCGCGACAATAGCTTCGCTGCTGGTCGTGCTGTGCGCGGCGACGGTGATTCCGTCCGCGACCGCGAAAGAACAGATACCCGTGCCGCCCGCCTGCGCGGGATTGGTCACGCAGTTGTCGGACACCCTGAAGAAAGTCGTCGGGCTGCTCACCGCCGTCCCGCCGAATCCGACCGGGACCGCACCGTTGCTCGGTGACGTGCTGGGGCTGTTGAACGCTTTGCAGGGCGCGAAGTGCCTCCCGGCCGCGCCGGTGAGCGCGCCCGGTGTGGAGGTGCCGATGCAGCAGGCCGAGGCGCCGGAGCAGTGCCTGTCCGCGACGCTGGGCGTGTTCGCGTCGGTGTTCGCCGTGTTGAGCCAGGTGGTGCCCGGTGCGGGGGTGCCGGACGTGCCGAAACTGCTCAAGGACCTGGCCGCCCTGCTGAAGAACCTGGGCGACGCCTTGAAGCACTGCGGTCTGCCGGAACCTCCCGGCGGGCTGCCCACCGTGCCGAGCCTGCCGATCTAGCCGGTATCCGGCCGAGGGTGGTGGAAGTGGGGGGCGCCCCAAACGCCCGCGGGCGCGGCCGCTCCCCCCCTCGGGGTGGGGGGGGGGGGGGGGGGGCCCCCGCCGCCCCCCCCCCCCCCCCCCCCCACTTCCGCATTCCGGCGACCTGCGATTGTTACGGGGCGTGACTGGCAAACGGGGGCCGGGCGTCAGCGCAACTGGTGAACTCGTGCCCGGAGCACCCGGAGTATCGGTCCGGAGTGGACGGTCGGCACATGATCGACTACTGGCTGTCATGGTGGTCACGGACGGTGTCCGGGGTTGGGCCGGTCGAGGTCGGCGCGGCACTGAACCGATCACGCTGTGCACTCCGTACTGCTGCGGAAAACCGGCATCGTGGCCGCTCAAATTCGTATTCACGCTTTCGATGAGCGTGTTGTGCCTTTCCGTGACCACTCGACCGTGCGACCTGCGCACCGCAATTCCGAATCCGTGGGTAACGTCGGTGATGCCGGATCGGAACGGTGGAAATCCCGCCGGACCGCCGGGGATTGTTCCGCAGTCTTAGGGAGAATCGCGCATGATCAAGAAAGCGTTCATCGTCGCCGCCGCCATCGCCGGGGCAGGTCTGATCGGCTCGCCCGCGTATGCGGATTCCGCGCCGAACAGAGATGTCCTGGATACCCAGCTGGTCGGGCCGGTGACCGTGAAGGCGCTGTCCGACAACACGCGAACCGACGGGAACGGGAACATCTCCGGCTCCGGCAACGTGGGCGGGAACGGCAACAACGTCGGGAACAACAACAACGGCGGTATCGCCAACAGCAACGGCGGTGCGGGGAACAACGTCGGCCAGGGCAACGACGGCGGGAACGGCAACGGCAACGTCGTGCCGTGGCCGTGGCCCAGCCTGACGGGCTGAGCAGGACGCGGGGATCGGGAGCCGCCGTGCTCCCGGTCCGGTGAACCACCGGACGGCCGGCGCACGAGCCCTCGGCGCGCCGGCCGTCCGCGCGTCCGGCGACGCAGTGCCGGCCGGCGTTGTGCTTTGGTGACGTAGTGCCGGCCGGCGTTGCGCGCCGTTGTCGTCGCGCCGACCGGTGTAGTGCCGCTGACCTGGTACGCGTCGAGAATTGTCGGTGCCTCGTGGGACAATCGAAACCGGGGGCGCAGCCCAACGCCTGCCGACGGATTCCTCGCCTGCCGAGGCTGTCCTGCCAGCGCGGTACGCGCCGCAAACTGTCGGTGCCTCGTGGGAGAATCGAACCGGGGGCGGAGCCCAACGCCGGGCCGACAGCGATCGACGGCCGGCGCCGAGGTCGAGCAGGCCGACGCGAACGCCGGGCGGGTCAGCCGGGCGCTGGTTTCGGCCACGCGGGGCATCCAGGCCGCGAGTTCGTGCGCCTCGACCAACGTCCGCCGCGCCGCCGCGTTGTCACCGGCCGCCATCTGCGCCCGGGCGATGGTCGCCAGCGCGTCCGCCCGCGCCAGCGAACTCTCACTGCTCCGCTTCGCCTGCGAAGCCAGCTCGATGGCCCGGTCGGTGTCGTCCTCCAACAGCGCCAGCTGCGCCAACGTCCCGGTGCACCGGTACTTCGGATACCCCAACTGCACCGCACCCTCGGACGCCCGCTTCGCCGCACCCATCCCGACGTCCAGCGGCAACTGCCCGGCTTCCATCGCGTTCGCCGTCGAACTGGCCATCTCCGCCATCACGAACGCCATGTCCCGCTGGTCCAGGTCCGTCCGCCCGACCAGCCTGCTCACCATGTGCAGCGCCTCGGCGTACCGGGTCCGCATGGTCAGCACCGCGACCTGCGACCCGATCGCCACCAGCAACGTCGGGTGCGCCGCCAGCAACCGGCCCGCGATCTCCTCGGCCCGGTCCAACTCCCCGGACGACAGCGCGTCGGACACCTCGTTGACCATGGGCGTCGCCTCCATCTCGGCCACCACCCGCCCGGTGAGCCACGGCAGCCGGAACAGGAACCACCCCGGCGACGTCGCACCAGCGCCCCGACGTGGCAGCAGCCCGTGCAGCAGCACCGCCGACGCCGTGACCGCGATCCCGCGCCCGAACGGCGTCCCGGCCAGGAACACCCACGCCACGGCCACAGCCGCCCCGGTGAGCAGCACCGACACCAGCGACGTCAGCCACAGCCGCCGCCGGACCGGAGCGCGCACCGACGTGAGGCCGACGGACAGCACCAGCGGGATGTTCCGCAGCACGATCCGCCGCTGCGGCATGCTCCAGGTCCGCACCTCGCCACCGACCCCGATGGCGACCAGCGACACCCGGACCTGCCACAGCCACGCACCGAGCAACAGCCCGACCTGCATCAACGCCATGGTGACCAGCAGCCCGAGGGCCGCCCCACCGAGGCTCGCGGCCCACTCGCCGGGCTCCCACACCACCAGACCGATGACGACCAGCGCCGTCAGCACCATCCCCACAAACCTGAAGACGCTACCGCCCGATCACCGGTTCCCTCACCCCGCGTGGTTCCGCCCGTCACCGGACGGCGGGTGTCGCACCTTCCCGCACCGGCAGCCCGGCCGCCGCGTACGCCCGAAACCCACCGGCCAAGTCCGTCGCGTTGGGCAACCCGACCCGTTGCAGGTCCCGCGCGGCCAAGCTCGACGCGTACCCCTCGTTGCACAGCACCACGACCGTCGTCTCCACCCCGAACCCCGGGATCCGGAACTCCCCGTGTGGATCGAGCCGCCACTCCAGCACGATCCGCTCCACCGGCACCGACCCCGGGATCTCCCCCTCGGCCGCCCGGTTGTGGTGCGGCCGGATGTCCACCACCAGCACGTCGGCCAGCCCGGCCAGCTCCTGCGGCTTCACCCGTCGCAGCCCGGCCCGGGCTTCCTCCAGCAACGCCTCCGCGCTCACGGCCCCTCCTGATCGGCAAGCACTCGCAACTGTTCCAACGGCAGCCGCAACGCGGGCAGCGGCGGGATCTCGTCCGGGATGTCCAGCAGGCTCGGGTACTCCCGGGTCGGCACCAGCGGCGGCGAATAGGCGTGCACGCTGGACGCGCCGACCTCGCCCTTGTTCAGCACCTGGTGCGCCCGCCCGGCCCCGAACCCGACCGCCGACCCGACGCCGCGCGCCGTGGAGCGCACCGGACCGCCCGGGTACCGGTAGTCCTCGCTCAGCTCACCGGTCAGCACGGTGAACGACCCGGCCGCGCCACCGTGGTCGTGCGGCTCGGTGCCCTGCCCGGGCAGCCACGACAGCAGCCACAGCTCGACGCCCTCGGTCAGGCCCAGCCGCGCCCACCAGCGCCGGTCGGGGTCGAACTCCAGGACGGACAGCAGCTCGCCGGTCAGCTCACTGGCGACGAAGGACGTCAGCTCACGCAGTTCGCGGGGCGTCCACAGGTCCCGGTCGGGGTGGATGAGGTCGCGCAGCAGGGGTACGTCCAGGTTCGGGTGCAGGTCGGCACCCGCGAGAACGGAAGTCAACTTCGCTCCTGACGGCTACGGGATGTGCGGGGTAGCGATCAAGACGCGACGGGGCCCGGGCCTTACCGAACAGACCGGTGCGCACCACGCCGCGTCCGGCTACACCCGCACGACGCCACCAGCAGGAGGTCGATCGTGCGGTCACACCAGGTGAGCAACGGGCGGGCCACGTGCGCATAGTGCCATGGAAAACACGCTCGTCGCACAGGCTCTCACCAGCCAGGATTGCCTCTGCCACCGAGCAACCGACGCTCACTCAACGCCACTGCGATCCACCGCTGCGTGCGCCTGCCGACCGCCTAGACCCGCCGGTACTCCGGCACCCGAAGCAGCAGCAGCGACCGTGCGGCCAACTCCAGCGCCGCTCCGGCGTCCAGGTGTCCGGGCCACGCGGGGGAGCCGTCCGCCGTGGTCGAGTCGATGGCCGGCTCGAACCGCGACCCGTACTCGACGCCGGGCAGCTTCACGGTGACCGGTTCGCTCCCGGCGTGCAGGAGCAGCAGCCACGAGTCGTCCGACACCAGCTCGCCCTCCCTGGTCCGGGACAGCGACGTCGAGCCGTCGATCCACATCCCGAGGAACCGCCGCCCCTCGTCGAACCAGTCGGTCTCCGCCATCTCCTCGCCGTCCGGCCGGAACCACACCAGGTCCGGCGCGCCCGACGGCGTGGTGCGGCCGTCGAAGAACTCCGGCTGCCGCAGCGCCGGGCTGGCCGCGCGCAACCCGATCACCCGCCGCGCGAACGCCAGCATCGACTCGCCCCGGTCGCCGGCCGCCCAGTCGACCCACGAGGTCTCGTCGTCCAGGCAGTACGCGTTGTTGTTGCCGCGCTGGGTGCGCCACAGCTCGTCGCCGGCGGTCAGCATGGGCGTGCCGGTGGACAGCAGCAGCGTGGCGAGCAGGTTCCGCGCCTGCCTGGCCCGCAGCGCGAGCACCTCCGGCTCGGTCGTCTCGCCCTCGACACCGCAGTTCCAGGACCGGTTGTCGTCGGTGCCGTCCCGGTTGTCCTCGCCGTTGGCCTCGTTGTGCTTCTGGTTGTAGGACACCAGGTCCCGCAACGTGAAGCCGTCGTGCGCGGTGACGAAGTTGATCGACTGCCAGGGCCGCCGCAGGTCGTCCGCGTACAGGTCGGACGAGCCGGACAGCCGGTACGCGAGGTCCCGCACGCCGGTGTGCCCGCGCCAGAAGTCCCGCACGGTGTCCCGGTAGCGGCCGTTCCACTCGGCCCACTGCACGCCGAAGTCGCCGACCCGGTAGCCGTCGCCGGTGGCGTCCCACGGTTCCGCGATCAGCTTGCACCGGGACAGCACCGGGTCGGACGTGATCGCGGTCAGCATCGCCGAGGCCCGGTCGAACCGGCCGCCGCCCGGCCGGCCGAGCGTGGAGGCGAGGTCGAACCGGAACCCGTCCACGCCCAGCTCGGTCGTCCAGTAGCGCAGCGAGTCCGTCACCATCCGCACCACCTGCGGCGAACCGGCCTCCACCGTGTTGCCGCAGCCGGTGATGTCGAGCGTCCCGCCGCCCTCGATGTGCAGGTAGTAGCCGGGCGCGTCGAAGCCCCGGTAGGCCAGCGTGGGTCCCTCCGGCCCGCCCTCGCACGTGTGGTTGAACACCACGTCGAGCAGCACCTCGATGCCCGCGCCGTGCAGGGCGGCCACCATGGTCCGGAACTCCTCGACCTCGTGGCCGGGCTCGCTCGCGTAGCCGGGGTGCGGCGCGAAGTAGCTCAGCGGCGAGTAGCCCCAGTAGTTGCGCCGGCCGTGGCGGATCAGCGCGGGCTCGTCGACGAACGCGTGCACCGGCAGCAGTTCGACCGACGTCACGCCCAGCCGCGTCAGGTGCTCCACCACCGCCGGGTGCGCCAGCCCCAGGTAAGTGCCGCGCAGGTGCGGCGGGACGTCGGGGTGCCGCCGGGTGAACCCCCGCACGTGCAGCTCGTAGACCACGGCTTCCTCGAACGGCACTTCCGGCCGCACGCCCGTGTCGGGGCCGCCGGGCGAGGTGACGACGGACAGCGGCACGCCGCCCAGCGAGTCGACCGGCGACGGCGGGCCGAGCATCGGGTCGTCCACGTAGCCGAGCGCCGCGTCCAGGGACGTGAGAGCGCCGGTGATCCGCCTCGCATAGGGGTCGACCAACAGCTTCGCCGGGTTGCACCGCAGGCCGCGGGCCGGGTCGTACGGGCCGTGCACGCGGTAGCCGTAGCGCTGTCCGGGCGTGATTCCGGCCACCGTTCCGTGCCACACGCCGAACGTCCGCTCGGTCAGCTCGAACCGCTTCTCCGACCCGTCCTCGCTGATCAGGCACACCTCCACGGCGGTTGCGGGCGGCGCGGACACGGCGAAGCGCACACCGCCCGCCTCCGGGTGCGCCCCCAGCGGGAACGGCCGGCCGGCGAGCAGCGACGAGTCGTGGGCCATGCCCCGATCTTCGCAGGATCGGCCCCGCCGTTGGGGACGACGGCCCTGCCGCCCCCGCGCGTCGGGCGTTGCACGAGAATGTCGGCGGCGAGGCGTCGACGGGGCGAGGGCAGGCGTGGAAAACGAAGACCTGGTTGTCCACATGCAGGGTGTTTCGGTTCGGCGGGGCAAGACCACACTGGTCGGGGACGTCGACTGGGCCGTGGAGCTGGACGAGCGCTGGGTGGTGCTCGGCCCGAACGGCGCGGGCAAGACGACCCTGCTGCGACTGGCCGCGGCCGAACTGCACCCCACCAAGGGCAAGCTGCACCTGCTCGGCGAGCGCATCGGCAAAACCGACATCTTCGAGCTGCGGCCCCGGATCGGACTGTGCTCGGCGGCGCTCGGCGGTCGCATCCCGCCCGACGAGAAGGTGGTCGACCTGGTCGTCAGCGCCGGGTACGCGGTGCTCGGCCGGTGGCGCGAGGAGTACGACCGGCTGGACACCGGACGGGCCCGCGAGCTGTTGCGGCAGTTCGGCATCGAGCACCTGGCCGACCGCACCTACGGCACGCTGTCCGAGGGCGAGCGCAAGCGCACGCTGATCGCGCGGGCGCTGATGACCGACCCCGAGATGCTGCTGCTGGACGAGCCGGCGGCGGGCCTGGACCTGGGCGGCCGGGAGGACCTGGTGGCCCGGCTGTCCGAGCTGGCCATGGACCCGGACGCCCCCGCGACCGTGCTGGTGACGCACCACGTGGAGGAGATCCCGCCCGGGTTCACCCACGTGCTGCTGCTGCGCGAGGGCGCGATCGTGGCGCAGGGCCTGCTGGACGACGTGCTGACCGAGGAGAACCTGTCCAAGACGTTCGACCAGCCGTTGGAGCTGCAACGGCTGGGGGACCGGTACTTCGCGCGCCGCAAAGCTACCCAGGGGTAACCTGCGAGGCGCACCGACGGAGGTCGAGGAGGACCTGTGGCTGAGTTCGTGAAGCTCGAAGTCGAGGACGGCATCGGCACCATCCGGCTGGACCGCCCGCCGATGAACGCGCTGAACAGGCAGGTCCAGGAGGAGATCCGGGCAGCCGCGCTGGAGGCGGCGCAGCGCGACGACGTGTACTCGGTGATCGTGTACGGCGGGCCGAAGGTGTTCGCGGCGGGCGCGGACATCAAGGAGATGGCCGAGCTGTCGTACTCCGGGATGGCGGCGCGCGCCTGGTCGTTCCAGACGGCGCTGCGGTCCGTGGAGGAGATCCCGAAGCCGACCGTGGCGGCGATCACCGGCTACGCGCTGGGCGGCGGGTTCGAGCTGGCGCTGTGCGCGGACCGGCGGATCGCGGGCGACAACGCCAAGGTGGGCCAGCCCGAGGTCCTGCTCGGGGTGATCCCGGGCATGGGCGGCACCCAGCGCCTGCCGCGGCTGATCGGGCCGTCGCGGGCGAAGGACCTGATCTACACCGGGCGGTTCGTGGGCGCCGAGGAGGCGTTGCGGATCGGGATGGTGGACGAGGTCGTCGCGCCGGACGACGTGTACGCGGCGGCTCGGCGGTGGGCCGGGCAGTTCGTGAACGGGCCGGTGCGCGCGTACGCGGCGGCGAAGGCCGCGATCGACGGCGGGCTGGACGGTGACCTGGGCAGCGGGTTGAAGCTGGAGAGCCAGCTGTTCGCGGCGATGTTCGCGACCGAGGACCAGAAGACGGGCATGGCGTCGTTCATCGAGAACGGCCCGGGGAAGGCGAAGTTCAGTGGCCGCTGACACGGTGCCGCCGGTCGACCCGAAGCCCCACCCCCATGCCACGGCGGAGGAGGTCCGGGCGGCGTACTCGGACCCGAAGCTGGCGAACGTGCTCTACCACGACTGGGAAGCCGGCACGTACGACGAGAAGTGGTCGATCTCGTACGACGAGCGCTGCATCACGTACGCGACCGACCGGTTCCGTGCGGTGTCCGGTGGGGTGGGTCCGTACGGGCGTGCTTTGGAACTGGGCTGCGGCACGGGTTTCTTCCTGCTGAACCTGATGCAGGGCGGGGTGATCGAGCGGGGTTCGGTCACCGACCTGTCGCCGGGGATGGTCGAGGTCGCGCTGCGGAACGCGGAGGGGCTCGGGCTGCCGGTGGACGGGCGGGTGGCCGACGCCGAGCGGATCCCGTACGACGACGACACGTTCGACCTCGTGGTGGGGCACGCGGTGCTGCACCACATTCCGGATGTGGCGGCGGCGATGCGTGAGGTGCTGCGGGTGCTCAAGCCCGGCGGGCGGTTCGTGTTCGCCGGTGATCCGACGAATGTCGGGAACTTCTATGCCCGCAAGCTGGGCCAGTTGACGTGGTGGCTGACCACGAACGTGACGAAGCTGGAGCCGTTGAACGGCTGGCGGCGTCCGCAGGCGGAGTTGGACGAGTCGTCCCGCGCGGCGGCGTTGGAGGCGGTGGTCGACCTGCACACGTTCGACCCGTCGGAGCTGGAGCGGACGGCCCGGTCCGCCGGGGCGGCCGAGGTGCGGGCGGTGACGGAGGAGCTGTCGGCGGCGTTGTTCGGCTGGCCGGTGCGCACGTTCGAGGCCGCGGTGCCGAGGGAGAAGCTGGGCTTCGGCTGGGCGATGTTCGCCTACCGGACCTGGCAGCGCCTGTCGTGGGTGGACGAGAACGTGCTGTCCAAGGTCCTGCCCCGCGAGGTCTTCTACAACGTCTCGGTGACCGGCCGCAAGCCCGTCGCCTGACCCCGGCAGCCCACCCACTCCACCCACATGGCGCACCCGCCGCTCCGTCCGGGTGCGCCATGACACCACCCAGTAAACTCAACAAAGTAAATCCAACAAGGTAAACCCTGCGACGCACCTCCTCGGGCAATCCGCGGCGTCGTGCCTGCCTCCCCGCGTGTGTGCGTGTGCTGACAGCACTCAGTAAATTCAACAAAGTAAACCCGCCGAGTGGCCGCATTCCGTCAAACGGCCCCGTGGTGCCGCAGGGCGTGGCGTGCTTGTCGCTCCGCGCGTATGTGCCGACAGGGCTGGGTAAATTTAACAAAGTAAACCTGCCGGCCGACCTCGTAGCGCCGCGGGGTGTGACGTGTCTGTCGCTCCGCGCGGGGTGCGGTGACGGTGTCCGGTAAACTTAACAAAGTAAATCTGCCGAGCGGTTGCGCGACTCTGGTAGTGGCGCGGGGCGTGGTGTGGTCGGCGCGTCGGCGGACTGTCGGGTGTCGTGGGTTCGGTCGGGAGAGGTTGGGCAGTTGGGGTATCGCTTCAGCCTGGACGACGTGGCCTACCTGCGTTCACCGGCCGGGGAGTCGGCGCTTGCCTCGCTTGTCGACCTGCCGTTGACGGCGGAGTCCCGGCTGTCGGATGTAAACTTTGCAAAGTTAACTTCGGGCGAGCGGTTTGCGGCTGTGCTGGAGACTTTGCTGCTCAGGCGTAAGAGTTCGGCCAAAGTTAAGTTTACGAATGGGCTTTTTACATCGGAAGCTTTGCAGCAGGCGACTCCCTGGGCGGTCGCGGTGCACCGGGCGGAGCGGTTCGCCGGGCGGATCGTGCATGACGTGACGTGCTCGATCGGAGCCGACCTCGCGGCGTTGCCGGAGGGGTCGGTCGGGTCCGATCTGGATCCGGTGCGGCTTGCCATGGCCCGGCACAACCTGGGTGGGGCGGCGAACCTCGTGCTGGCCAATGCGTTGCGGCCGGTGTCCCGCGACGTTCCGGTGATCGCCGATCCGGCACGGCGGGACGCGACCGGACGGCGCATGTGGCGTCCCGAGGACTTCGCACCGCCGCTGGACGAACTCGCCGCCGCGTACGAAGGGCGCGACCTGGCGGTGAAGTGCGCGCCGGGCGTGGACTTCACCGTCGCGCCCTGGGCGGACGAGGTCGAACTCGTCTCCCTGGACGGCCAGGTGCGCGAAGCCTGCCTGTGGACCAGGGGCCTCGCCACCCCGGGCGTCACCCGCCGCGCCACCGTCCTCCGCACGGGAAGTCCACAGTGGACGATCACGGACGCGGAACCGGACGACTGCCCGGTCACCGCGCCCGACCGATGGCTGATCGACCCCGACGGCGCGGTCGTCCGGGCCGGGCTGGTCCGCCACTACGCCGCCCGGCACGACCTCGCCCAGCTGGACGAACGCATCGCCTACCTGACCGGCCCGACACCCCCGCCCGGCATCCGCGCGTTCCGGGTCGTCGAACACGGCCACTACACCGAGAAATCCCTCCGCGCCGTGCTCCGCGCCCACGACGTCGGCCGGCTGGAAATCCTGGTGCGCGGCCTGGACATCGACCCGAACACGTTGCGCCGCAAGCTGAAACTCGCCGGCACCACCGAGGCGACCGCCATCCTCACCCGGATCGGCCGCACCCCCACCTACCTACTGGCCCACGCCGAACGCACCTGAGTGTCCTGCGTCTGAAGCTCGTTGAAGAAATTCGGGCGGTCTCCTGGCAGTGCTGCCGATCCGACTACGGCCACACCAGCCGGCACATCCTGCGACAGCACCGACCGGGCAAGGAAAGTGCCAGGAAAGTGACGACTCCTAGCCTCCCGGCGGTCCGGAAAGTACCGACTGGGAGGGGATTGACGATGGGAAAGTCACTGCGTGGTGCGATGCGCCGTGTCGGGGTGGTCGGGGCGACAGCAGCCTTGACGATGACGCTGGCGTCCACAGGCTCGGCGTCGGCCGCCGCCAGGGGCGAGGCGTACGCCTACGGGCCGGAGGTGTTCGGTTCGGCCAACTGGACCTGGGGCTACGCGTCCATGAGCAACATCAACATGGCCGTCCGGGACACCCAGTGTGACGGCAACCCCGTCTACATCCGGTTCATCACCATGGTGGCGCCCGCCGCATCGCAGCGGACGCAGAAGCGGTGGAACAACAACGGATGCCGGGGCAACGACGCGTACTGGGAGAACCTGAGCTTCGAGTCCGTGGGACACCTCGACGGGGTGAAGGTCGAAGTGTGCGTCGACGACGCCTTTGTCGACACCTGCTACGAAAGTGCCGGTCTGGACAATCCGGTGACCCGCTAGCCCGGAACGCCCGCTGGTTCCCGCACACCCGTTGGGAACCAGCGGGCGATCGCGGCATCGCGTCGGGGTCACTGCCGTCCGATCTTCAGGCGCAGGACGCCAGCCGCGACAACACGAACTCCCGCAACCCGTCGACGTCCACGTCCACCGCGACATCGATCCCGGACCCGGCCGACTGCAACCGCTCGTCCGCCAGCAACCCACCCCGCCCGGGCCCGAACGCGCACTCCACCTCCACCGGGAACCGCCGCGTCGTCAGGATTCCCGGCCGCACCGCCTCGGCCACCGCCACCGCGTCGTGCAGCACGACCCCGTCGAACCCGAGGAACCGCCGGTAGGTCGCGACGTAGTCCGGCGTCAACCCGACCAGCTTCGCCCCCACCTCCGACCCCCCTGCCAACTCGGCCAGCCAGGCCATGTCGACGGCACACCGTCGCGTCAGGTCCAGCGGCACCAACGTGACCGGAACGTCCTCCTCCACCAGCACCCGCCGCGCGGCCTCCGGGTCGCACCAGAGGTTGAACTCGGCGACCGACGTGATGTTCCCGCCGGTCAACCCGCCACCCATCACGACCAGCCGCGCGATCTTCGCCTTGAGACCGGGGTGCGCGGCCAGCAGCAGCGCGATGTTGGTCAACGGCCCGATCGGCGCGATCGTCACCGGCTGTTCGGCGGCTTCCAACAGGTCCTTCAACAGCGTCACGGCATCCCGCCGGTCCGGACCGCGAGTCGGCTCGGGCAACGTGTCCGCGTGCCCGGACAGCCCGTCCGAGCCGTGCGCGCTCGACGCGTTCGGCTGGGGGTGCACCAACGGCCGCGCCGCGCCCGCCGCGACCGGCACGTCCTCGCGTCCCAGCAACGCCAGCACCCGCAGCGCGTTGCGGGTGGTGAGCTCCGGCGAGACGTTGCCGAACACCGTGGTCACACCGATCAGGTCGACCTCGGGACTGGCCGCCGCCAGCGCGAGGGCGAACGCGTCGTCCACGCCGGGGTCGGTGTCGATGATGAGTGGAGTCGTCATGTGCTCCGATCCTATGGCGACCCCCGCCACGGCCCCATGACCACGGCGGGAGTCGAGGCGATCACCGGGGCAGCACGTGCGGGTTCAGGATGCCCTTGGGATCGAACGCCGCGCGGATACCCGCGAACAGCGACCGCTCGGCCGACGTCCGCGCCAACGGCAGCCATTGCGATTTGAGCGCGCCGATCCCGTGCTCGGCCGAAATCGAACCGCCCAGCGAGGCGACGTAGTTGAAGACGGCGTCCTGGTGGCGGCCGTCCGCGTCTCCACCGGGAACCACATTCACATGAACATTGCCGTCGGCGATATGGCCGAAAGTGATTACTTCGGCCTCGGGGTCGACGGCACGCACGGCGTCGGTCACGGTCGACGCGAAATGCACCCATTGTGCGGACGGAACCGACACGTCGAGTTTGAGCGGGGTGCCCAGGAACCCCGCCGCCTCCGGGTGCCGCTCGCGATACTGCCAGAGGCGAGCCCGGTCACCGGCGGTCTCGGCCACGGCCGCAGGGCGGTCGTCGGCCAATTCGGCCAGCCGGTCGAGTGCACGGGGGTCGTCGGCCTCAAGCAGGAGATATGCTTCGGCGGATTCCCCGAGTGGCGGTGTCAGCGTCGTGTTGGCGAGCAGGACGTCCAGCCCGACCTTGGTGAAGAATTCGGCCGAAAGCAGACCCGGCACTTCACGGACGGCCCTCGTTGCGAGCTCGTGCAATTCGGTCAGGCTCGTGGCGCCGATCAATGCGACGACCGAATCCACATTCCGGGGAACCAGTCGAAGCCTGACCTCGGTGACGACCGCCAACGTCCCTTCCGAACCCGCTAACAGGCTCGGGTAGTCGTATCCGGTGTTGTCCTTGACGAGACCCGACAGGTGGGAGACGACCCGGCCGTCCGGGAGTACCGCCTCGATTCCCCGGATCTGCGCTCTCATCGGGCCGTGCCGCAGTACCCGCAGACCGCCCGCGTTGGTGGCGACGGCACCGCCGACGGTCGCGCTCTGCCGACTCGCGATGAGCACCGCGAAATCCAGGTCCGGATGGGCATCGGCGACCTGCTGCAAGGTCACGCCGGCCTGGGCGGTCACCTGCATGGCACCCACGTCGACCGGGCCCAGGCGGTTGAGCCGGGCCAGGCTCAGCACGAGTTCGCCGTGCAGGGGGACGCCGCCGCCCACCAGCCCGGTGTTCCCGCCCTGGGGCACCACCGGGAAACCGGCGTCGTTGCAGGCCGTGAGCACGGTGGCGACCTGCGCGGTGTTCTCCGGCCTGACCACGGCGGGCGTCCACCCGTGGAACCGGCCCGTCCAGTCGGAGACGTATCCGGCGGTCGCGTCGCCGGTGAGGACATGACTTTTGCCGACGATGTCTTCGAGTGCCGATCGAAGGCTTTCGGGGAGTGGCTCGCGGTTCGAATGCAGATCAGCGTCGGATGGGACGTTCACCGGTCATCCTCACTTTCGGCCGTGCCGGAGCGGTCGTGGCGCACGAGCGGCTGGGTTACGGCCCGCTCTCCAGTCGTTCGATGGCGTCCCGGAACTCGGCCGACTTGGCCTGGTAATTCCGGTAGAAGTCGTAGCTCGGTGCCCCGGGGGAGAGGACCACACGGCTTCCGGCGGGGGCGATTTTTGCGGCTAGGGTGACGGCGTCGCGCAGGTTTTCCGTGTCGTGGACCTGGTTCGGTCGGAATTCCCGGAACCGGTCGATCGCGCGTGTCCCGTTACTGGGCACGGTGATGACGTCGATGTCTTCCGGGTTGGACTTCAGGAAGTCGTTGAGCGGCTCGTAGGAGATCCCACGATCCTGTCCGCCGACGATCAGCACGACATGGCCGGGGCGGCAGCTCTGAATGGCCGCGATCACGCTTTCCGGCGCGGTCGACAAAGTGTCGTCGATCCACGTCACGCCCCTGGACGACCCGACGACCTCCAGCCGGTGGGGAAGCTGGTCGAACTCCCGCAGCGCGGTCTTCAGCACGGCCGACAACCGTGTCGAGTCGACAAAGACGCTCGCGGCGAGCACGGCGGCACGCACGCTGGAAACCAGGTGGGCCGCGCTGAGCGATGCGGGGAGGTCGGCCACCGACAGCACAGGAGTGCCGTCCTGCGCCAGGATCTCCGAGCCGGATTCCGGAATGATCAGTGTCGACGGCCGGCGCACGTTCTCGTCCGCGCTCTGGAGCTTCTCCCAGGTGGCCGAATCGCAGATGAGGAATTCCGCCCCGAGGGCTGCGATCCGGGCCTTGGCCTGCCAGTACTCGCGCAGACCCCCGTGCCAGGGGAGATGCTCCTCGAACAGGTTGGTGACCACCGCGACCCGTGGCGATCGGGTGATCCACCAGCACTGATAGCTGGAGAGTTCGGCCACGACCAGCCGCTCGTCCGGCTCGACGCCGATCAGCGGAATGCCGATATTGCCCGCGAGCACGGAATCCACCTCGGCCCCGCCGAGAATGGCGTGGACCAGCGCGGCCGTCGTGCTCTTGCCCTTGGTGCCGGTCACCCCGATGGTCCGCTGCGCATTGGACTCCAGCCACCAGGCGGAGCCGGAGACCGTTTTGACGCCGCTGCGCGTCAATTCGGCGAGCAACGGATGCGTGCTGGGCACACCGGGGCTGACGACCACGAGATCGCAACCGAGCAATTGGGCGAAGTTGTCGGCACCCTGGTAGAACTCGACCCCTTCGCCCAGGCTTTCCCCGCGCGGGTCGGCGTTTTCATCGAACACGATGACACTGGTGAACCCGGCGGCGAGAGCGGCGAGTGTCGCGCGCCCCTCCGCGCCGAAGCCCCAGATACCGAGGCGACCCGTCACCGTGTCACGCGAGTGCATCCAGCGCCTCTTGGAAATGCGGCGGGACCACGTGCTCCGAGGTCGGCCGGAGCAGGTTCCGGCGTTCCTCGTCAGACGGAACTTTACCCTGGCTGCGCAGTTCCTCGGTCAGCTTGTCCACCGGAACCGAGTCCTTCCAGTCGTCCTGGTCGGCCAACATCACCAGTGCCAGCGCGGCCTCCGCGTACTCGCCGACGCATTCGAACGGCTTGTGGCCGCCCAGGCCCAGGAGTTCCTGATAACCGGAGTAGTTGTCCGGATCGTGCAGCACGTTGCCGCCGAAGATGCCTTCCAGCTCTGCACGGGGAATGAACGGTGCGAGGATGAGGAACACGAACTGGCACTTGGGGCATTTCCGGCACCAGGAGGTGGTGCGCTTGCTCTCGTTGAGCGCGAAGGCGCGGTTGCAGCTGGTGAACGCCGGGAAATAGCTCGGCAACTTCGCGAAGCGCCGGGCGATGTCTATCTCCGACAGCGGTCGCAACAGCGAGAAATAGGAGGCCGGTTCACCTGGGCCGTCCAGGGCCGACCGGAGGATCCGCTCGAACTCGATGCTCTTCGACCACTGGTGATTGATCGTGCGCCCGTTCCACTCCAGGTTTCCGTACTCCGCCGAACGCTCGTTGGACATCACCACCGGTCCGATGCCGAGCAGGTCGGCGGTGAGCAGCGCGACCAGGCTGTTGATGGCGGTCACCGGGATGTGGCCGTTGTAGCCGCCCCGGTAGTTGAGTACGACGAGTTTGTGGTCGAGGGCCCGATGCGCGGACCGCAACTCCAGGCCGCTGACTTCCGCGCACCGCTCGATCGGCTCGAAGGAGTTGACCGAGAACAGCATCGGACGCAGGCCGGCCCGCTTGATGGACTCGATCGTGACCACCGAGTCTTTTCCGCCACCCACCGCCACCAGCGGAATCGAGTCGTCCGCGCGGGCGTTCGACGACTCGTGGTCGAACGCCTGGTCCAGGTGCTCGCCGGTGATCTCGGGCGTGAGGGCTCCGGGCAGTTGGTTCCGGAACGCGAACTCGCCCAGACCGTTCCGGATGAGTTCGGTGAGGAAGGTGCGTTCGGCGCTGGTGAGGCCGAATTCGACGTGCACCACAGCGGGGGCGGCGGCTTTGTAGTAGCTCATTCCGCAGGCCAGGGTCAGCAACCTGGCCAACCGCGGTGACGGCGTTTTCGACGTTTCGGGCCCGACCGGGAGTCGGATGGTCTCGGTGAAATCGATCGAATCGCCCGGTCCGGACAGGGAGTAGTGGCTGTGAAAAGTTCCGGGTCCGTCGAATGAGTATCCGCGATACGTGAAGCGATCGTAGTCCTGCGGATTGAACTGTTCGCCCAACGTCTTCCTCGTTCTCCCTGTGTCCCGGCGGCTGATCGGTTGTTTCGTCACGTCAGTCTAACACCGGTTACCAGGTGAAGTGGTGGCGCGCGGCCGGGCGCCATATGTCACGAATGTTCGTGGGAATCGGTCGGGCAACCGGGGGAATGTCGTCGCCCGGGTGCGTGACATGCGGCACGGGTTCTTCGGGAAGCCGCCGGCCCGCCGGCTAGAGTGCCTGCGTGACGAGCATGTGGGGCGCGCCCGTGTGGACCAGGTGGAGCAGGACGCGCCGCGATCCGGCGCAAGCCAGGTTCCTCACCGCGGCATCCCTGAAATGGGTCTTCCGGCACCGCGCGTACACCCCGTGGTACCTGGTGCGGTACTGGCGGCTGCTGCGGTTCCGGCTGGCCAACCCGCACGTGGTGCTGCGCGGCATGGTGTTCCTCGGCAAGAACGTCGAACTCCACTGCCGCCCCGGCTACGGCCGGCTGGAGATCGGCCGCTGGGTACACATCGGCGACGGCAACGCCATCCGCTGCCACGAGGGTTCACTGCGGATCGGCGACAAGGCCGTGTTCGGCAAGGACAACACCGTCAACTGCTACCTGGACGTGGAGATCGGGGCCGCGACGCTCGTCGCGGACTGGGTTTACATCTGCGACTTCGACCACGTCACGACGGATATCAACCTGCCGATCAAGGACCAGGGCATCGTCAAGTCCCCGGTCCGCATCGGCCCCGACTGCTGGCTGGGCACCAAGGTCACGGTCACCCGGGGCACCCGTGTCGGGCGCGGCTGCGTGCTCGGCGCGCACGCCGTGGTGCGCGGCGACGTCCCGGACTTCAAGATCGCGGTGGGCATCCCGGCCCGCGTCGTGAAGGACCGCCGCGAGGACTACGACGCCGACGCCGTCCGCCGCGCCGCCGTCGCCGACATGGCCCGCAAGGCCAAGGAAGCCCTCAACCGCTCCCGGAACGCCTAGACCGGCTGGAGTTCCTCGCCCGCCTTGGCGTCGTAGGCGTCCTGCGCGGTGCGGATGTCGTCGATGTGCGTTTCCGCCCACGTGCGGATGGCGTCCATCAGACCCGCCACGTTGTCCCCGAGCGGCGTGAGGCGGTACTCGACGCGCGGTGGCACGCTCGGGTAGACGGCGCGGTGCACCAGCCCGGCACGTTCGAGGTCCCGCAACGTCTGCGTGAGCATCTTCTGCGTGATCCCGTCGAGCCTGCGCCGCAGCTCCCCGAACCGCATCGTGCCCGGCCGGAGCGCGCCGACCACCAGGCACACCCACTTGTTCGTCAACAGGTCCAACACGGCCCGTGAGGCGCAGTCCCGCAGGAACGCGTCCGCGCCGCCGTAAGCTCGCAGGTCGGGAACGGTATGCATGAGGTACCTGGATACCATCAAGGTGCCTTCTTCACAACAGGTACCACCCACGGTGATCCTTTTACCCATGACCGAGAAGATGCGCGCAATCCGCCAGACGGCCCTGGGCGGCCCCGAAGTCCTGGCGGAGGTCGAGACCGAGCGCCCCACCGCCGGCCCCGGGAAGATCCTGGTGAAGGTGGCGGCGGCCGGCGTGAACCCGGTGGACTGGAAGGTCCGCCGACACGGCTACTGGTTCCAGCCGCCGCTCATCCCCGGCTGGGACGTCTCCGGCGTCGTGGTCGACACCGGCCCCGGCGAGAACCGCTTCCAGGTGGGCGACGAGGTCTACGGGATGCCCTACTTCCCCGAGGTGGCCGGCGGCTACGCCGAGTACGTGGCCGCCCCCGCGCGCCACTTCGCCCGCAAGCCCCGCACCCTCGACCACGTCCAGGCGGCGGCGCTGCCGCTGGCCGCGCTCACGGCGTGGCAGGCGTTGACCGAGGCGGCGCACGTCGAGCCGGGACAACGGGTTCTCGTGCACGCGGCGGCCGGTGGCGTCGGGCACCTGGCGGTCCAGTTGGCCAAGGCGTTCGACGCCCACGTGACCGGAACCGCGAGCGCCGCCAAGCACGACCTGCTCCGCGAACTGGGCGCGGACCACCTGGTCGACTACCGGACCGAGGACTTCGCCGCCATCGACCCGGTGGACGTCGTGATCGACCTCATCGGCGGCGACTACCAGGACCGCTCCCTGCCGATCCTCAAGCGCGGCGGCACCTACGTGGCCGTGGCCGTCCCGTTCGACCTGCCCGAGCTGCGCGCCAAGGCGGAACAGTTCGGCGTGCGGGCCAATGCCGTCATGGTCGCCGCCGACCACACCGCGCTGGAGCAGGTGGCGAAGCTCGTCGACGAGGGCCGAATCCGCCCGATCGTGGCGGAGACCTTCCCCCTGTCCGAGGCGGCGAAGGCCCACGAGCTGGGCGAAGCCAACCGCACGACCGGCAAGATCGTCCTCACCGTCTGAACCCCTTGCGCAGCGGGACCTTGATGCTCCCGTGGTCCCGCTGCGTTCCGAACGCTCTACAGGAAGACGTTCCCGGTGGGGATCTTCGGCCGTTCCAACGGCTCGTGCTCCCGCACCACGGCCTCCCGATACACCTCAGCGGTGTCCGAAGCGATCCGCGACCAGTCGAAATCCGTGCCCAGCCGGGCCTTCGCCGCCCGTGCCCGCCGCACCGCCGACGGCCGGTCGGCCAACACCGAACGCACCGCCCGGGCCAGCCCCTCCACGTCACCGGCCCCGAACGACAGCCCGGTCACGCCGTCCAGCACGACCTCGCCCAACCCGCCCGCCGTGGACGCGACCAGCGGCGTCCCGGCAGCCGCCGCCTCCAACGCCACGATCCCGAACGGCTCGTACCGCGAAGGCAGCACCACGGCGTCCACCGCGGCCAACACCGCGGCCAACTCGCGATCCGGCAGGTGCCCCACGAAGTCCACCGCCCGCCGCACCTTGTGCTTGCGCGCCTGCTCCGCCAGCCACTCCCGGTGCGTGCCCTCCCCGGCGACGACCAGCCGCGTCCCCCGGTGCGCCCGCCGGATCCGGGGCAGGGCGGCGATCAGGTCCTGCACGCCCTTCTCCCACTCCAGCCGCCCGAAGAACAGCAGCAGCGGCGCGCCGTCCACCGCGTAGGTCGCCCGAGCCGCGGCCACGTCGTCCGACCGCACCCGCCACCGCCGGGGCTCGATCCCGTTGTGCAGCACGGTGATCCCGTCCGCGTCGACGTCGAACAGGTGCGCCACCTCGGTCCGCATCGCCGACGAGCACGTGATCAGCGAGTCCGCCCGGTTCGCCAGCCACCACTCCACCGAGTGCACCTGCTGGTTCAACGTCTGCGACAGCCACCCGCTGTGCCGCCCGGCCTCGGTCGCGTGCACGGTCGCCACCAGCGGCACGCCGACCGCCTCGGCCAACGCGATCGCGGGATGCGTCACCAGCCAGTCGTGCGCGTGCACGACGTCCGGCCGCCAATCGCGCAGCAACGCCAGCCCGGCGCGGGTCATCGCGTGCCCCATGGCCAACGTCCACGCCACGAGGTCCCGCTCGAACACCAGGTGCGCCGGGTCCTCGGCGACCCGCACCAGCCGCACGCCCTCCACCACGGTGTCCGACGTCGGGTGGGTGCCGGCGTCCGATCCGGCCGGCTGCCGGCACAGCACGACGACCTCGTGCCCCTGCGCGGCCAGTTGCGTCGCCAGCGCGTGCACGTGCCGACCAAGCCCGCCCACGACGACCGGCGGGTACTCCCACGACAACATCAGCACACGCATGTCGCATCCTCGCATTTCTCGATACCCTCGGATCGACTGAGGGGGAGTTGCCATGCAGCCTTGGGTGTACGGCGTTCTGTTCTGCGCACTGCTGCTCGGGTTGGGTTTCCTGGTCGACCGCCGGGCCCGCGCCAAGCGCGCCGGCCTGGTCCGCCCGGCCGACACGCACGGCCGCTCGAAGGCCGACCCGGTCGTGCAGGCCCGGGTGGACAACCCCGGTTCGGCCGGGATCACCGAACGCATGGAGGGCCGGATCGACAGCCCCTGAGCCGCCGTCGAATCCTGCCCCGGCAAGCATTTCGTCAAGTCCATCGACCGAGTCCCCGGGCGTCGAGGTGGCCGAACGGCCCGTCCACCGGACGGAGTTCGGCCGCCCGTCCGGACCCACTTCCACGCCGCAGCAACGCGGCCAGCTCGGCGAACCGGTCGGCGTGCACCTTGGCGCGGTACCGGGCGTAGTCGGCCGCCGAGTCCTTGGTGACCATGAACGCCCAGTCGCTGGACAGCGCCAGCAGCGCCTCCCGCACCGCCTGGTCGGCCACCGGATTCCGCGTCACACCACCGAGATCCAGCGCCAGCAGTTCCCGCTGCACGTCGGCGTTCAGCGCGACGACGTCCGCGACCTGCGGCCCGCTCCAGGTGTGCCAGTCCTTCCCGGCACCCCACGACGACGGCGGGATCTCCACCGGCGGGCCCACGTGCCCGGCCTCGACCGCGCCGCGCAGCGTCGTCACCCGCACCCCGGCCGCCGGCAGCGCCCGCAGCACCGCTTCCAGCCACTGCGGGCCCTCGTGCCACCAGTGCCCGTACAACTCCGTGTCGTACGCGGCGACGACCAGCGACGGTTTCCCGTGCCGTTCCCGCAACTGCCGCAGCCGCCGCACCACGACGTCCACGAAGTCCGCCGCGTCCCGCGCGACGGCGACCGCCGCCGCCTCCGGGTCGTACGGCTGCTTGTGCTCCGGCGCGACGCCCTTCCCGGTCACCCGGGACGGCTTCAACCCGCTCGGGTGGTCGTAGGTGTGGAAATCCCGGTACGCCGGGTCGCCCGGGTAGCCGACCTTCGGCGACCAGACCCGGTACGACACCTCAAGATCACGCCCGAAGCACAGCACGTCCGACGTGCCGACGGGACGCCCCGCCGCCGTGTCGCCGTGCAGCGAGGGCCCGTCCACCATGAACCGCCGCACGCCCGCCGCCGCGTACCCGTGCTCCATCCCCGGCGCGTAGGCGCATTCCGGGGCCCAGATGCCCTCCGGCGCACGCCCCAGCCGGAGCCGGGTGTCGGCCAGCCCGACGTCCAGCGAGAACGCCCGCAGCGCGGGATCGAGCAGCGGCTGGAACGGGTGCGCCGCCGGACCGCCCAGCAGTTCGACCACCCCGCTGTCCACAATGGATCGCAGGATCGGCGAGAACCCGTGCCGCCAACGGCTTTCGAACACGTCCAACGCCCAGGCCGACCCCCGGTGCTCCCGTGCCGACAGCTCCGGCAGCCGCGCGGCGGCGCTGTGTGCGCGCAACTGCCAGTTGCCCAGCCAGTCGTGCATCCCGCGCAGCGAGTACGGGTCGTCCAGCTGGGCCGCCAGGACCGGCGTCACGCCCAGTGTCAGCACGTCCGCACGGCCCTCGTCGGCGAACCGCTCCAGCAGGTCCACCACCGGCAGGTACGAGTGCGCCCACGCCTGGTACAGCCACTCCTCGCCGACCGGCCAGGCCCCGTGGTGCGCCAGCCACGGCAGGTGGCTGTGCAGGACCAGGCAGAACGTGCCCTCGCTCATCTCCGGACCGCCACCGCGACCAGGTCCAGGCTCGCGTCCAGGTCGTCGGTGGTGATCTCGAAGTCCGCGCTGGACACGTCCGCCACGGCGGCCAGCAGGTCGGCGGGCCACTCGCCGCCGGCCACGACCACCGCCACCTGCGCGTCGATCACCGACCCGCCGAACCTCGCGTCCAGCGCGCGCAGCGCCGGCCCGTGCCGCAGCCCCGCCAGCAGTTCCACCTCAAGCCTCGCGCCCACCAGCAGCCCGGCCAGCTCGGCCGGTGCGAGTTCCCTGGTGTGGAACGGGTTGAGCGGCTGGTCCAGGCCGGGGGAGAACGTGATCCGGTTCGGCGTCGTCACCAGCAGCCGCCCGCCCGGCCGCAGCACGCGGGCGCACTCCGCCAGGAAGCCCTCTTGGTCCCACAGGTGTTCGATCACCTGGAGGTTCGCCACCACGTCCACGCTCGCGTCGCGCAGCGGCAGCGACGCCAGGTTGCCGCGCAGCACGGCCAGTTCCGGGTACGCCTTCGCCGCGTGCGCGGCGGTCTGCCCGTCGTAGTCCAGGGCCACGACCCGCGCGGCGTGACGGGCGATCAGCGCCGCCCCGTAGCCCTCGCCGCAGCCCGCTTCCAGCACCACCGCGCCGACACAGTGCGGCACGAGATCGAGATATGCGGCCTCATGGCGGCGGAACCAGTAGTTTTCCACCGGTATCCCGGGCACGGTGCGCTCGCCGGTGAGGGGCAGTGGCTCGACGGTCACCCGGCCAGGGTAGTCGCTCGTTACTCGCCGGTAGCCATCGCCTGCTCACATCGGGTGTCACTGTTTCGTGTGAACTTGACCCAGTCGATTACCGGACGTCCGACGGATCACGCATTGTGGGGCGGTTCGCCCTTTCGGCGGGAATGACACCATCGGGTGACCTGTAGTCGTGTGGTGTTGATCTTTCATTCCATCGTTTGCGCAGCCAGGGGCTTCGGGAACGGCCGTCGCGCCGGTTCCGGAGTGGCCCGTCACGTGCTGGTTGGGCGTTCTGGCGCTCGGTATCCTCGGTCAATCTTCAAACGAGTGGGGCGGCCATGGGTGCGAAAGAGCCGGAGATTGTTCCGCTGCACGCGGGTTTCGACGTCGTCTACCGCGGTTTCCACCGCCGACAGGTGATCGAGCACCTCGAAAACCTGGAGGAGCAGCTCCGGTACACCAGCCTGGACCGCGCCGAGGCGCTGGCCCAGGCCGCCGACCTCCGCAAGCTGCTGGAGATGACCCGGCTCGACCTGGAGCAGTCGCGGTCCCGGGTGGAGCGGCTGGAGCTGTCGCCCGGCACCACGGCCGGCGCGACCGAGCGCCTGCACCGCATGTTGCTGCTCGCCGAGGACGAGTCCGCCGAGCTGCGGCTGCGCGCCGAACGTGAAGTCGACTCGCTCCGCAAGCGCACCGAGGTGGAGCTGTCCGAGCTGCGCAGGCAGGCGGAGGAGGAGATCGCCGCACTGCGTGCCGCCGCCGACGAGCACGCGCGCGGCCTGCGGGAGACCGCCGCCCGCCGCACCGCCGAACTCGACCAGCGCGAGGTCGACCTGGAACGCCGTCGCGCCGAGACCGAGATCCACCTGTCCGCGCGCACCGGCCAGGTCGAGGCCGAGTGCGTGGCGGCGATGGAGCAGGCGCAGGAGGACGCGGACCGGCTGCTGCGGGAGACCGCCGAGCAGTGCAACGGGCTGGAGGCCGCGTCCGAGGCCAAGCGGGCCAAGGCGCGCGACTACTTCGAGCTCACCACGGCCCGCCGGCGCAAGGAGGCCGCGCAGCACCTCGCCGAGCAGGAGGCGCTGGCCAAGGCGCGGGCCGAGTTCGTGGTGAAGGTGGCGTGCCGCGAGGCGCGGCGGCGGATCGCCGAGATCCACCAGAACGCCGAGGAGCTGCGCGACCTGCGCCGCACCGTGGCGGGGCAGCTGGCCGCCGCACGTGCCGCGCTGACCGCCGCCGCCGACCGGATGCCGGGGCTGATCCCGGAGCAGGCGGCGTCCGACGCGGTGTCCGGTCTGGAGTCCGATCCGGTGGCCGACGTGGTGTCGGAAGAGGAAAGGGTCGGTGCCTGATGCGCCGAAGGCCGCCGTTGCTGCCCCTGTTGGCGGGTCTGGTGCTCGTGTCGTCGGCGCTCACCGCGTTCGGGTTCTCGGTGTACGGGGACCAGATCAGCGGCGCGCTGCCGTTCTCGTCGACGCCCGCGGCCAGTCAGGTCGTGTCGCACCCGACGCGGACGCCGGGGCCGGGGCGGCCCACCCAGGAACCGCTGTCGACGCCCGCGCCCGTGCCCACGCCCACGGTCCCGCGCCCGCCGTCGCCGGAGCTGACCCGGCAGAACATGGCGAGCCTGTTCTCCAACAACGGGGTCAAGGGCATCACGTTCGCGCCCGGCGGCACGGAGTACGTGGGGCGGGGTGAAGCTGTGCAGCAGGGTGTCGGGAACCTGTTGCAGGAGACGACCGGCGCGGTGGTGACGCTGGTCGCGCACGCGTGGAACGGGGAGACCGCCAGCCATCGCTGCGATGTGCTGGCGATGCAGCGTGCCCAGTTGGTGCGGGAGTTCCTCGTCGCCCGGGGCGTGCCGGAAGAGGCCATCAGCACGCGGGTCGTGGTCGACCCGGTCTGGGGACCGCCGTCGGACGGCG
The DNA here is from genome assembly GCA_965995405.1 of uncultured Saccharothrix sp. Taxonomy (GTDB): domain Bacteria; phylum Actinomycetota; class Actinomycetes; order Mycobacteriales; family Pseudonocardiaceae; genus Actinosynnema. Next base: position 35,097 of record CBHFOL010000020.1, read on the forward strand.
GGCCGCAGGTGGACGTGCTCGTCGGGTAGGAGCGTTATGTCAGGCGCGGTCGCGTTCGTCTTCGGGTTGTGCGCACTGTCGTTCGCGGCGGGATGCGTGCTGACGGCGTACATGCTCAGACGCGAGGTCGAACCGGACCCGACCCCGCAGCCGGTGGCGCGGGAGGAGCCGAAGCTCGACCTGCGCTGGCCGCCGGACGACTACGTGACCAAGCCCATCCACCGGAACCCGGTGCTGGGCCTGCCGGTAGCCGCCCCGCCCGCCGAACCGGTCCGCCCGGCGCTCACCCTCGTGCCCGCCTTGGCACCGGAGCCGACCGAACCGCCCGCCGAGCAGGCCGCAGAGCCGGGCGTCGAACCGGAACCCGCCGAGGACGTGGCCACCGAACCCGAGTCGGCCGAAGCCGAGGCAGCCGAACCCCAGGCAGCCGAACCCCAGTCGGCTGAACCGGAGACGGTCGAGCCCGAGCCGGTCGAACCGGAGCCCGCCTCGTCGGGTTCGGTCGAGCCGGAGACCGCAGCACTGAAGCCGGTCGAGGCGGAGGCCACTGCGCTCAAGCCGGTCGAGCCGGAGGCCGAAGAGCCGGAAGCCGTTGCGCCACAACAGGTCGAGCCCGGACCGGTGGAATTGCCCGCCCAGTCGGTGCGGCAGCGCGATCCGGACGAGTTCCGCCGCCGCTACCTGCGCACGTTCGAGGCCGCCCGGCGGCGCACCCCCTAGACCGGTGCCACGGCCACACCCACCGCGCCCGGCCCGATGTGCGCGCCGATCGCGGAACTCACCTGGGTCAGCAGGAACCGCCGGACGTTGGGCAGCTTGGCGCGCAACTGGTCCAGCACCGACTGCGCCCGCTCCGCCGCCGCGAAGTGCTCGACCGCGATGTCCACCTGGTCCCGGCCGGCCCGCCGGACCGCGATGTCGACCAGTTTCCGCATCGCCCGGTCCGTGCCGAGCACCTTGTCCAGCGGCGCGATCCGCCCGTCCACCATGGTGAGCAACGGTTTCAGCGACAGCGCCGACCCGAGCAGCGCCGCCGCCGCGCCGATCCGCCCGCCGCGCCGCAGGTACTCCAGCGTGTCCACGTACAGCAGCTCGGAACTGCGCCGGAAACTCTGCTGTGCCGCCGAAAGCACGTGGTTCACGTCGCCGCCCGCCGCCGCGACCGTGGCCGCCGCGACCACCGCGTACCCGAGGCTCATCCCGCACGTCCGGGTGTCCACGACGTGCACCGGCACCTTCACCTGGGCCGCCGCCTGCCGCGCGATCTCCGTGGTCTGCGAAAGGTCGGTCGACACGTGCAGCGACACGATCGCCTCGACGCGGGAGGCCGCCGCGTCCGCGTACGTCCAGAAGAACGCGCCCGGGTCGGGCGGCGAGGTGGCCACGTCGAGGTCGTCGCGCATGGCCTCCACGAGCTTCGACAACGGCACGCGGGCCTCGTCGTCCACGAAGTCCCCGATGCGGACCTGGATCTGTGCGACGGTGATGCCGAGCTTTTCGGCCAACTGCGCCGGCAGGCACGCGGTGGAGTCGGTGACGACCGCTACTCGTCGATGCATGTGTTCGGACACTAGCTCAGTAGGGGTACCGCTTGTAACGCTGCCGTCGGCACGCACGATGTCGTTCGATTGGCCTCATACCGTTTGTGGGGATCGTCACGCGGCCCGGGCGCTTGCTGTCGTTTGCACCCGTGCTACCCGTGGGTAACATCCAGGTGTCGGACACCACCATGCCAATGCGGCTTTGACATGGCAGGGTCACGAACCAAACCGGAACAGCCGGCGACCGGTCACGACGTCGACCGGGCCGCTCGCGCCAATGCCGCCCGTCCGCAGGAGGTCGAAGAGGACCCATGAACATTGTCGTCCTGGTCAAGCAGGTGCCCGACACCTGGTCCGAGCGCAAGCTCACCGACGCCGACCACACCCTCGACCGCGAGTCCGCGGACGCCGTGCTCGACGAGATCAACGAGCGCGCGGTGGAGGAAGCGCTGCTGCTCCAGGAAGCGCACGGCGGCGAGGTGACCGTCGTCGCGATGGGTCCCGACCGCGCCACCGACGCGATCCGCAAGGCGCTGTCCATGGGCGCGGACAAGGCGATCCACGTCTCCGACGAGTCGCTGCACGGCTCCGACGTGCTGGCCACCGCCAAGGTGCTGGCCAAGGCCGTCGGCACCGTCGAGGGCGTCGACCTGGTGATCGCCGGCAACGAGGCGACCGACGGCCGCGCGGGCGCGGTGCCCGCCATCCTGGCCGAGCTGCTGGGCCTGCCGCAGGTGACCCAGGTGCGCAAGCTGTCCGTCGAGGGCGGCGTGATCAGGGCCGAGCGGGAGACCGACGAGGGCCTGGCGTTCCTGGAGGCGAACCTGCCCGCCGTGGTCAGCGTCACCGAGAAGATCAACGAGCCGCGCTACCCGTCCTTCAAGGGCATCATGGCGGCGAAGAAGAAGCCCGTGTCCACGCTCACCGTGGCGGACCTCGGGCTGGACGCGGGCGAGGTCGGTCTCGGCGCAGCGTGGTCGCAGGTGCTGGAGGCGGCCCCGAAGCCGCCGCGCAGCGCCGGTCAGCGCGTCGAGGACGAGGGTGACGGCGGTCGGAAGATCGCCGAGTACCTGGTCGGCCAGAAGCTCATCTGAAGGCGAGGAGGGAACACATGTCTGAGGTCCTGGTCCTCGTCGACCACGTCGACGGCGAGGTCAAGAAGGTCACCTATGAGCTTCTATCCGCCGCGCGCCGTCTCGGCGAGCCGGCCGCGGTGGTGGTCGGATCGCCCGGCACCGCGGGCAAGGTGAAGGAGTCCCTGGCCCGCTACGGCGCGGCCAAGGTGTACGCGGTCGAGTCCGACGACGCGGTGAACCTGTTGGTGACGCCCAAGGTGGACGCGCTGGCGGCCATCGCGGGCACCGCCTCCCCGGCGGCCGTGCTGGTGTCGGCCACCATCGAGGGCAAGGAGGTGGCCGGGCGGCTCGCCGTGCGGCTGGGCTCCGGTCTGCTGGTGGACGTGGTCGACATCGACGGCGACGGCGTGGGCACCCAGTCGATCTTCGGCGGCGCGTTCGTGGTGAAGTCCAAGGTGGGTACCGGCGTGCCGGTCATCACGGTCCGCCCCGGCGGCGTGGAGGCCGAGGAGGCCCCCGGTGACGCCGTGGAGCAGTCCGTCGAGCTGCCCGCCGCGGATCCCGCGAAGGTGACCCGGGTGACCGGTCGCGAGCCGGTCACCGGTGGCGACCGGCCGGAGCTGACCGAGGCTTCGGTCGTCGTGTCCGGTGGGCGCGGTGTGGGTTCGGCGGAGAGCTTCGCCGTCGTGGAGAAGCTGGCGGACAGCCTGGGCGCGGCCGTCGGCGCGTCCCGTGCGGCCGTCGACTCGGGTTACTACCCGCACCAGTTCCAGGTCGGCCAGACCGGCAAGACGGTCTCGCCGCAGCTGTACATCGCGCTGGGCATCTCCGGCGCGATCCAGCACCGGGCGGGTATGCAGACGTCCAAGACGATCGTCGCGGTCAACAAGGACGCCGAGGCCCCGATCTTCGAGATCGCAGACTTCGGCATCGTGGGCGACCTGTTCAACGTGGCCCCGCAGCTGACCGAAGAGGTCGACAAGCGCAAGGGCTGAGCACGTCTCAGGCAGGGGGCCGTACCGGTGTTGTCGCCGGTCCGGCCCCCTCCGCATTCCCGCACACCAGGGTTTAACCGACCTGCCACTAATGCGTCATCGGAACGACCTGCTGTCGGTCGCCATCCGATCGGTACACCAGTCCCATGACGCAGCCTCAACTGCTTGTCAGCACCGGTGACACGGCGGCCGACGCGCCGCGCTACTCCCTGCTCGTCGCCCGCGACAGCGCCGAGGTAGTGGCCGCGCAGAGACTGCGCCACCAGGTGTTCGCCGAGGAAATGGGCGCGACCCTGCACTCACCGGTCGCCGGACACGACGTCGACGCGTTCGACGAGCACTGCGACCACCTCGTGGTGCGCGACGACCGCACCGGGGAGATCGTCGGCACCTACCGGATGCTGCCGCCGGAACGCGCCGCCGCCGCGGGTCGGCTGTACTCGGACACCGAGTTCGACCTGTCGGGGCTCGCCGCGTTGCGGCCCAACGTCGTGGAGACGGGCCGTTCGTGCGTGCACCCGGACCACCGCAACGGGGCCGTGGTGTCCCTGGTGTGGGCGGGGATCGCCCGGTACATGCTGCTGTCCGGCCACTCGTGGCTGGTGGGCTGCGCCTCCGTGCCGCTGCACGACGGGGGTTCGTTCGCGGCGGGCGTGTGGGACCAGGTGCACGCCAAGCACTACGCGCCCGAGGAGTACCGCGTGACGCCGCTGCGTCCGTGGGACGTGGACGCCGTGCCGCGGCCGTCGAAGGTCGTCCTGCCGCCGTTGCTGAAGGGGTACCTGCGGTTGGGCGCGTGGGTTTGCGGGCGGCCCGCCTACGACCCGGACTTCGGCGTGGCGGACCTGCTGGTGCTGCTGGGGATGGAGCACGTGGACCAGCGGTACCTGAAGTTCTTCCTGGGCGAGACGGCGTGAACACCGCCCATGCGTGGATGCCGAGCTCGCCTTGCGGTGACGGGTGTGTGGACCACACGGGCCCCGCGGTGGGCTTCTTTCGCCTGGTGTGGCGGTTTTTCGCCGCGCTGACGGTGATCGCGGGCGGTGCGGTCGTGGTGCTGGGGGTGTTGGTCAGCTCCGGGCGGACCAGGGAGGCGTTGCTGCGGTCGTGGTTCCGGGCGTTGGTGCGGGCGTTCGGGGCTCGGCTGGTTGTCGTCGGAGCGCCGTTGTTCCAGGCCACTCCGGGGCGCGGGGTGCTGGTGGTCAGCAACCACGTGTCGTGGCTGGACGAGTTGGCGATCGACGCGGTGCAGCCGATCCGGTTGGTGGCCAAGCGGGACATCAAGGACTGGCCGGTGCTGGGGCGGTTGATCACGGCGGCGCGGACGGTCTACCTGGATCGGGAGCGGTTGTCGTTGCTGCCCGGGACGGTGGCGGAGCTGGCGGCGGCGTTGCGGGAGGGCGCGGCGGTCGGGATCCACGCGGAGGGGACCACGTGGTGTGGTCTGGCTTCGGGTCGCTACCGGCCGGCGCTGTTCCAGGCGGCTTTGGATGCCGGTGTGCCGGTTCGGCCGGTGGTGTTGCGGTATCTGGTGGGTGGGGTGCCCACCTCGCGGGCGGCGTTCGTCGGGTCGGACACGCTGGTGGTGTCGATCCTGCGGGTGCTGCGGTCGCGGGGGTTGGTGGTGGAGGTCCGGGTGCTGGACGAGGTCGCGCCCGGGCGTGCGGGGAGTCGGCGGGAGCTGGCGGCCCTGGTGCAGCAGGAGTCGGAGCGGGCTCTGTACGGGGACGCGGTGGTTCCGGCGCAGCGGGTGCACGGGGTGCGGCCGGTGGGCCGGGTGCCGTCGGTCGGTGAGGGGAGTGTGCGGCGGTCGGCCGTGGGGTGAGGTTCGGGGGCTTTCCGACCATCGGCGGGGACGCGGTCGCCTCCGCGTCCCCGCCGTGCCTTTCGGGCGGGACGTTGTGTGTCATATCGCCTTGACCTCCACCCAAGTCGAGGTTGAAACATGAACACGTGACTACGACCGGCGCGGGGCGCGAGGCGGAAGCGACGCAGAAGAGCAGGTTGTGGGCACCCGAACGGCGGGGTCCGACGGTGGGGATCGTGTTGCTCGTCACCCTGCTCGCCTTCGAGAACATGGGCGTCAGCACGGCCATGCCGCGAATGGTGGCCGAATTGGACGGCAACGAGCTGTACGCGTGGCCGTTTCTGGCATTTCTGGCCGCCAGCGTGATCGCGACCGTGTTGTCAGGGCGGCTCAGTGACCTGCGCGGGCCCCGGCCCAGTCTGCTGATCGGGCCCGCGCTGTTCCTGGTCGGGCTGATCGTGGCGGGTATCGCGCAGGACATGCCGCTGCTGCTGCTCGGCCGGGTGCTCCAGGGGCTTGGCGGCGGGGCCCAGGTGGTCGCGGTCTACGTGCTGATCGGGCTGGTCTACCCGGAACGGGACCGGCCGGCGGTGTTCGGGCTGTTGGCCAGTGCGTGGGTCGTTCCGTCGCTGGTCGGGCCGGCGGTGTCGGGGTGGCTGACCGAGACGCTGTCCTGGCGGTGGGTGTTCCTTGGGCTTGCGCCGTTCGTGCTGATCGGGGTGTTGTTGCTGGTTCCGGTGCTGCGGAAGCTGCCCGAGCACCGGCCCGACCCGGGTCGGCGCAAGGGGTTGCCGCTGGCGGCGCTGGGGGCCGGGGCCGGGGTCGTCGGGCTGAGCTGGGCCGCGCAGCACCCGTCCGGGGTGAACCTGCTGATCGGGCTGGCTGGTCTGGCTGCTTTGGTGCCCGCGTTGAACATCCTGCTGCCCAAGGGGACGTTGAAGGCGCGTTCGGGGCTGCCGGCGACGATCCTCGCCAGGGCGTTGCTCGCCGGGTCGTTCTTCGCGACGGAGGCGTTCATCCCGCTCACGTTGACCTCCGTGCACGGGTACTCGGCGATCGCGTCCGGCATCCCGCTGACGTTGAGCGCGCTCGGCTGGTCCTCGGCCGCCTGGTGGCAGTCGCGCCGGCCGGACATCCCGCGCGCCACGCTCGTCCGCTGGGGTTTCGTGCTCAACGCCACGGGCATCGCGGGAGTGACGCTCATCGCACCCGCGTGGGGGCCGGCGTGGCTGACGCCCGTGCTGTGGGCCGTCGCGGGGGCGGGGATGGGGATGGCGATGTCGAGCCTGAGCGTGCTGACGCTGGCCGCGTCCAGCGACGTCGACCGGGGGTTCAACTCGTCCGCGTTGCAGATCAGCGACATGCTGGGGTCCGCGCTCATGGTCGGGCTGGGCGGGGTGCTGGTCACGACGTTCGCGTCCACCCGGGCGCCGACCGCCGCCGTGGTGCCGTTCGACCTGTTGATGGCGGGGGTCGCGGTGCTCGGTGCCGTGCTCACCCGACGGCTGGGCCGGGCTACCCTGGAGAACTGATGGCCTACTTCGACCATGCCGCCACGACCCCGATGCTCCCCGCGGCGATCGAGGCGATGACCAAGGCGTTGTCCACCACGGGCA